>NZ_JAZGON010000002.1:0-501048 GCF_036421975.1 Georgenia wangjunii | reverse complement strand
CAGCTACCACCACCACCGCGTCCACGCCGACCACATCCGCATCACCACCCTGCCCGGCGGCCACGCCTTCCACGACCGCCACGGCACCCACATCGACACCACCACCCACGAGAGACCGCCGAAACGCCGCAAGAAGGCAGGCACGCCAGAACCCGACGGACTCGCGCCTCCGCGACCCGGCACCACTGGCACGGCCCTGGGCACGGCCAATGGGACAGGTCTACCCATGCTCGTCGGGACAGCTCCGTCCACCGCGGCCAGGACGGTTCGAGCAACCGTGGGGACAGGTGCGTCCACGCTCAGGAGGACAGCTCCGTCCCCGCTCGAAGGGACAGCGCCGTCTACGCCTGTAGGGACAGCTCCGTCCACGCTCGAAGGGACAGCGCCGTCTACGCCTGTAGGGACAGCTCCGTCCACGCCCGAGGGAACAGTCGCGTCTGCCTCTCGTGAGACAACCGTGCCTCGTGCCGGTGAGCTGGTCCGAACAGCCCCCGGGACAGCGCCACCTGCGCCCAGCGTGCCGGCTGCTGCCTCGCTCCAGAGCGACGGCTCACCCCGAGCGGGCAGGACCGCCCGCCCTGCGACTCATGCGACAGTGCCCACCTCGACCCATGGGACAGCCCCGCCCACCGTCAGCGGAACGACCCGTCCAGGTCGTGGCCGGACCGCTCTCCCCGCCGGACGGAGCTCGCGCACTCGCCCCCCCACATACGCGCCCATCCTCTTCGACGTCGGCGATCCGCCCTTCTGAGGAGGCAGGAGCCACACGCACCGCAGCGAGAGCTGATCGTCGTCGATCTGACGGGCAGGCGTCCGAGGCGGCCCGTCAGCCCTGGGCGCGGTAGATGTCCTGGAGTGCCGCGATCTCGGCGCCGTGATGGATGAGCTCGCGGTTGAGGTGGAGCACGAGGTGCCCGAACGGCGCCGCCGCGTCGATCTCCGTGGCCTGGCTCAGGCCGACGGTGAACGCGTCGTCCTCGCCGAGCGCGGCTATCCCCGCGCTCCAGGCGCCGACGCACCGGCTGAGCCCGTCGACCGCGCGTCCGACCTCTCCGGAGAAGGCGAGGTCGTCCCGACGCCGTGACCGCTCACCGAACGTCCACTCCCACCGCTCGAAGAACGTCTCCGTCAGGTGAGCGACGAGCCAGCCGATCGTGCGCGTCCCGCCGCCGTCGCCCGCGGCGGGCCACTCGACCACCCACTCCCCCGTGCCGATCGCACGCTCGGACCGCTCGTCGCCGCGTCGCACGACGCGGAACGCCCCCGGGGCCGGCTCGCGGTCGAACTCCTCCTGCGTGAGGGACCGCAACCGTGCCTCGACCTCGAGCCACGAGAAGCCGAGCTGCCCGCGGACCATCGCCAGGGCCGAGGGCCGCTGAAGGATCGACCAGTCGAACTCGGGCTGCCCGTACTCACCGACGACGTCGTCTGCCATGGCCGCACGCTACTCCGAGCGGTCGGGCCGGTGAAGGGCACCGAGACACCGACCTGCCGCGGCACCGTAGCGGCGTGACCGGGCCCCCGCCCGGACGCCCGGTCGCCCGGTCGCCCGATCGCACCGATCACGCACCGATCACGCACCGAGCAGACCTCGGACGACACGCGCACCGGCCAGGTGCACCGCAGGCCCCGCCCGGACGAACCGGGCGGGGCCTGCGGAGAGCGACGCTCAGCCGGGTCAGGCGGCGTTGACGAGCGAGCGCAGGACGTACTGGAGGATCCCGCCGTTGCGGTAGTAGTCAGCCTCACCGGGGGTGTCGATGCGCACGACGGCGTCGAACTCGACGACCGCGCCGTCGGTCTTGGTGGCGCGGACGGCGACCGTCCCCGGCGTCGCGCCCTCGTTCAGCGCGGTGACGCCGCTGATGTCGAACGTCTCCGTGCCGTCGAGCCCGAGCGAGTCCGCGTTCTCGCCCGCCGGGAATTCGAGCGGGAGGACGCCCATGCCGATGAGGTTCGAACGGTGGATCCGCTCGAAGCTCTCCGTGATGACGGCGCGGACCCCGAGGAGCGACGTGCCCTTGGCAGCCCAGTCGCGCGACGAGCCCGAGCCGTACTCCTTGCCACCGAGGACGACAAGCGGGACGCCCGCCTCGGCGTACGCCTGCGCGGCGTCGAAGATCGACTCCTGCTCACCCGTCAGCAGGTTCTTCGTGTACCCGCCCTCGACGCCCTCGAGGAGCTGGTTGCGCAGCCGGATGTTGGCGAAGGTGCCGCGGATCATGACCTCGTGGTTGCCGCGGCGCGAGCCGTAGGAGTTGAAGTCGCGGCGGGCCACGCCGTGCTCGGCGAGGTACCGACCAGCCGGGCTGTCCGGCTTGATCGAACCTGCGGGCGAGATGTGGTCCGTCGTCACCGAGTCCCCGAGCTTGGCGAGCACACGGGCGCCGACGATCTCGGTGACCGGCTCGGTCTCGATCTTCATGCCCTCGAAGTACGGGGGCTTACGGACGTACGTGGAGTCGTCCGCCCACGCGAAGGTGTCACCCTCGGGCGTGTCGAGCGAGGTCCAGCGCTCGTCGCCGGCGAACACGTCGGCGTAGTCGCTGATGAACATGCCCTGGTCGATCGACGAGTCGATCGTGGCCTGGACGTCGGCCGGGGTGGGCCAGATGTCGGTGAGGAACACGTCCGTGCCGTCCGAGTCCTGGCCCAGCGGCTCCCGCTCGAAGTCGAAGTCCATCGTCCCGGCGAGGCCGTAGGCGATGACGAGCGGCGGCGAGGCGAGGTAGTTCATCTTGACGTCGGGGTTGATGCGGCCCTCGAAGTTGCGGTTGCCGGAGAGCACCGACACGACGGCGAGGTCGTTCTCCTGGACCGCGGCCGACACCTCCTCGGGGAGCGGACCGGAGTTACCGATGCACGTCGTGCAGCCGTAGCCGACGAGGTGGTAGCCGAGGTTCTCGAGGTACGGCCACAGGCCGGCCTTCTCGTAGTAGTTCGTCACGACCTTCGAGCCCGGCGCCATCGACGTCTTCACCCACGGCTTGACCTGCAGACCGCGCTCGACCGCGTTCTTCGCGAGGAGGGCCGCGGCGAGCATGACCGAGGGGTTGGAGGTGTTCGTGCACGACGTGATCGAGGAGATGACGACGGCGCCGTGGTCGATCTCGGTCTGCGTGCCGTCGGCCATGGTCACCGCGACGCGCTTGCTCGGGCGCCCGTTCGTGCTGTGCCCGGGCTCGCGCGGCTCGTCGTTGCCGTTGGCGTGCTCGCCCGCCGCGATGGGGTCGGACGCCGGGAACGTCTCCTCGACGCTGTGGTCGAGGCCGTCGGTGTCCTGCTCCGCCTCCGGGTGGTGGGCGTAGTCCTTGACCGCGGCCTGGAAGGCGTCCTTGGCCTCGGTGAGCGCGACGCGGTCCTGCGGGCGCTTCGGGCCGGCGATCGAGGGGACGACGGTCGAGAGGTCGAGCTCGAGGTACTCCGAGAAGACCGGCTCGACGCTCGGGTCGTGCCACAGGCCCTGCTCCTTGGCGTAGGCCTCGACGAGGGCGATCTGGTCCTCGTCACGGCCGGTGAGGCGCAGGTAACCCATCGTCACGTCGTCGATCGGGAAGATCGCCGCGGTGGAGCCGAACTCGGGGCTCATGTTGCCGATCGTCGCGCGGTTGGCGAGCGGGACCTCGGCCACGCCCTCGCCGTAGAACTCGACGAACTTGCCGACGACGCCGTGCTTGCGCAGGAGCTCGGTGATCGTGAGGACGACGTCGGTGGCGGTCGCGCCCGACGGGATGGAGCCGGAGAGCTTGAAGCCGACGACGCGCGGGATGAGCATCGAGACGGGCTGGCCGAGCATGGCCGCCTCGGCCTCGATGCCGCCGACGCCCCAGCCGAGGACGCCGAGCCCGTTGACCATCGTCGTGTGCGAGTCGGTACCGACGCACGTGTCGGGGTACGCCTGCGTCACACCGTTGACCTCGCGCGTCATGACGGTGCGGGCGAGGTACTCGAGGTTGACCTGGTGGACGATGCCCGTGCCGGGCGGCACGACCTTGAAGTCGTCGAACGCCGTCTGGCCCCACCGCAGGAACTGGTAGCGCTCGTGGTTGCGCTCGTACTCGATCTCGACGTTGCGCTCGAACGCGTCGGAGCGGCCGAAGACGTCGATGACGACCGAGTGGTCGATGACGAGCTCGGCGGGCGTGAGCGGGTTGATCTTGGCGGGGTCGCCGCCGAGCTCGGCGACCGCCTCGCGCATCGTCGCGAGGTCGACGACGCACGGCACGCCGGTGAAGTCCTGCATGACCACGCGCGCGGGGCTGAACTGGATCTCGGTGCTCGGGACCGCCGTCGCGTCCCAGCTCGCGAGCGCCCGCACGTGGTCCGCCGTGACGTTGAGGCCGTCCTCCGTGCGCAGGAGGTTCTCCGCGAGCACCTTGAGGCTGTAGGGAAGTCGCTCGAGGCCGTCGACGGCGTCGAGCCGGTAGATCTCGTAGCTCTTCCCTCCGACGTCCAGGGTGGACTTCGCTCCGAATGTGTCGACGCTGCTCACATGTACTCCTCAGTGCTCAGGTGCTCCGGACGGGGCTTCGCGCCAGGGCGCGCTACCGCCCATCGTCCCACGCACGCGCGGTGATGTCTCAGAAACTATCTCGACATCAAGATACTTCGTCCTGGGCGGATGTCCAGCCGACAGGCCGTGCGGACGGCGAGGAGGGCGCCACCGACGACGCCTCTCACCCCGCTGCGTGCCCGGCCCTCCCCGCCGTCAGGTCGCGCTCGAGGACGGCGACCGACTCGAAGTGGTGGGTGTGGGGGAAGAGGTCGAAAGCGCGGAGGCCGCGCAGCCGGTACCCGTGCGCAGCGACGGCGGCCACGTCGCGGGCCAGCGCCGCGGGGTCGCACGCGACGTAGACGATGCGGCGCGGGCCCAGTGCGGCGAGCGCGCCCATGACCGCAGCCCCCGCGCCCGAACGCGGGGGGTCGAGGACGACGACGTCCACCTCCGCCCCGTCCCCCGCGATCGCACCGAGCGACGCCTCGTCGACGCGCTCGGCGTGGAGGACGGCGTTGGGGTGCGCGTGGAGGTTGCGCCGGGCGTCCTTGACGGCCCGTTCGTCGCCCTCGACGGCGTCGACCCGACCCGCCTCACCGACGGCGTGCGCGAGCGGCACGGTGAAGAGCCCCGAGCCCGAGTAGAGGTCGAGGACGCGCTCGCCGGTCTGCGGGTCCGCGGCGTCGAGCACCGCGGCCGTGAGCACGGCGGGCGCCTCCCGGTGGACCTGCCAGAAGCCGCCGGCACCCACCCGGTAGGTGATCGCGCCGAAGGGCGTCGCCACGACCTCGCGGATGCTGGTGCGCGCGGGCGCAGCACCCGCACCCGAGAGGGCGAGCGCACCCGCGCCATGAGGCCCGCGGCCGGCGTCGCCGCGGCCGGCGTCGCCGGGGTGGGCAGAACCGGCCGGGCGCCCGGCCTGGCGGCCGTCGCGGCCCCGACCGTCCGCAGCCCCGCCGCCTCGCCCGGCAGCACCCCGGCCTCGGACGTCGGCGGGGCCGTGGCCCCGCCCGCTGCCGCCTCGTCCCGCGCCTCGGCCGGCAGCGCCCCGGGACCCCTCACCACGGTTGGCGTGGGTCTGCCGCACGCCGCCCCGGCCGGTACCCGCGCCGCTGAGGTCGACGGCGTCCGACGGCGCGGCTGCCCGTGGTGCACCGCGCAGGTCGGCGCCGTCGCCGACCGGGACGCCGTCGACGAGGACGACCGGCGATCCCTGGCTCGGCGCGACGACGTCGAGACGGGCCCCGGGGGCGAGCCCACCCCACGGCTCCGCGAACAGGCCGAGGTCCTCGATCGCAGGCACGGCGAGCGGCATCGAGGTGATCGCGACGACGTCGTGGCTGCGATGACCGAACATGCCGGCTCGGCCGTCGGCACCGACGACGAGGTCGATCCGGGTGCGGGTTCCGAGGCCGTTGCGCTCGTCGTCCCCGGGGAGGGCCTCGACCGCGACGTGCGCGAGCCCGGCCTCGGCGAGGTCGACGTGGCCGATCCGGCGCATCGTGTCGTGGAGCACCGTCGTCTTCCATGTCCGCTGGGCCCCGAGCGCGACGTGTGCGAGCTCGCCGCCGCCCACCCCGCCCGGGCCAGCCTCGGGCCAGACGGAGGGCACGCGGTCCGCGGAGGGCTCGGATATCTCGACCGCGTCGCCGCGCCAGAACCGTCGCTTGTCACCGCCGTCCGTCAGGCTGACGCGCACGAGCTCGCCCGGCAACGCGTGCCGGACGAAGATCACGCGGCCATCGGCCCGGGCGACGCAGTGGCCCCCGTGCGCGGGGGGACCGACACGTACCTCGAGGAGTTCGCTCACTCCCCCATCCTCCCGCGCCTCCGGGCGGATCGCGTCACGGGTCGCCTGTGCCCCGGGTCACCGCGGAAGCGTGCGGCGGCACGACGGCGGCCGAGCCCGCGGGCACGCACATGGCGCGCCCCCTCGCCGGACCGTGCGTGACGGCTTCGCCCAGGCACGCATCGCGCACCCCTCGCCGGGCCGTGCGGGACGGCTTCCCCCAGGCACGCATCGCGCCCCCTCGCCGGACCGTGCGGGACGGCTTCCCCCAGGCACGCAGATCGCGCACCCCCTCGCCGGGCCGTGCGTGACAGCTTCCCCCAGGCACGCATCGCGCACCCCCTCGCCGGGCCGTGCGGGACGGCTGCCCCGAGCCGCCCGGTCAGTGCCCGTGGGTGCGGTCCGGCACCGACTGCCACGGCACCGTGGAGATGACGACGCCCGGGGTCTGCAGCAGCCGGGTGCGCAGCCGCGCGGCACTGCGGTTGTGGAGGAACCGCTCCCACCAGCGGTGCACGACGTACTCCGGGATGAACACGACGACGAGGTCCCGCGGGGAGTCACGGCGGATCGAGCGCACATGGTCGAGCACCGGTCGCGTGACCTCGCGGAACGGGGAGTCCAGCACGGTGAGCGGCACCGGCAGGTCGACCTCCTCCCACGCGCGGCGCAGCATGTCCGTGGTGTCACGGTCGACCGCGACCGTGATCGCCTCGAGCGTCGACGGCCGCGTGGCGCGCGCGTAGGCGACGGCCCGCAGCGCCGCCTGGTGCACGCCCGAGACGAGGACGACGGCGTGGACCTGCGCGGGCAGGGCGCGCGCCGCGTGCGGGTCGTGCAGGACGAGCGAGGCGGAGACGCGGGCGTAGTGGCGGTGGATGCCCCGCATGGTCACGTACGCGACAGCCATGAGGGCGAGCGCGACCCACGCGCCGTGGGCGAACCGCGTGATGAGGACGACGGCGAGC
This sequence comes from Georgenia wangjunii, assembly GCF_036421975.1. Classification (NCBI taxonomy): domain Bacteria; kingdom Bacillati; phylum Actinomycetota; class Actinomycetes; order Allobogoriellales; family Allobogoriellaceae; genus Georgenia; species Georgenia wangjunii. The sequence goes on along the minus strand of NZ_JAZGON010000002.1, from coordinate 493,796 downwards.
ACGAGCGCCGTCATCCCCAGACCGAGCGCGCTGATGACACGGGAGCGGGCCATCTGCGTGCGCTGCGCGGGGTCGGCGCACGTGCGCAGCTCCTCGCCCCAGTGCCGGACCATCCCGAGCTGGCTCAGCGTGAAGGAGAGGAAGACGCCGACGATGTAGAGCTGGATGAGCCGCGTGACCGACGCGTCGAGGGCGACGACGAGGACGAGGGCCGCCGCCCCCAGCGTGAGGATGCCGTTGGAGAACACGAGCCGGTCACCGCGTGCGTGGAGCTGGCGCGGCAGGAGGTTGTCCTTGCCGAGCGCCGAGGCGAGGCCGGGGAAGACGGTGAACGCCGTGTTGGCCGCGAGGACGAGGACGACGGCGGTGACCGCCATGATCGCGAGGGCCATGACCGGGGCCTCGGCGAATACCGCCTCCGCCACCTGGCCGATGACCGGCGGGTCCGTCTCGGGCCCGGCCGCCGCGCCGGCCGCCTCACCACCGCCGGTCGCGTCCGCCGCGTCGCCCACCCCGGTGCCGCTCAGCGTGACGCCGGTGGCGCGCGCGAGGACGAGGACGGCGAGGAGCATGACCGAGGCGATGACGCCGAGGAGGAGGAGGGTCGCGCTCGCGTTGCGCGCACGGGGCCGGGCGAACGCCGGTACCCGGGTGCTCAGCGCCTCGATCCCGGTGAGCGCCGCGCACCCCGAGGAGAACGCTCGCAGGACGAGGACGGCACCGGCGAGGCCGGTGAGTCCGGAGTCGAGATGGTCCGCGGCGACGAGCTCGGTGCCGGCGCTCTCGGCCGAGGCGAGCGTCCCGGCGAGGTGCTGGAGGAACCCGGCCACCGCCGTCGCCCCGATGAGGCCCATGTAGAGGTAGACGGGGACGGCGAACGAGCGGCGGGACGGGCGCACCCCGCGCAGGTTGACGAGGACGAGGACACCGATGAGCGCCACCGCCACCCCGACGGCGCGGCCGTCCAGCGCCGGGGTCACCGCCGTGACGTACTGCGCCGCGGCCGAGATGGACACGGCGACGGTGAGGACGTAGTCGACGAGCAGCGCGCTGGCGACGGCGGTCCCGGCGCGCGGGCCGAGGTTCGCGCGCGCGACCTCGTAGTCCCCGCCGCCCGAGGGGTACGCACGCACGGTCTGGCGGTAGGAGGCGACGACGGTGAGGAGCACGACGACGACGGCGACGCCCACCCAGGGGGCGACGACGAGCCCGGCCATCCCGGCGACGGCGAGGGTGAGGAGGATCTCGTCGGGTGCGTACGCGACGGAGGACAGCGCGTTGGCCGAGAAGGCCGGCAGGGCGAGTCGTTTGGGCAGCGCGGGCGCGGCGAGCCGCTCGCTGCGGACCGGGCGCCCGACGAGGACCCGCTTGACGGCTTCCGCGACACTCGGCACGAGGGTCCATGCTAGCCACCCGCGAGGTGCGTGCACGGAGTACCGTCACGGGGTGCACTTCGTCATCATGGGTTGCGGACGGGTGGGCGCCACGCTGGCGACCCAGCTCGACGCCAACGGCCACTCGGTGGCCGTCCTCGACCAGGCCCCCGACGCGTTCCGTCGGCTCCCGGACAGCTTCGACGGGCGCCGGGTGACCGGCCTCGGTTTCGACCGCGACGCCCTCGCCCAGACCGGGATCGAGGACGCCTACGGATTCGCCGCCGTCTCGAGCGGCGACAACTCCAACATCCTCGCCGCGCGCGTCGTGCGGGAGACGTTCGGCGTCGACAACGTCGTCGCCCGGATCTACGACCCGCGCCGCGCGGAGGTCTACCAGCGCCTCGGGATCACGACGGTCGCGACCGTGCGGTGGACGGCGGACCAGGTGCTGCGCCGCCTCCTGCCCATGGGCGCCGTCTCGGAGTACCGGGACGCCTCCGGCCAGGTCTCGCTCGTGCGCACCGACCTCAACCGCGCGTGGGTGGGCGCCTCGCTCGCCCGGCTCGAGGAGCTGAGCGGTGCCCGCGTCGCCTACCTCACGCGGCTCGGCGTCGGCATCGTCCCGGTGACGGGCACGCTCATCCAGGAGAACGACGTCGTCCACGTGCTCGTGGCGACCGACCGCATCGACGCCGTGCAGCGCGTGCTGGCCGACCCGCCGGCCCGGGAGGACTGATGCGCGTCGTCATCGCCGGCGCCGGCAGCGTCGGGCGCTCGATCGCCCGCGAGCTCCTCGCCCACGGGCACTCGGTCACGCTCGTCGACCGTCAGCCCGCCGCCATGCGGATCGCCAGCGTCGCGGACGCCGAGTGGATCCTCGCCGACGCGTGCGAGATCTCCAGCCTCGCCGACGCGGGGGTCGACGAGTGCGACGTCGTCGTCGCCGCCACGGGTGACGACAAGGCGAACCTCGTCGTCTCGCTCCTGGCCAAGACGGAGTTCGGCGTCCCGCGCGTCGTCGCGCGGGTCAACAACCCGAAGAACGAGTGGATGTTCGACGAGGCGTGGGGCGTCGACGTCCAGGTCTCGACGCCGCGGATCATGACGGCGCTCGTCGAGGAGGCCGTCAGCGTCGGCGACCTCGTCCGCATCTTCACGTTCCACGCCTCGGGGGCGAGCATCCACGAGCTCACCCTGCCGGAGCACTCCCCCGTCGTCGGGCGCCGGGTGCGGGAGGTGGCGTGGCCGTCCGAGACGGTGCTGGCGACCATCATCCGTGCCGACCGTCCGATCGCGCCGAGCCCCGACGACACCCTCGAGGCCGGTGACGAGCTGCTCCTCGTCGTCAGCGCTCAGGGAGAGGCTGACGCTCGGGCGCTGCAGGAGCTGCTGGCTCCCGCACCAGGACCCACGTCGCCCACAGCGTGAGCGCCCACAGGGGCACGCCCATGACGAGCCGAGCGGTGCCGAGCCAGGCGACCTCGGCGCTGAGGTAGAGCGGGAGCTGGACCGCGAGGCGCAGGACGAACATCGTGATCCACAGCCACGTCGCGAGCGTGTAGCGGCGCAGGCGGGGCCGCTGGGCCAGGTCGGTGCGCCATGCCGTGCCCTCCTGGCGCAGGAGACCGACGACGACGCCGACGGCGGGCCAACGCACGAGCACCGAGACGATGAGCGCGACCGCGTAGGCGGCGTTGGTCCACAGCCCGAACGCGAAGTAGTCCTGCGCCTCGCCCGAGCGCCAGGCCCAGAACACGCCGATGCCGACGCCGAAGAGGCCACCGACGGCCTGCGTGACGGGCGTGCGCCCGATGAGCCGCGCGGCCATGAGGACGACGGCGACCGCGAGCGAGGCGACGAGCGGCGGCGTCAGCTCGCGGGTCGCGACGAAGACGATGACGAACACCGCGCCGGGCAGGATCGACTCGATGACCCCGCGGAGCCCACCGATCGACTCCGAGAGGGAGAAGTCCTCGCCGATGAGCTGGTGCACCCCGGCCCGCGCGGCGGGGGCGGCGGGGTCGGTCGTGGCGGCGGACGGGGCGCCCTCGCCCTCCTCCCCGGCGGGGGACGCCGCGCCGGCAGCCGTGGTGGTGCGTGCCGTCGCGGGATCGACCGCGGGGGCGCGGTGGTGGTCCGGGCCCGCGTCCGTCGCGCCGTGGTCCGGGGCGGCGTGGTCCGGGGTGCCACGGTCGGCCGCGCCGGTGGTCGGTCGCTCGGTCATGGGCGGGGCTCCTCGGGGATGAGCTCGTAGGCGGGGTTGAAGATGGTAGGGCGGGCACGCCCGGCGAAGACCATGCCCTCGGCGAGCAGGCGGCGGCCCGGCTCGATCCCGGGGACGGTCCGCCGGCCGAGCCACACGAGGTCGACGCTGGCGGAGCCGTCGTAGAGGCGGCCGACGAGGGCGCGCATCCCTTCCTTGGGACGGTACGTCACCGCGCTGAGGACACCGGCGACCTTGACCCGCGTGCGGGGGCGGACCTCGGCGAGCGGGGTCGCGCCGCGGCTCCACGCCGCCGCGCGCTCGTCCTCGGCGTCGAGCTCGGCGGTCGAGGCGAGGAGCCGCTGGAGGCCGCGCGAGCGCCCTCCCGGAAGGGCCGGGGGCCGCTCGGCCCGGGCGGTGCGCTGCTGGCCGGCTGCCGCACCGGGCTCGCCGCCGGCGTCGCCCGCACGTGCGGACGCGGCGACCTCGCGTGCAGCCGCGGGTACCGGGGCACTGACCTCGTCGGCGGCGGGGGCGAGGGCGCCCGCCCCCCGCACGGGGCCACTGACGTCGGACGCCGGGGCGCCGTCCGCGCGGCCGGCGGCGCCGACCTGGGGCGCGGACGCCCTGTCCTGACGCGCGGCGGCGCCGCCGTCGCGGGCGGCGGGACGCTCCCCCGCGCCCGCGGGCGACGTCCCGCCGCTACCGGTCATCGGGTCTCCGTCATCTCCGGGCCGCGCTTGGTGGGGTCGGGTGTCTCGTCGTCGTCGGCCTCCGCGGACGCGCCGGCGGTACCCGGCACCTCGAGCGAGAGGACGTCGCGCGGGGCGCGGGCCTCCGTGCCACGGACGACGACGACGCCGGCGAAGATCTCCTCGAGCTCGGCCGCGGCGTCGGGGTCGATGGCGGCCTTGCCCGTGAAGACGCCGCGCAGGAACCAGCGGGGGCCGTCCACGCCGACGAACCGGGCTGCCCGGTGGCCGGACCGGCCCTCGGGCGTGCGGACCGGGAGGCGGGAGAGCAGCTCAGGGCCGAACGGCCCCTCGACCTCGTCCGCGGTGCCGCCCTGGGCGGTCACGGAGGCGGCGATCTCCGGGCGCAGCTCGTCCCAGAGCCCCGCGGTGCGGGGAGCGGCGAACGCCTGGAGCTGGAGGGCCGACCCGCCCGCGGACAGGCTCGCCGCGACGACCTGCTTCGTGTTCTTCTCGACCTCCATGCGCAGCTGCATGCCGCTGCGCGCCGGGACGCGCAGCGCGCCGAGGTCGATCCGTGGGCCGAGCACCGGCACGTCGGAGACGTCCCAGGGGCCGGTGCCGGCGGGCTCGGCGGCGCCGGTGTCGTCGGCGAGCTCGGTGGCGTCGGTGGTCGTCTCGACGTCGGAGTCGGGGGCGTTCTTCTTGCGCCTCGAGAACAGGCTCATCGTTCTTCTCCTTGTACCTCTGGTGCGTCGGACGGCGACCACCCGCCGGTCGACCCGAGCCCGCCCGTCCCGCGCACGGAAGCCGGCAGCTCCTCGACGTCGACGAAGCGTGCGCGGGCGACGCGCTGGAAGACGAGCTGGGCGATCCGGTCGCCCCGTGCGAGCCGCACGGTGTGCTCGCGGTCGGTGTTGAGCAGCGTCACCATGATCTCGCCGCGGAAGCCCGCGTCCACCGTGCCTGGTGCGTTGACGACCGTGAGGCCGTGCCGGGCGGCAAGGCCCGAGCGCGGGTGGATGAACGCCGCCCAGCCGGTGGGCAGGGCGATCGAGACACCCGTCGCGACGACCGCCCGCTCACCCGGCTCGAGGACGACGTCGGTGCGGGCGTGGAGGTCCGCACCCGCGTCGTCGGGGTGCGCGTACGCGGGTGGAGGCAGCTCGGGGTCGAGCATGCGTAGCGCGACGTCCACGCCGTGGTCGGTACTCACGGGGAACGACTGTACTGACTTCCGCGCGGACCGTTCTCCGCCGGTCTGCCCGTGGGCCGGTGGCGGCGCGTCGCGGCGCGGCTGGCACAGTTGTCCCGTGGCCCTCTCCGACTCACCCGCCCCGTTGTTCCGTGAGCGACTGACGCCGAGCGCGCCGGTGGTCGTCGTCGGCGCGCTCCTCGGCGCCTCGACCGGTCTGATCGTCTGGCCGTTCAGCCCACCGCTCGCGGCCGTCGTCGCCGTCACGGTCGCCACGGCGGTCGTCGTCGCCCTCGTGGTGGCGGCGCCGCTCGTCGTCGTCGACGGCGGACGGGTGCCCTCGCTGCGGGCCGGCCGAGCCCACATCGACGTCGAGCTCCTCGGGAGTCCCGAGGAGCTCGATCGTGATGGGCTGCGCGCCGCGCTGGGGCCAGGGGCCGACGCCCGGGCCTTCGTGTGCCAACGTCCGTGGTCGGACGCGGCGGTCCGGGTGCCGGTGCTCGACGCGAGCGACCCGGCCCCCTACTGGCTGGTCTGCACGCGCAGGCCGCGCGAGCTTGCCGCGGCGCTACGTGCCGCTGCTCAGGCCGCGCACTCCGAGCAGACGAGCTGGCCGCCGTCCTCGTAGGCCAGCTGGCTGCGGTGGTGGACGAGGAAGCACCGCGAGCAGGTGAACTCGTCCGCCTGGCGCGGGAGGACGCGCACGGAGAGCTCCTCGCCGCTCAGGTCTGCCCCGGGGAGCTCGAAGCCCTCGGCCGCCTCGGCCTCGTCCTCGTCGACCGCACCGGAGTTCTTCTCGGCCCGCCGGGCCTTGAGCTCCTCGATGGAGTCCTCGGAGGTGTCCTCCTCGTTCTTGCGGGGTGCGTCGTAGTCGGTCGCCATGGAAGACGTCACGCTCCGGTTCTGTTCATCGGTGGAAAGGGTGGTGGCGCCGCGCGCCAACAACCTGAGCAACGCAACGGCGCCCAAGTTGTTCCCGCAGCACCGGGATTGTGCACCATGACGATGCGGACCACCGCATCCGTTCACCCTCGGCGTGGCGACGAGCGCCGGCCCCGCCACCCGCGCACCTGGCGCGCGCGGGCCCCGCTCGGCGCCCGTGCCTCCCAGCCGGCCTAGGCCGCGTCGTCACCGGCGATGACGGCCGCCAGCGCCGCGGCGACGTCCGGGTGCCCGCCGATCGTCATGGCGGAGCCGGCGGGCGCCTCGCCGAGCCCGCGCACGACGCCCCCCGCCTCGGCGAGGACGAGCGCGCCCGCGGCCATGTCCCAGGGGTTGAGGTAGCGCTCGTAGAACGCGTCGAGCCGGCCCTGCGCGACGAGGCACAGGTCGATCGCCGCGGACCCGAGCCGCCGGATGTCGCGGACCCGGGGCAGGACGCGGGTGAGCACCTCTGCCTGGCCGCGACGTCCGTCCTCGGTGTAGGAGAAGCCCGTGCCGACGAGCGCCTGCCCGAGCGGAGGGGGCGTGCCGAGCCGCAGCCGCTCGCCGTCCGCGTACGCGCCGAGCCCCCGGCCGGCGGTCCACGTCGCGCCGGTGGCCGGCGCGTAGACGCAGCCCGCGAGAAGGGTCCACGTCGCCGGGTCCGGCTCCCCCGCGACGACGGCGACGCTCACGGAGAAGCTCGGCAGGCCGTAGAGGAAGTTGACGGTGCCGTCGATGGGGTCGAGCACCCACGTGAGGCCGGACGTCCCGACGAGGGCCGCCTCCTCCTCTCCGAGGATGCCGTCCGTCGGTCGGGCGGCCGTGATCCGCTCGCGCAGGAGCGCCTCGGCCGCCTGGTCCACCTCGGTGACGACGTCGACGACGCTCGACTTCGTCAGGGCGACGCTCGCGGTCTTCTCGCGCGCAGCCGTGCCGACGAGGTCGCCGGCCTCGCGCGCCAGCCGCTCCGCGAGCGCCATGAGCTCGCGCACCTCGTCCCCGCTCGTGCCCTCCGCCTGCCCCGCGTGCCGTACGGTCGTGCCGTCCATGCGTCCTCCTCGTCGTGCCACTGGTGCGTCCGGCCGCCATGATCCACCGCCGCCCGCACCCGTGGCGAACACACCGCAGGGAATGCGCGCCCGCGCACCAGCTGGATGGCACCCTGGCGTGCATACCTCGAAGGGGGACCCATGGTTGAGCTCGAACTGCGCGGCCTGCTCGGTGACGGTGAGCACCTCATGCTCACCGGACCGGACGGTCAGCGCTACCAGCTGCGCGTCAACGACGCGTTGCGCGCCGCTGTGCGCCGTGACAGGCCCCAGCTCGAGCAGCTCCGCGCCGCCGGTGCCTCCACGCTGCGGCCCAAGGACATCCAGGCGAAGATCCGGGCCGGCGCGACGGCCGAGGAGGTCGCCGAGGAGGCCGGGCTGCCCGTCGAGCACGTGCGCCGCTACGAGGGCCCCGTCGTCGCCGAGCGCACCTGGGTGGTCCAGCAGGCACGCAACTTCCACATCGGTCGGGCCGAGGACGCGCCCGTCCTCGGCGACCTCGTCGTCGACCGCCTCGCCGCGCGCGGGGTGGCGACGTCGGAGCTGACGTGGGACGCCGTGCGCCGCGCCGGCAAGACGTGGGAGGTCGTCGTCACGTTCGAGGCGGGCGACCGGCACCGTGAGGCGCGCTGGCACGCCGACATGACCTCCCGTGCGGTCCACGCGCTCGACGACGAGAGCCGCTGGCTCTCCGAGACGGAGTTCTCCTCGGGCGGCGCGAGCACCGGCCCGGGCACCAGGCGCCACCTCAGCCCCGTCCGCGTCTACGACGTCGAGACCGACGGCGACCTCGGCCCCGTCCTCGCAGCTGTCGACGCCCGCGTCCAGGACCGGCACAACCCCTCCGCGCACAGCGCCGCCGAGGGCGCCGACACCTCTCCCTCCACCGACGACCTCCTCGCCGAGCTGAGTGCGAGCCGCGGCACCCGGCAGGAGCTCGACCTCGGACCCGGCTTCGACGACGACGGCGACTGGGACCTCCCCCCGGCCGCCCACCCGCCGGCGTCGCGCCCCGACGAGGCGCGCGACGCCCACGTGCTCGCCATGCCCGCGCGGGCACGCCGGGACGAGAGCGCACGCCACCCCGCGGGCGCCACGAGCACGAGCGCCCCGAGCGCCGGCGCCACCGGCCGCGGGGACGACGCCGCACCGTCGGGCTCGCCGGAGCAGCGTCCCGCCGGGTCCGGGCACGAGCCGCAGGGGCGCGACGGTGGGAACCGGGCCGCCGGCGCCGGTGACGGCACCGGCGGCGGCAGGGCCGACGCCGCCGCCGACGCGAGCCGGTCCACCTCGCGCGGCGCCACGGCGTCCGGCGGCCGGACCCCCGCCGGTGGCGCCCCCGGCAGCAGCACGGGCGGCGCTGCGCCCTCGTCGGACGACGCGCTCAAGCGACGCTCGCGGGCCAAGGGACGCCGGACGAGCGTGCCGAGCTGGGACGAGATCGTCTTCGGCGCCAAGCCGGAGTGACGGGCCGCACCGGGGGCACGCCGCGGTAGAACCCCGGGCTCAGCCGCACGGCCGCCGCGGGCCGGACTCAACGACGTCGGGCTGCCAGGCTCGCTGACCGGGCCTCAGCCGAGCGGCAGGGTGGAGGGGCTGAGCTCCGCCGCGCCCGCCGTCACGGCGGTGACCCGCCTCGTGTGGTGCCGTCGGCAGAGGACCTCGTACCCCGCGACGCCCTCCCGCGCGTTCGCCCCGGCGGTGTCCCCGACGACGACCTGCTCGCCGCTCGTCACCATGACGCCGTCGATCGTGCGTGCGTTGTGGGTGGCCCGTGCCCCGCACCAGCACAGCGCCTCGACCTGGAGCCGTTCCACGCGGTCCGCGAGCTCGACGAGCCGCGCCGCTCCCGGGAAGAGCCGCGTCCGGAAGTCGGTCGTGATGCCGAACGCGAAGACGTCGACGCCCATCTCGTCGACGAGCCGGGCGAGCTGCTCCACCTGCGCCGGGGCGTAGAACTGCGCCTCGTCGCACACGAGGTAGTCGACGCGGCCGCCGTGGGTGCGGCGGCGGACGACCTCGCCCCAGAAGTCGGTGTCGTCCCCCACCTCGACCGCCGCGGCGCGCAGCCCGAGCCGCGAGGAGAGCACGGCGGTCCCAGCCCGGTCGTTGCGGCTGAAGATGAGGCCCTCGCGGCCGCGCTGGCTGTGGTTGTAGTCGACCTGGAGCGCGAGGGTGGACTTGCCCGAGTCCATCGTCCCCGAGAAGAAGACGAGCTCGGCCACCTCAGACCACCACGCGGACGAGCGGCACGAGCAGCTCGGCGGGCGTGAGCGAGCCGTGGACGCCGACGAGGGCGATCGAGCCGGGCGTCTGGGTCCGGGAGTCGACGATCGCCCGCCTGCCGCGAGCCGCGACGACGACGTCCCCGACGACGGTGCGGTTCTTCTCGAGCAGGGCGCCGAAGAGGCCCACCGCCTCCGCCTCCTCGCGCAGGAGCACCCAGGCGCTCTCCCCGAGGACGTCGCTCCACCGGGCGGCGACCGCTTCCGCCTGGCCCGGCTCGCAGTGGACGTGGACGGCGCGCGGCTCCCCGGCGACGAGGTCGACGCCGCGGGCGAGCTCCGGCGTCGTCGCGACGTCGACGCGAGAGTCGTCGACGAGGTCGACCATGCCGTGGTCCGCGGTGATGAGCAGGAGCGTGCCGCGGGGCAGCTCACGGGCGAGCCGGGCGAGCTCGGCGTCGGCCGCCTCGACCTCCTCGCCCCACTGCCAGGAGCCCCACCCGTGGTGGTGCCCGACCTTGTCGACGTCGCCCCAGTAGAGGTAGACGGCGTCGGCGGCGCTCGGTTTGCGCAGGAGGCGCACGGTCGCGTCCACCCGGTCGGCGAGGCTCCCCGCGGCGACGAACCGCGGCCCGCGCAGCGCCGCCTCGGTCAGGCCGGAGCCGACGAAGCGCGCGGGGCCGACCGAGACGATGTCCGGGCCCGCGGGCGGCGCGCCGAGCCGCTCGACGAGGGTCGGCACACGCTGCCACTCGCGCGGGTGGAGGCCCGCGTCCTCCCACGTGATGAGGTTGAGCAGCGCGCCGTCGGCGGGGTTGCGGACGGTGTACCCGAGCATGCCGGTGGCGCCCGGGGTCTCCCCCGTGCCGAGCATCGTCAGGCTCGTCGCCGTCGTCGAGGGGTAGCCGCTCGTCAGGGTGAGGGAGTCGGGGAGGTGGGAGCGCAGGAACGGGGCGTGCCCGCCGCGCTCGGCGAGCATCTGCGCGCCAAGTCCGTCGACGAGGACGACGCACACCTTGCGCGCCCGCGGCAGGCCGAGGAGCTCGCGGTCCTGCGCCGACGTCCGCCCACCGCTCGTCGTCTCCGCGCCGAGCGCGTCGAGCGCCGCCGGGAGCACCGCCCGCAGGCAGGCGCCGCCGTAGTCGGGGAGCCGCAGGTCGGCGGGCGTCCGGGCTCCTGCCCCCACGACGTCGGCGTCGAGCTCCGTCACGCCGCTCCCACGGTCGCGGCGGACAGCGCGCGGGCGAAGGCGAGCGCGCGCGCGAGCGCGTCGGCGCCCTCGGCCTGCGCGCTCACCCGCACGACGACGTCCTCGGGCGTGAGCATCCCGGTGTAGCCGTGGTCGGCGTCGCAGGCGGGGTCCGCGCACGTGGCGGGCTCGAGGTCGACGCGCTGGACGGTGCCCCAGCTCACCGCGATCGTCAGCTCCTGGGCGTCGACGCCGCCGCGCGTGCGCGCCGGCTCCGTCACGCCGTGCGTGAGGGCCACCGAGCTGATCTGGCGCAGCGGCACCGCCTCCGTCGTCGCGGCTGCGGACGGCACGTCGTGGCCCGCGACGTCGTCGACGTGGGCGATGACCAGGCGCGTCGGCGTGAGGGTCAGGGCCGTGAGGTGCCGCCGGACCTCGCTCGAGTCGAACGTCGTCTCCGGGTGGACGAGGAAGGCGAGCACCGACTCGCCGGCGAGCGCGACGTCGAGGACGCCGCTGACGAGCGCGGGGTAGTACCCGGCACGGTCGAGGTCGGAACGCAGTTCCTTGGCGAGGTCGGTCGTCATGTCGCGGTGGGCCACGGCTCCATCTTGGCACCACTCGCGCCCGCACCCGGCAGCACCCGGCGCCCGCTGTCCGCGCGCCCGGGCAGCGCGACCTCGACGACGGCCGAGAGGATCGCCGCACCCGAGCGGGCGACGAGGACCGGGTTGAGCACGATCGTGGCGACCTCGGGGAGGTCGTCCGTGAGGACCGACACACGCGCGAGGACGTCCTCGAGAGCCGCGACGTCGAAGGTCGGCAGGCCGCGGTGGCCGAAGAGGCGGGGCGACGCCTTGACCGAGCGGATCATCCCGGCGACGTCGACGTCGGTGAGCGGCGGGATCCGGAACGCGATGTCGTCGAGGAGCTCGACCGCGTCCCCGCCGAGCCCGAAGGAGACGACCGGGCCGAAGAGGGCGTCCTCGGTGCCCCGCACGACGCACGCGACCCCCGCCGGGGCCATCGGCTGGACGTCGAACCGGACGGCGGGGCCGAGGATCGGCTCGAGGTTCGTGCGCATCTGCCGCATCGCCTCGCGCAGCTCGGCCGGGCTGCCGAGGTCGAGGCGCACCCCGCCGAGGTCGGCGCGGTGACGCAGGACCTCGTCGCTCGTCTTGAGCGCGACGGGCCACCCCAGCTCCTCGGCCACCGCCACCGCCTCGGCGCTGTCCCGCACCCGCCGGAAGGGGATGACGCCGAGGCCGTAGCAGGCGAGCAGGTCGGCCGCCGCCCCCGCGTCGAGGCGCCGCGTCGTCCCGGGCGGGAGGTCGCGCAGGGCGGGGGCGAGCAGCTCGCGTGCCCGGGCCGGGGCGATACCGGCCGGGTCGGCGAGCTCGCCGCGGTCCTGCGCCACCCACGTGGCGTACTCGACGGCACCGGCGAGCGCGGCGACGGCGTCGGGGGCGGTCGCGAACGCCGGCACCGTGCGCACGGTCCCGTCCGGGCCGGGGGCGCTCAGCTCGGCACAGAGGCCGTGCGGGCCGTCGACGCACGCGAGGACCGTGCGCCCGTCCGCCGCCGCGGCGGCGGCGATGGCCCGCGCGAGCTCGGGACCGGTCCCGCCGATCGGCGGGGCGTGGATGACGACGAGCGCGTCCCAGTCGTCGCGCGCGCACATCGTCTCGAGCGCCTGCGCGTAGGCGTCCGCGCCCGCCAGCGGGGGCAGCCCGATGCTGAGGTCCGCCGCGCGCAGGCCGTGCGCGCGGCCGGCGCCGACGACGAGGGACGTGAGGGCGCCCGAGTTCGACAGGACTCCGAGCCGCGGCCCGGCCGGGAGCGGCTGCGCGGAGAAGAGCTGCGCGAGGTCGAGCATCTCGTGGACGCCGCGCACCCGGATGACGCCCGCCTGCTCGAGCATCTGGGCGAGGGCCCGCTGCGGCTCGCGCGTCGTGCGGACCGTGTGCCCGGGCGGGACCACCTGGCCCGTCTGGCCCGAGACGACGGCGATGACGGGCTTCGATGCACTCAGGCGCCGGGCGATGCGCGAGAACTTGCGGGGGTTGCCGATGGACTCGAGGTTGACGGCGACGACGCGCGTGGCGTCGTCGTCCTGCCAGAACTGCATCGTGTCGTTGCCGGAGACGTCCGCGCGGTTGCCGGCCGAGAGGAGGCTGTGCAGGCCGATCCCCCGCCGCTGCGCCGCGCCGACCATCGTCACGCCGGCGGCCGCGGACTGGCAGAAGAGACCGACGTCGCCGTCGGGGACCTCGGGACGGACCGTGACGTTGAGCCGCCCGTGCGGCCCGGCCGCGATGACGCCGAACGAGGCGGGACCCACGAGGCGCATCCCGGCGGCGCGCGTGCGGCGGACGAGCTCGTGCTGGAGCTCCTCCCCCTCGGCCGACGCCTCCGCGAACCCGCCGGAGAGGACGACGGCGGCGTGCACCTCGAGGCGGCGGCACTCCTCGATCGCGGCGACGACGTCGCGCGCGGGGCCGGAGAGGACGGCGAGCTCGACCGGACCGGTGACGTCGGCGAGGCTCTGCGCCGTCGACCCCGCGACGCCGACGAGGTGGACGGGTCCCGTGAAGCCCCCGGAGCGCGCTGCCACCGCGGCTTGCTCGGCGAGGACGTGCTCGTCCCCGCCGAGGCCGGCGACGACGACGGACCCCGCGGACAGGAGCGCCCGCATGCTGCGCGACTCCGCGTGCTGCTCGCGCTCGGCCATGACGGTCCACGACCGGCCGGTCTCCTCGATGTCGAACGCGACGGCGATGATGCCGTCGTCGAAGACCTGGCTCACCTCGTAGCCGGCGTCCCGGAAGACCGAGATCATGCGGGCGTTGCCGGGCAGGACCTCGGCGGTGAAGCGGGACACCCCCCGTTCGCGCGCCGCGGCCGCGAGGTGCTCGAGGAGGACCGAGCCGAGGCCGCGGCCGTGCTCGGAGTCCGCGACGTAGAACGCGACCTCCGCCTCCTCCCGGGCGTCGAGCCGGTCGAAGCGCCCGACGGCGACGATCTCCTCGCCGCTCGTGAGGACGAGGGCGACGCGGTCGGTGTGGTCGACGTGGGTGAAGCGGTGGAGGTCGCGCTCGCTCAGGCGCTGCATGGGGACGAAGAACCGGTAGTAGACCGACGTCGGGGACTGGCGCAGGTGCATCCGCTGGAGGGCGTCGGCGTCGTCGGGACGGATCGGCCGGATGTGCATGGGGACGCCGTCCCGCAGGACGACGTCGGCCTCCCAGTGCGTGGGGTAGGCCGCGGTGCCGGCCGACGCGTCCTCGCTCATGGCGCCAGCCTAGTTCGGGGGTCGGGGCCGGGCGTGGGACCCGTCGTCCACGCGGTGAGGGTGACCGAGACCGTGACCCGGACGGGCTCCGGGAGGGCGTCGACGAGGGCGCGCAGGGCGGCCTCCTCGACGTGGTGGGCGCTCGGCCCCATGAGGACGGCGTCGCACGCGTCCGCGCGGCTCATGGCGACCTCGTACTCGAGAGGTTGCCGCGCGGCGAGGGTGAGGCCCTCGAGCTGGGTCGCGAGGCGTTCGTCCTTGCGCGGGTCGACGCCGATCATGCCGAGGGGCCCGGCCAGCTCGTGCAGGTGCCGCGGCGTCGGCGTGACGACGACGAGCCGCCCGCCCGGCGTGAGCACCCGGACGATCTCGGCGACGTTGCGCGGACCGAAGACGCTGAGGACGCACGCGGCGGCATCGTCCCGCAGCGGCAGGGGCCGCCACACGTCGGCGCCGACCGCGGCGAGGCGCTCGTGGGCGCGGGCGGCGCGGCGCAGCGCCGGGGCGGAGACGTCGAGGCACACCCCGCGCACCCCGGGGTGCGCCTCGAGGACGGCGCGCGTGTAGTGGCCCGTGCCGCCGGCGAGGTCGACGCACAGCGGGCCGGCCTCGTGTGCGGCGGCGCGTGACCCGGTGCCGGGCGCGGTGACAGGAGGGGCAGCTGGGTCGGTGGCAGGCGAGGTGGCGCGAGCCCCGGCGCCAGGCGCAGGGGCGGCAGGGGCAGGGGCGGCAGGGGCAGCCGGCGCGCCGACGACGACGCCGAGGGCGGCCCCCACGGCCTCGGTCAGGGCGCCGGCGATCGGGGCGTAGTGCCCCCGGGTGAGGAACGCCTCGCGGGCGGCGACCATGGCCGCCGAGTCCCCCGTGCCGGCGGAGGCGCCGCTGCGCAGGGTGACGTAGCCCTGCCGGGCGACGTCGTAGGCGTGCCCCTCGGCGCACCGCAGCGCCGAGCCGGCCCGCGCCAGTGCGGCGCCGCACAGCGGGCACGCGAGGTCGCCGAGGACGCTGTCCAGCGCGCTCCCGCCCATGCCCCACCTCCGGCCCCCACCCTAGGGACCGCTCGTGGGCGTCGTGCTCGCGCTCCGCGTGGGTGCCCGGCGCGCCCGCGCGGCTGGCGCACCGACGCCCCGTCGTCGGGGAGAATCGACCCCATGCCACGCCGGACCCCTCCGACCCACACCGCGCCGGTGCCCGAGAACATCGTCGACATCGACGTCTCCCTCGAGATGCAGGGATCGTTCCTCGAGTACGCCTACTCGGTCATCTACTCGCGCGCCCTGCCCGACGCCCGCGACGGCCTCAAGCCCGTCCAGCGGCGCATCCTCTTCATGATGGACCAGATGGGGCTGCGGCCCGAGCGCGGGTACGTGAAGTCGGCGCGCGTCGTCGGCGAGGTCATGGGCAAGCTGCACCCCCACGGCGACACCGCGATCTACGACGCCCTCGTCCGCATGGCGCAGGCGTTCTCCCTGCGCGTCCCGCTCGTCGACGGCCACGGCAACTTCGGCTCGCTCGACGACGGACCTGCGGCCCCCCGGTACACGGAGGCCAGGCTCGCCGCGGCCGCGATGGTCATGACCGCGGGCCTCGACGAGGACGTCGTCGACTTCGTCCCCAACTACGACAACCAGCTCATGCAGCCCGAGGTCCTGCCCTCGGCCCTGCCGAACCTCCTCGTCAACGGGGCCTCCGGCATCGCCGTGGGGATGGCGACGAACATGCCGCCGCACAACCTCGTCGAGGTCGTCGCGGCCGCGCGCCACCTCATCGCCCGGCCCGAGGCGACGCTCGACGAGCTCATGCGGTTCGTCCCCGGCCCCGACCTGCCCTCCGGCGGCAAGATCGTCGGGCTCGACGGCGTCCGCGAGGCCTATGCGACCGGCCGGGGGAGCTTTCGCACCCGGGCGACGACGCACATGGAGAGCATCACGGCCCGCCGGCGCGGGATCGTCGTCACCGAGCTGCCCTACCTCGTGGGTCCCGAACGCGTCATCGAGAAGATCAAGGACGCCGTCCAGGCGAAGAAGCTCCAGGGCATCGCCGACGTCGTCGACCTCAGCGACCGCGGGCACGGCCTCCGCCTCGTCATCGAGGTGAAGAACGCGTTCAACCCCGAGGCGGTCCTCGAGCAGCTCTTCCGGTACACGCCGATGGAGGAGTCCTTCGGCATCAACAACGTCGCGCTCGTCGACGGTCAGCCGCGGACCCTGGGGCTGCGCGAGCTCCTCGTCGTCTACGTCGGGCACCGCCTCAGCGTCGTGCGCCGGCGCACGGAGCACCGCCTCGCCAAGCGCATCGAGCGCGCCCATCTCGTCGCCGGCCTGCTCGTCGCGATCGCGGACATCGACGAGGTCATCGCCGTCATCCGCACCTCGGACGACGCCGACGCGGCCCGCGCCCGGCTCATGACCGTCTTCGACCTCTCCGAGCCGCAGGCGGAGTACATCCTCGCCCTCCGGCTCCGCCGGCTGACGAAGTTCTCCCGCCTCGAGCTCGAGGCGGAGCGCGACGAGCTCGTCCGCGAGATCGCCGAGCTCGAGGCCATCCTCGCCGACGAGCAGCTCCTGCGGCGGCACGTCTCCGACGAGCTCGCCCAGGTGGCAGCCGACCACGGCACGGCCCGGCGCACGGTCCTCCTCGAGCAGACCGGCGGCCCGGCCGCGCAGGCGGCCTCCGCCTCCCGGGGCTCCGCCGTGCCCCTCGAGGTCCCGGACGCGCCCTGCTGGGTGCTCATGGGCGGCACCGGCCTCCTCGCGCGCGCCCAGGACAAGCCGCGCCGCGACGGCCCGCGCAGCGCCCACGACTCGATCCGCTCGGCCGTGCCCGCCACGACCCGCGGTCACGTCGGGCTCGTCACGAGCGCCGGGCGCATCGTGCGCCTCGAGGTCCTCGACGCCCCGGCCCTGCCCCCGACGGACGCCGCTCCCGGCCTGTCCGGCGGCGCACCCGTGGCCGAGCTCGTCTCCCTCGAGCCCGGCGAGGAGGTCCTCGGCCTCGCCCGCCTCGACGAGGACGCGCCGACGCTCACGCTCGCCACGGCGGGCGGCACCATCAAGCGGGTGAGCATGGCGGACCGGCCGGGGAACCGGGACTCGTGGGGCGTCATCACGCTCAAGGAGGGCGACTCCGTCGTCGGGGCCGTGCACGCCACCGACGAGGACCGGCTCGTCCTCCTCACCTCCGACGCCCAGCTCCTCCGCTTCGACGCCGCCGCCGTGCGCCCGCAGGGGCGTACGGCGGGGGGCATGGCCGGGATCCGCCTCGGCGGCGACGCCCGCGTCCTCACGGTCGCCGCGATCGGCCCCGACGACGTCTCCCGGAGCCTCGTCGTCACCGTGGCGGGGACGTCCAACGCCCTGCCCGGAACCGTGCCCGGGACGGCGAAGGTGACCCCGCTCGACCGCTACCCCGCCAAGGGGCGGGCCACCGGGGGCGTGCGCGCCCACCGCTTCCTGCGCGGGGAGGACACTCTCGTCCAGGCGTGGGTCGGTGTCGGGCCGGTGCGCGCGACGGCGGCCGGTGGCCAGCCCGTCGAGCTGCCCGAGCCCGAGGAGCGGCGCGACGGCTCAGGCCACGCGCTACCCGTACCGGTCGCGGCGATCGGCTGACCCCTCGGCCATCCGGTCGGGTCCGCGGTGGCGGGCGTCCTCGTGACGCCCGTCGGGGTGCCCGAGGCCGAGGAGCGGCGTGACCTGGGCAGGAGCCGCGGCCGCGGCGCGCGCCCGCGAGCCCTGGTCGGGCTAGTCCGCGGAGCCCGGGGGCGGCGTCGCGCCGATCTCGAGCGTGTACATCGCCGAGCCACGCGTCGGCTCGTAGCCGAGGTGCGTGAAGAGCCCGAGCGGCGCCGTCCGGCTCGCGCGGTCGACGCCGAGCCCGGCGTACTGCATGCCATCGGCAGCGTAGGCCCGCATGGCGGTCGTGAGGAGGGCCGTGGCTATGCGCTTGCCGCGCCACTCGCGGCGGACACCGAGGACCTCGGTGTACCCCTCGGTCCAGCCCTGCGCGGGCCAGTCGAGCTCGTACCGCCCGGACATGAGGTACCCCGCGACGCGGGCCCGGTCGCTCGTGCGGTCGAGCGCGACGAAGCTCCACTCGGGAGCGAAGAACGTGCGCCCCTGCGTCCACGTCTCGGGCGTGTGCTGCTCGGCGCCCCACTGGTCCCGGAACGCCTCGTTGTGGGCACGGCGGACGGCGTCGTCGAGCGAGGGCTGCCACGGCTCGACGCGGAGGTTGGCGCCCAGCTGGACCTGCGGGATCTCCTTCGCGAGGTCCCGGCGCATCTCGGTGTACCAGCGACGGGCCGCGAACCCGGCGCGGCGCAGGAGGCTGACGGCGTCGTCCATGCCGTCCTCGACGTGGACGACGATCCGTGCCGCCACGTCGCGGTCGTCACCGACGCGCTGGCGCGCCCGCTCGACCTGCCACGCGAGGAGCGCGGTGCCGATGCCGCGGCGGCGCCAGCGCGGGTCGACCCCGCCCTCGCACAGCGCGCGGACGAGGCCCCCCTCACCGGAGCGGATCCGCACCATGCCGAAGGCGCGCATGACGCCGTCCGCGTCGAACCCGCCGAGCATGTCGTGGGCGGCCTCGTTGCCGGCCTGGGCGAAGTTCTCCGCCGACTCCTCCACCGTCGTGCGGTACGGCGGGTTGTCGTGCTCCTCGATGCGTGCGAGCAGCTCGACGAGTGCGACGTTGTCCGCGAGGCTCAGCGAGCGCCACGCGAGACCGTGGTCGCCGACGGGCGCCGGCAGCGGCGACGGCGGGCGAGCCGTCTGCGCGCGCTGGGCGTCGGGGAGGTCCTCGGGCATGGTGCGACGATACGGCCTCACGGCCCGCTGAACCCACCTCGGTCGCACGGGTCCTCCGTCGGGCTCAGATCTCGATGGTGTAGAGCAGGCGCGAGCGATCGGGGCGGAACCCCATGCGCTCGTAGAAGTGGTGCGCCCCCGACGGGTTCTCCGTGTCGACGTCGAGCGCGGCCACGTCGATCCCGTCGCGCGCCATGGCCTCCATCGCCGAGGCGAGGAGCGTCCGTGCGAGCCCGGACCCCCGGTGGGGCCGCAAGACCCCGAGGAGCTCGATGAACCCCTCGGAGTGGCCCAGGGCGTCCCACTGGTGCTCGTGCCGCGACGTCAGCGCGTAGCCGGCGACGTCGTCGTCCGCGAGGGCGACCATGCTCCACTCGGGCACGAGCGCGCGGTGGATCTTCCCCCACGCGCCCTCCTCCACGGGCTGGGACCCCCAGTGGTCGCGGAACGCCTCGTTGTGGGCGCGGCGCACCTGGTCGTCCAGGTCCGGGGTCCACGCGACGATCTGCACGCCCGCAGGCACCGACACCTCGGGGAGCGGCTCGCTGAGGTCCCGGCGCATGTCCTGGTAGGTGCGCGTGAGTCCGAAGCCCGCCGCGGCGTAGAGCCGGCGGCGGTCCGTGTGGTGCTCGTCCACGTAGGCGGCGATGCGCCCCGGCAGCGAGGGGTCCATCTGGGCGAGCATCTGGCGCGCCCGGCCGTCCTGCCACGTGAGTAGCGCCCGGCCGATCCCGCGGCCCCGCCACTGCGGGTCGACCGACGCCGCGACGAAGACCCGCGCGTGGGACTCGTCCCCGGGCGGGGCGTGGACGAGCGCCGCCGCACGCAGCTGGCCGTCGCCGTCGAACCCGCCGAGGCTGTCGGCCTCGATCCCGTGCTCGGGCCGGGCCAGCATGTTGGCGAGCTCCTCGGCCGCCATGGGGTGGATCGGGTCGTCGACCGCCTCGCCGCGCCGGACGAGCGCGAGGGCCTCCTCGGCGTCCTGCGTCGTCAGCGGGCGCCACGTGAGGCCGAGGTGGGTCCCCGGGAGGTCGACGTGCTCGGGGGGTGCTGCGCGGTCGGCGAGGGAAGAAGGCATGCGGAGGATTCTAAGGGGGCGCACCGTGGCCGTCCTGCGCCCGGGCGCCCGGCCGGGCCCTCAGGGCCGGTGGGAGGGCCAGCCCCTCCCGCCGGCCGCGGCCCGGCCCCCCGCACCCGCCTTCAGGTGCGGCGCGCGTGGCCGTCAGGCGTCGATGCGGTCGCGGTCGATGTCCCGGGCGCCCGCGACGATGAAGTCCTTGCGCGGGGCGACGTCGTTGCCCATGAGGAGCTCGAAGACCCGCTCGGCGTTCTCCAGGGCGGCGGCGTCGGCCATGCTCACCCGGCGCAGGGTGCGGTGCGCGGGGTCCATCGTCGTCTCGGCGAGCTGGTCGGCGTCCATCTCCCCCAGGCCCTTGTACCGCTGGATCGGCTCCTTGTAGCGCTTGCCCTGGCGGTCGAGGCGACGCAGGAGCGTGTGGAGCTCGGTCTCGGAGTACGTGTAGAGCTTCTCGCCCTTCTTGCCGCCCGCCCCCGTGAGCTCGACCCGGTGCAGGGGCGGCACGGCGGCGAAGACCCGGCCGGCCTCGACGAGCGGGCGCATGTACCGGAAGAAGAGGGTGAGCAGGAGGGTGCGGATGTGTGCGCCGTCGACGTCGGCGTCCGTCATGAGGACGACCTTGCCGTAGCGGGCGGCGTCGATGTCGAAGGTGCGTCCCGACCCGGCGCCAAGGACCTGGATGATCGAGGCGACCTCGGCGTTGCGCAGGATGTCTCCCGCGGAGGCCTTCTGGACGTTGAGGATCTTGCCCCGGATGGGCAGCAGCGCCTGGAAGTCGCTCTGCCGGGCGAGCTTGGCGGTGCCCAGTGCACTGTCACCCTCGACGATGAAGAGCTCGCTGCGCCCGACGTCGTCGGTGCGGCAGTCCGCGAGCTTTGCCGGCAGCGTCGACGTCTCGAGGGCGTTCTTGCGCCGCGAGATCTCCTTGTGGAGCCGCGCGGAGACGCGGGCGCGCATCTCGCCGACGACCTTCTCGAGGAGGGCGGCCGACTGGAGCTTCTCCGACCGCTTGGGCGAGGCGAGGAGCGCGCCCAGCTCCTTCTCGACGACCCGGGCGACGATGGCGCGCACGGGCGCCGTGCCGAGGACCTCCTTCGTCTGCCCCTCGAACTGGGGCTCGGGGAGGCGGACGGTGACGACGGCGGTCAGACCCGCGAGGACGTCGTCCTTCTCGATCTTCGGGTCCTTCGCGGTGACCTTGAGGCGGCGGGCGTTGGCATCGATGTGCTTGCGGACGCACTTGAGCAGGCCCTGCTCGAAGCCGGTGAGGTGGCTGCCGCCCTTCGGCGTGGCGATGATGTTGACGAACGAGCGCACGTGGGTGTCGTAGCCGATGCCCCACCGCAGGGCGATGTCGACCTCGCACGTGCGCTCGACGTCCTTGGGCCTCAGGTGCCCGGCGCCGTCGAGGGCCTGGACGGTCTCGGTGAACGTGCCGGAGCCGGTGAGCCGCCACGTGTCGGTCACGGAGGCGTCGGGGGCGAGAAAGTCGGCGAAGTCGACCGCGCCGCCGTCGTGGCGGAACACCTCCTCGACCGGTCCGTCCGCGCCGGGCGTCCCGGGCAGGGCACGCTCGTCCCGGACGGTGATCGTCAGGCCGGGGACGAGGAACGTCGTCTGCCGCGCGCGGTCGACGAGGTCCTCGTAGGAGAAGTGCGCGGAGGTCGGGAAGATCTGGCGGTCGGCCCAGTAGCGCACCCGGGTGCCGGTCTTCGCGCGGGCGACCTTCCCGACGACGGCCAGCTCGCTGCCCTCGGTGAACGGGGCGAACGGCGACTCGGGGCCGGTGCCCCTGCGGTCGTCGAAGACTCCCGGCTCGCCACGGTGGAAGCTCATCCGGTAGGTCTTGGCGCCACGGTCGACCTCGACGTCGAGCCGCGCGGACAGGGCGTTGACGACGGAGGCGCCGACGCCGTGGAGGCCGCCGGAGGCGGCGTACGAGCCGCCGCCGAACTTGCCGCCGGCGTGGAGCTTGGTGAAGACGACCTCGACGCCGCTCAGGCCCACGGAGTCGACCGTGTCGACGGGGATGCCGCGGCCGTTGTCGCGGACCTCCACCGAGGAGTCCGGGTGCAGGACGATGTCGATCGCGTCGCCGTGGCCCTCGAGCGCCTCGTCCACCGCGTTGTCGATGATCTCCCACAGGCAGTGCATGAGCCCGCGGGAGTCGGTGGAGCCGATGTACATGCCGGGGCGCTTGCGCACCGCCTCGAGGCCCTCGAGGACGGAGAGGTGACGGGCGGTGTAGAGCTCGGGGGACGCGGTCGACTTGGGAGGCACCGGTCGATCCTAAGGAGTCGTGAGCGGTGCGGCGGTCTGCCGCGCGGGCTGGGGACGGAGCGGGCGCCGACGGTCGCCGGAGTCCGCCCGGAGCGAACTCACCCCGTTCACGGGTATGGAACGGCGCCGAGGGTGGTTACATGCTGATGTGACTGCAACGATGACTGCCCCATTGACCGCACAGGACCGATGCGACCGCTGCGGCGCCCAGGCGTACGTCCGGGTCGCGCTCAGCGTTGGCGAGCTCCTCTTCTGCGCCCACCACGCCCGCAAGCACGGCGAGGCCCTCGAGGGCGTCGCCACCGCCATCCAGGACGAGACGCACCGTCTCCACGAGGACTCCGGGCGCTGAGCGCCCGCTCGACCTAGCGCTGATCCCTCCCGAGGGCGCGCTCACGCACCACCGCGACGCCGGTGGTCAGCCGATCGGCTGACCACCGGCGTCGTGCGTCTGTCCCGGCGACCGGACGGCCAGCCGACGGGCACCGCGGTCCCGTGCCCGGGGGCAGGGCTCAGACGTCCTTGACGTACGTGATCGTCCGCCGCACCGGTGCGTACCCGAGCCGCGTGTACAGCGCGAGCGCGCCCGTGGCGTTCTCGCTGTCGACGCCCAGGTCGGCGCGCTCGATGCCGTCGGCGGCGAACGCCCGCATCGAGGCGGCGAGGAGGGCGGCCCCGAGCCGCCGTCCCCGCCACGGGCGGCGCACCCCGAGCAGGTCCGTCCACCCCGCCGAGTAGCCCTGGGCCGCCCAGTCCTGCTCGTACGCGGACGCGAGGGTGTAGCCGGCCACCTCCTCGCCGTCGAGGACGACGAAGCTCCAGGCCGGCCGGAAGGTCCGCGCGCCGACGCTCGCCCGCTCCCAGTCCTCCTGCGCGCGCGGTTCGCTCCCCCAGTGCTCGGCGAACGCCTCGTTGTGCGCCGCGCGGACCGCCTCGCTCAGGGCGGGCTCGTACGGCACGAGGCGGAGACCGTCGTCGAGGGCGATGTCCGGGACGGGGTGCTCGGCATCGAGGGGCCGCGTCATGTCGAAGTACCACCGCGCCGCCGTGAACCCGCACCGTTCGAGGAGCCGGCGACGGTCCGCGAGCTCCTCCTCGGCCTGGACGACGACGCGCGCCGGCACGTCCTTGCCGGCGGCGGCGACCTTCGCGCGCGCCACCTCCTCCTGCCACGCGAGGACCGCCCGCCCCACCCCGCGGCCGCGCCAGTCGGGGTGGACACCGCCCCAGCAGAAGGCCCGCACGCTGCGGGTGTCGCCCGGACGCACCTCGACCTGGGCGAAGGCACGGGGGACCCCGCCCTCGTCGAGACCCGCGAGCGTGTCCCGCGCCGGGTCCTTCCACGAGCCGTCGAGCAGCTCGTCCTGAAGGTCCTCGGGGGTGTAGCGCTCCGCGGGCTCGTCCACCCGCTCGATGTCCTCCACGAGGCCGTGCCACGCGGGGACGTCCGCTGGTGCGAGAGGCCGCCAGGTGAGCCCGAGGGCGGTCGTGCCGGGTGCGAGCGTCGTCATGGGCCAGAGGGTAGGGCGACGCGCGCGGCCATGGCTACGCCTTTTCCGGTCCGGCGTGCCTGCCCGGGTGACTTCAACGGGGACCGCGACGCGGACCTCATCGCCCGGACCAGCGGCGGCGAGCTGCGTCTCTACCCGGGGGACGGGCGGGGCAACTTCGCCCGCACCGCCGTCATCGGGAAGGGCTGGAACGGGTTCCGCATCCTCGGGTAGGCGACCCGAGGACCCTCCCGCCCCGTCGGCACCCACGGCCGCGGGCACCCCCGCGGCGCCGCCCTCGAGCGCCGCTGGGCGGGCGCTCGCGCGGGCGTCCGGCGCCCGGGCTCAGGGTCGTCCGGAGCGCTCCGTGACGAAGGTGACCTCGTCCAGACTCGGCCATGTGACGTCCGCGAGGGGATCGGGGTCGCCGTCACCGGCGTCCCAGTCGTCCGCGACCGGGTCCCACAGCTCGCTGTCGACGTCGAGGGCGGCCCACTGCAGCCGGCCGCCCTCGACGCCGAGGCGGACGACGCAGGGCACCCCCCGCGCCGAGACGAAGCGCGCGCTCACCGGGAAGGTGAAGCTGTGGGGGACGGCGAGCGGGACGTCGTCGGGCGTCGCGAGGACGACGACGGGGCCCCCGTCGTCGTCGCCCCACACCTCCTGCGTCGCCGCAGCGACCTGCGCCCGCAGGCGAAGCGAGTCGAACTCCTCGGTGCGCGCGAGGACCGCGCCGATGAGCGCGCGCACCCGGGGCGGGACGTCGCGGTGGAGGGGCTCGGGCGCGTCGTCCGCGGACCGGGCGTCGCGGGCGGCGCGGTGGTCCGCGACGGCCGTGGCGAGGCCGAGGCCGACGGTGGCGAGCGCCATGACGAGGCGCGGCTGACGGGCGCCGATCCGGCGCAGACCGCGCTCGGTCGCGGCGTCCATGACCTCGCCCAGCTCGGCGAGCCCGTACATGAAGCCGATGACGGCGGCGGTGTACGCGGCCCGTCGTCCTGGTTCGGCGGAGGTCTCGGGGTCGGTCCCGAAGGCCGTCCAGGCACCGACCCCCGCGACACTGGCCATGGCCGAACGCAGGGCGAACCGCCCTGCCGGGTTCAGGCGGGCCGGGTCCACGAGGGTGAGCGCTCCCGCCGCGACGGCACCGACGGCGGTCGGCACGTGCGGCGTGATGTCGGACGGAAGGGCGCGTCGCAGGTCGGTCACGCCGCGATCGTAGGCCACGCGGTGGCCAGCCCAGTGTCCGCGGCGAGGTCCGGCGCCGACCTGGGCACGCACCCTGGCTGCCGGCTCCCCTCCGGGCCGGGGCCCTGGCGGGACAGGAGACAATGGGCACGGGGCCGCGCGCTGACCGCGGCGCGTGCGCGTCCTGAGAACGCCCACCACCAGGGCACGACGAGTCTGGAGACCGCGAGTGACTGACCGCCCGAAGCCGGTGAAGCAGGTGAAGCCGTCGATCTCCGACCGCATGGTCACGCAGCTGGTCAAGGTCTTCGGCCCCGCCCAGATCTCGCGGATGGGCGACCCGCGGCCGGCGGCTGCCGACCCCCTCGCCGGGCTGGGCGGCGAGTGGGAGATGCGTCGTGGCAGCGACGGCCGCAGCTTCCTCGTCCGGGCCGACGAGCAGCGTCCGGCGTCGCCCGGCGACCCCGCCCCCTCCCCGGACAGCCCTCACCGGGGCGACGGCGACACCCCCGCCGCCTGAGGCCGGCAGCAGGCCCGCCGCCCGAGGCCGGCCGACGCGTTGCCCCGCGCCGAGGGTGCCCGCCGCCCGAGCCCGGCAGGGCATCGCAGCGCCGTCGCCATCCGCGCGCGGCCGGGTCTGCGTGCCGGGGCCGGCTCCCTGGCTACGCCGCGGGCCCGCCCTCGTCGTACGGCGAGCCCGCCCCTGCTGACGCCGGCCCCGGGCCGCGGCGTGGCTCCCCCTGGTCGAGAGGTCGAGCGCCTGGCTGCCGCGCAGCCCCGGGGCTCCCCCTGGCCGCGCTCCGCTCGCAGGTGTGGCGGAACCGCGGATGCAGCGAGGCCCGCGCCGTTGCGGAGAACGGTGCGGGCCTCGGCTCGTGCAGGCGACTCAGTCGAGGTAGTCGCGCAGGACCTGCGACCGGCTCGGGTGACGGAGCTTCGACATCGTCTTCGACTCGATCTGGCGGATCCGCTCACGCGTGACGCCGTAGACCTTGCCGATCTCGTCGAGGGTCTTCGGCTGACCGTCGGTGAGGCCGAACCGCATCGAGACGACGCCGGCCTCCCGCTCGGAGAGCGTGTCGAGGACCATGTGGAGCTGCTCCTGGAGGAGCGTGAAGCTGACCGCGTCCGCGGGGACGACCGCCTCGGAGTCTTCGATGAGGTCACCGAACTCGCTGTCGCCGTCCTCGCCCAGCGGCGTGTGGAGCGAGATCGGCTCGCGGCCGTACTTCTGGACCTCGACGACCTTCTCGGGCGTCATGTCGAGCTCCTTGGCCAGCTCCTCCGGCGTGGGCTCACGGCCCAGGTCCTGGAGCATCTGGCGCTGGACGCGGGCGAGCTTGTTGATGACCTCGACCATGTGGACCGGGATGCGGATGGTCCGGGCCTGGTCGGCCATGGCGCGGGTGATCGCCTGACGGATCCACCACGTCGCGTACGTGGAGAACTTGTAGCCCTTGGTGTAGTCGAACTTCTCGACCGCACGGATGAGGCCGAGGTTGCCCTCCTGGATGAGGTCGAGGAAGAGCATCCCGCGACCGGTGTAGCGCTTGGCGAGGGAGACGACCAGGCGCAGGTTCGCCTCGAGGAGGTGGTTCTTGGCCAGCCGCCCGTCGTTGGCGATCCATTCGAGCTCACGGCGGGCCTTCGCAGGCAGGCTCGCGGCGTCGCTCAGCTTCTCCTCCGCGAAGAGGCCCGCCTCGATGCGCTTGGCGAGCTCGACCTCCTGCTCCGCGTTGAGGAGGGCAACCTTGCCGATCTGCTTGAGGTAGTCCTTGACCGGGTCAGCGGTCGCACCGGCGGTGACGACCTGCTGGACCGGGGCGTCCTCGTCGTCGGAGTCGGAGACGATGAAGCCGGTCTCCTCCTTGACCTTGCCCTCCTCGGCGGCCGCGGGCGACTCGGTCTCGGGGGCCGCAGCCTCGGCCTCCTGGGCGTCCGGGACGGCCTTGAGGGGCGCCTTCTTCGCGCGGGTCGTGGCGGCGCGCTTGCGGGGCGCAGCCTTGGCGGGCGCCGCGTCGGCGGGCGCTGCGTCGGCGGCGGAGTCGGCGACCTCCGTGGCCGCCACGCTCTGGACGGCGTCGGCGGTCGCGGCGTCGGCCTTGGTGGCCTTCGCCCGCGTCGCGGGCTTCTTGGCGGCGGGCTTCTTCGTGGTGCTCGTGCTGCTCGGGGACGTGGCGTCGGCGGGGACGTCGGCCCCCGTCGTAGCGGGCTTGGCAGCCGCGGTCTTGCGAACGGGACCCTTCTTCACCGGCGCGGGGGCCTGGCCGGGCGCCGTCGCGGTCCGGCGGCTCGTCGGTGCGGCCGCCTTCGCGCTCGGGCTGGTGGGCGTGTTCTGCACGGACGACACAGAGAACCTTTCGGCGGGGAACGAGGAGGGGGCGATCACGAACGTCGCGGTCCTACAATTATAACCGCTGGCCTGCGTGATCCGGCCGCGCGAGAGGCGGTGCGCACAGCCCGCCAACCGCAGCGGCACTTGTCTCAACCGCACGCACGCCCGTCTTGTTCCCACAGCACGTGCGGGAATCGGCGCGGCGCCGCGGAAACCAGCACCTGCCCCAACGGCACCGCCGCTCCGCGGCCGCCGTCGCGCCATGGCCCCGCCGCTCCGCGGCCGCCCTCGCTCCCGCCCGCCCCGCCGCTCCGCGGCCCGGATGCGCACGCATCACGCCACCGTGACTGTGCCGGGCCGGCTCCCAGGTCTCGTCAGCTGGCGGCGGACGCCTCGTTGCCCTGCTGCGCGGGCTTGACCGCGAGGACGGGGCACGGGGCGTCGAGCAGGATGCGCTGGGCGTTCGAGCCCAGGAAGAGCTTCCCGACGGGTGAACGGCGGCGCAGGCCGATGACGACGAGGTCGGCACCGGCCTCCTCGGCTGCACCGACGATGTCCTCGACGACGTCGTTGCTGCGGCCGGTGCGACGGACGTCGTACGCGAGCTCGGTCTCGTCGAGGACGTCGCGCACGTGGTCGACCTCGGCCTCGACGACGGCGTGGTCCTCGGGACGGGAGCGGCGGGACATGACGACGACGAGGCGGGCATCGCGCCGGCGCGCCTCGACGACCGCTGCCTCGAGCGCAGCCTCACCCTCGGGCGTGGAGATGTAGCCCACGACGATGGCCATGCCACGTTCCTTCCTCGGCGGATCCGCCGGAGCCCGGCGGTTCGTCGCAGGCTACCTGATGCCTGGGGACGGCACGGGGGCTGGCGCGCTCACCCCTGCCTCACCCAGCCGGGTGGCAAGCCGCACTGGACCGCCCGGGACACGAGCGAGGCCAGCCGGTGCCCCGGGTGCTCCGCGAGGCACTGCAGCGCGAGGACGTCGGCCCGCGCCCCCTCCCCCTCCCACCACGCGAGCCAGGCGAGCAGGACGAGGGCAGGGGCCGCGCCCCCGCGCGCCGCGTTGGCCGCCGTCTCCCGCAGCACGAACGCGGCGCGGGTGGTGGCCTCGTCCGGCGGTGGTGGACCACCGGGCTCGAACACCGCCCTGAGGGCCCAGGCGGCGGCCTCGTCCCGGTCGAGCCATGGCGGGAGCGGCCCCACCATCGACAGGATGATGGCGTCGCGGACGACGACGTCGGACAGTCCGACGAGCATGCGCCCGAGCTCCGCGGCGGGGAGCTCGTCCGGACCCGTCGCCAGCGCGAGGAGCCGTTCCCACCGCTCGGTCTCGCCCAGCCTCCACGCCACCATCTCGGCCTGTGCCGCACCGGACGCTCGGCCCGCCCCTCGCGATCTCGTGCCCTTGACAACCTCGCCCGCCCCGGCGGCGGCCTCGTCGAGGACGGCGTGCGGCTGCGGGGCGGCGGCGGTGCCGCGCGCCGGCCCGAAGGCGGCGCCCGGTCCCGGTGCCCCACCGCCGCACCGCCTGCGCACCTCCCGGTAGTGGCGCCGGGCAGCACTGGCCGCGCGCACGGCTGCTCGCCGCCGCGGGCCGTCCTTCGACCGCTCGACGGCAAGCTCCTCGCGGTTCTCGACCACAGCGCGCCCGTGGAGGACCATCGCCGCCCCGACCTGGGTGGACTCGAGTTCGCGCAACGGTGCCGCAGCGGGATCGCACTCGACGCCGTCGCCCCAGCACCCGAACCCCTGCGGACCGACGACCCACGGCCCCGGCGGGCCGAACCAGTCACTGACGGTCCGGAGGTTCTGCAGGGCGCGCACGACGAGCGGGTCCCGGGCGAGCTCCTCCCGCGGGTGCTCGCTGTAGACGACGGCGACGCCGTACCGCGCGCCGTCCGCGCGGAGGTGGTCGACGAGGCCGTTCGCGACGTGCCGGCCGACGACGGCGTGCCCGACGTCCACGAGGTCCGCGCGGATGACGAGACCCAGCCGGTTGCGTGGCTGGCGCAGGCTCAGGAGGACGAGGGACTCGCGTGGGCGGAAGCCCAGGCGGTACGGGATGTACGCGAGGAGCTCGCGGGGTTCGCTGATCCTGAAGACCGTCTCTGTGTCCATGCGCTGATCGCACACCCGCGGCACCCCACCGCGGCGCCGGCGGAGAGCACGGTGTGGACGACCACCGGAGCGCCGGCGGTGTGGAGGAAGCAGGCATCTCGCGCCCGATCCGCCTTCCGCGCCCTACGCTTCCGGGATGACGACCACGACGGCCGCCGCGATCCGAGAGCTTGTCTCCACCCGCGTGCCTCAGGCGCTCTCCGAGCACACCGCGCCCTTCGCGGCGCTGGGCGAGACGCTCGACGAGCTTCTCGCTCCCGCCCGGGACCTCCTCGCCGGCGGCAAGCGACTGCGCGCCCAGTTCTGCGCGGCCGGCTGGTCCGCGTTCTCGCCCGAGCCCCCGACCGAGGGATCACCTGTCGTCCTGGCCGGCTGCGCCATCGAGCTCTTCCAGGGCGCCGCCCTCGTCCACGACGACGTCATGGACTCCTCGCTCACGCGCCGCGGCATGCCCGCCGTCCACCGACGCTTCGCCGCCCAGCACGCCGAGGCCCGCTGGGCCGGGGACAGCGACCACCACGGCGAGGCCGGTGCCATCCTCCTCGGCGACCTCCTCCTCGTCGTGTCGTCGATGGAGATGGACCGAGCCCGCGCCCTCGTCAGTCCCTCCTCCGGGCAACGGGCCCGTGCGGTGTGGGACCTCATGACGAGCGAGGTGGCGGTCGGGCAGTACCTCGACGTCCGGGCCCAGGCGCTCCCCTGGGCGCAGGCCGAGGAGAACGCCGTCGAGCGCGCCCTTCAGGTGATCCGCACGAAGTCAGGCCGGTACAGCGTCGAGCACCCGCTCGTCCTCGGGGCGGCGCTCGCCGGGGCGGGAGAGGACGACCTCCGCCGGCTCAGCAGCGTGGGGATGCCGCTGGGCGAGGCGTTCCAGCTGCGCGACGACGTCCTCGGCGTCTTCGGGGACCCCGCCGTCACCGGCAAGCCCGCGGGCGACGACCTGCGTGAGGGCAAGCGCACCGTCCTCCTCGCCCTCGCGCTCGCGCGGACGGGCGCAGCCGGGCGCGACCGGCTACGGGAGAAGGTCGGGCGGGCCGACCTGACGGGCGACGAGGTCGCCGAGCTCCAGGAGATCCTCGTCACGTCGGGGGCCGTGGCGGCGCACGAGGAGCTCATCGCCGGGCGGTGCAGCGCGGGCCTGGCCGCACTCGACGGCGTCGACCTGCCTGAGCCCGTGCGCTCGGAGCTCGTCCGCCTTGCCGACGCGATCACGGCCAGGACCGCCTGACGACGCGCCGCTGCCGCCCGTCGGGAGGTCGCCAGCGGCCTCAGCGGACACCGCTAGCCGGGACCGGGCACGCCGCTCAGAAGGCCAGCGCCTGCGCGATCCGCCGGACGGCGTGGATCTGTCCGGCTCGCAGCGCCTGCACCGGCGGGACGCCGAGGGTGTCGTCCGGGCGCAGGAGCCAGCGGACGGCCTCCTCCTCGGAGTACCCGGAGTCACCGAGCGTGATGAGCGTGCCGCGCAGCGCGGGCAGCGGGCCGGGCTCCTCGGGGTCCTCCTCCTTCGTGCGGATGAACTCCGCCGGGACGGCGTAGGCGTTCGACTCCCCGCGCCGGACGCCCGCCAGCCTGCTCTCGCGGACCATGCTGCGGACGTCGCGCAGCTCCACGCCGATCGCCTCGGCCACCTCGGGCAGGGAGAGCC
This sequence comes from Georgenia wangjunii, assembly GCF_036421975.1. NCBI lineage: Bacteria > Bacillati > Actinomycetota > Actinomycetes > Allobogoriellales > Allobogoriellaceae > Georgenia > Georgenia wangjunii. The sequence continues at coordinate 462,699 of NZ_JAZGON010000002.1, read as the reverse complement.
ATCCAGCGGATGTCATGTCGTTGTCGTTCACGCGCCCAGCCTATGAGAGGCGCTACGCCTTTACGCCGTCGGCAGTTTGTCGCTAGGGTCACACGCGATCACATTCGTAACATGGACCCCACGAGTCACATTGGTGCCGTCAGCCCCACCGTCGGTCCACCGTGCGCTCGTCACTTTGGAGGATCGATGACCGAGGCCCGCTCGCGCACCCGCGCGGCGACCAAGGGCGCCGGACGCGCTGGCCTGGGGTTCGCCCTCGCCGCCACGACCGTCGCTGCCATGGCCGTACCGGCCGGTGCGGCAGCGCCCGCCGTCCGGCACTCGACGACCCCGGCGGCCACCGTCGGTGCGACGGCGCTCGCGCTGCCGCGCATCAAGGCGCCGGCGTCCCTGCCGACGGCTCCCGTCGCGATGACCTATCGCGTCCAGGCCGGCGACACCGTCAGCCACATCGCGCTCCGCACGGGGGCGAGCATCCAGGCGATCATCGCCGAGAACCGCCTCGACTCCCGCGCCCTCATCCGGGTCGGGCAGATGCTGCGGATCCCGGTCCCGGGCTCCGCTGCACCGGCACCGAGCACGCCGGCTCCGGCGGCCCGCAGCCACGTCGTCGCCCGCGGCGAGACCGTCTCCGGGCTGGCCAAGCGCTACGGCACGTCGGTCTCGGCCATCGTCTCGGCGAACAGTCTCAACTCGCGCGCCCTCATCCTCGTCGGCCAGCGCCTGAGCATCCCCGGGGCCGCGGCGGCTACTCCGAGCACCCCCGCGGCCCCGGCGCCGGCGGCGCCCGCACCGAGCGCACCGACCACGGGCACGCACACCGTCGCCCGCGGCGAGACCGTCTCCGGGCTGGCCAAGCGCTACGGCACGTCCGTCTCGGCGATCGTCTCGGCGAACAGCCTCAACTCGCGCGCGCTCATCATGGTCGGGCAGCGCCTGACGATCCCCGGGGCATCCGCGCCGTCGGCGCCCAGCGCACCGAGCGCGTCGGCGCCGACCGGCCTCGTCGGTGACACGTTCCTCGGGCGCACCTACCCCCAGCACGTCGTCGGCGCCGCGAACGTCAACAAGGCGACGCTCCTGTCGCTGCCGGTCCCGTCCCGGGACGAGATGCGCGCCCGCGTGGCCAGCACGGCCCGCAGCATGGGCGTCGACCCCGCGCTCGCTCTCGCCGTCGCGCAGACCGAGTCCGGGTTCGACGCGCGCGCCGTCTCCCCGGCCAACGCCATCGGCGTCATGCAGGTCATCCCCAGCTCCGGTGAGTGGGCGTCCGACCTCGTCGGGCGCGACCTCAACCTCCTCGACCCCGACGACAACGTCGTGGCCGGTGTGGCGATCCTGCGCCAGCTCCTCCGCGCCGCGCCGAACCAGGCGACGGCGATCGCGGGGTACTACCAGGGGCTCGCCGGCGTGACGCGCAACGGGATGTACCCGGACACGCGCAACTACGTCGCCAAGATCCAGGCGCTCATGGCGCAGTACCGCTGAGACGCCCTGGCCGGTATGTGACGGCGCCGCGGGACCGGGAGAACACGCCCGGTCCCGCGGCGTCGTCATCGGCGGCCCTGGCGTGCGCGCCCCATAGACTCCGGACCGTGCAGCCCGCCGTCTCGGACCCCATGATCGGCCGTCTCGTCGACGGCCGGTACGAGGTGCACTCGCGGGTGGCGCGCGGCGGCATGGCCACGGTCTACCGGGCCGTCGACCGCCGCCTCGACCGGCCCGTCGCGCTCAAGATCATGCACCCGCACCTCGCCGAGGGTGCGGACTTCGTCGCCCGCTTCCGCCGGGAGGCCCGCGCCGCCGCACGGCTCAGCCACCCCGGGATCGTCGGGATCTTCGACCAGGGCTACGAGGGCGAGACGACGTACCTGACGATGGAGTTCGTCGACGGCCCCAACCTGCGTGCCGTCCTGCGCGAGCGGGGCGCGCTCGCCGTCGGCGAGGCGCTCGACGTCATGGACGGCGTGCTCGACGCCCTCGCGGCGGCGCACCGGGCGGGGCTCGTCCACCGCGACGTCAAGCCCGAGAACGTCCTCATGACGGAAGCGGGACGGCCCAAGGTGGCCGACTTCGGCCTCGCGCGGGCCGTGACCGAGGCGACTGCCGCCTCGACCGGCACCGTCCTCGGCACCGTCGCCTACCTCGCCCCGGAGATCGTCACCTCCGGCATCGCCGACGCGCGCGCCGACGTGTACGCGTGCGGCGTGCTCCTCTACGAGCTCATCACCGGCTCGCAGCCCTTCAGCGGTGACGCGCCCATCCGCGTCGCCTACCAGCACGTCCACTCCGACACCCCGGCGCCCTCCGACGCGGTCCGCTGGCTCCCCGTCGAGGTCGACGAGCTGGTCGGGGCCCTGACCGCCCGCGACCTCGAGGAGCGTCCCGCGGACGCTGGTGCCGCCCTCGAGCTCCTGCGTCGCACCCGCGCGGAGCTCGACGACGTGACCCTCGCCCGCAGCGCCGACGTCGCGCCCGCCGCTCCGTCGCCGGACAGCCCCGCCGACGTCGAGGACGACCCGAACTCCACGCGCGTCGACCTCGTCGGGACGGGGCACGGGACCGTCGCGCTCCCCATCGGCGCGATCTCCCTGCCCGCGCCGGAGGGGGAGCAGGTCGGCCCGGTCAGGCGCCGCCGGCGGCGGCGCACCTTCGCGCTCGTCGTTCTCGCCCTGCTCGCCGCGATCGCCGTCGGCGGGTCGTTCTGGTGGTTCCAGGCCGGACCGGGCGCCTACACGCCCGTCCCCGCGATCGTCGGGCTGGACGAGGACAGCGCGGTCGCGCTCCTCACCGACGCCGACCTCGCCATCGACGTCCAGCGGGAGAACCACGACACCGCCCCGAGCGGCGAGGTCTTCGCGGCGGAGCCCGCCCCCGGGGAGCGAGTCCGTCGCGACGGCACCGTCACCGTGCGCGTCTCCGAGGGCATCCTCATGGTGGAGGTCCCGACCGTCGCCGACCTCAACGAGGACGCCGCCGTCGCTGCGCTCGCCGAGGCCGGCCTCGAGGTCGGTGCCGTCGACGAGCCGTGGAACGACGACGTCCCCGCCGGCACGGTCATGTCCTCCGACCCGGCCGCGGGCCAGGTCGTGCCGCACACGCAGACCATCAACCTCGTCGTCTCCGCGGGTCGCGAGCCCGTCGGGCTCGTCTCCGTCGTCGGGGCCACCACCGAGACGGCTCAGAACGACCTCGACGCCGCGGGGCTCGTCCCCGTGATCGAGGAGGCCTACTCCCCCACCGTCGCGGTGGGCCGCGTCATCAGCCAGACGCCCTCCCCCGGCGACGGCGTCCAGCTCTACCGCGGGGACGAGGTGACGGTCGTCGTCTCCCTCGGCCCGGAACCGGTCGAGATCCCCGACGTCGTCGGCCAGCAGGCGGGTCCCGCCACGGAGCAGCTCGAGGGCGCCGGCTTCGAGGTCGAGATCCGCGAGGTCCTCGGCGGTTTCTTCGGCACGGTGCGCCAGATGTCGCCCGCCGCCGGCGAGACGGCGGTCCCGGGGACGACGATCGTCCTCACCGTCGTCTGAGGGCGGCACAGTCCCGGGTCCGCCCCACCGCCGAGGCTGAGCAGGCGCCGCTACTCCTGGTAGGAGTACCGCTCCTCGCGCCAGGCGTCTCCGCGCAGGTGGTACCCGCGCGACTCCCAGAAGCCCCGCTCCGCCTCCGTGACGTAGTTCCAGCCCCGGACCCACTTGGGGCCTTTCCAGCTGTACAGGTGCGGGACGACGAGCCGCATCGGCCCGCCGCGCTCGTCGGTGAGCTCGGCGCCGTCGTGGTGGGTCGCCAGCACCGCGCGCGGTGAGGAGAGGTCCTCGACGAGCACGTTGGCCGCGTAGCCGTACTCCGCGAAGACGACGACGTCCGTGACGCCGGGGGCGGGCGGGAAGGCCTCGAGGACGGCCCGGGCGGCCACCCCCGACCACCGTTCGTCGAGCGTGCTCCACCGGGTCGAGCAGTGCAGGTCGGCGAGGACGTCGACGTGCGGCAGGGCGAGCACCTCCGCGAAGGTGAGGGCGTGCTCGCGCCCGTCCGCGGTGGCGCCCCCCACCGTGAAGCGCCACCGCTCGGGGCGCCGCCGCGGGACCGGTCCGTAGTGCATGACCGGCGCCTCGGGCAGGAGGTGCTGACCGGGGGGCAGGCTGCGCTCCGGCGGCACCTCGATGCCGCCGGGCCCGGTCGGCAGGGAGGTCATGCTCAGCGGCTCCGGAGCATCTCCGAGACCGCGAAGGCCATCTCCAGGGACTGCTGGTGGTTGAGCCGGGGGTCGACGAGCGTCTCGTACCGGCGGCTCAGCGCCCCCTCGTCGATCTCCTCGCTGCCGCCGAGGACCTCGGTGACGTCGTCGCCGGTGAGCTCGACGTGGAGCCCGCCGGGCACGGTGCCCGCAGCGGTGTGGGACTCGAAGAAGCCGGCGACCTCGTCGAGGATCGTGGCGAACTGGCGCGTCTTGTACCCGCTCGGCGAGGCGAAGGTGTTGCCGTGCATGGGGTCGCACACCCACGTCACCGGCCCGCCCTCGGCGCTGACGCGCTCGAGGAGCGAGGGCAGGACGTCGCGGATCTTGTTCGCGCCCATCCGCGTGATGAACGTGAGCCGGCCGGGCTCGCCGGCGGGGTTGAGCTTGTCCATGAGGGCCAGCGCCGTGTCCGCCGTCGTCGTCGGGCCGAGCTTGACCCCGATGGGGTTGCGAACCCGGGAGAGGAGGTCGACGTGCGCACCGTCGATGTCGCGGGTGCGCTCACCGATCCACAGGAAGTGGGCGGACGTGTTGTAGGGGTCGCCGGTGCGCGAGTCGATCCGCGTCATGGCCCGTTCGTAGTCGAGGAGCAGCGCCTCGTGGCTGGAGTAGAAGTCGACGGTGCGCAGGGCGTCGAAGTCCGCGCCGGCGGCGGCCATGAACCGGATGGCGCGGTCGATCTCGTTCGCCATGGCGTCGTAGCGCTTGTAGGCCGGGTTCGCCATGAAGCCGCGGTTCCACTCGTGGACGCGGCGCAGGTCGGCGAACCCGCCGCCGCTGAAGGCGCGGATGAGGTTGAGGGTCGTCGCCGAGGAGTGGTAGGCCCGCATGAGGCGCCGCGGGTCCGGGATCCGGCTCTCGGGGGTGAAGGCGTGGCCGTTGACGGCGTCGCCGCGGTAGGCGGGCAGCGTCACGCCCGCGCGCTCCTCGAGGTCGTTGCTGCGGGGCTTGGCGTACTGCCCCGCCATCCGGCCCATCTTGATGATGGGCAGGCTTGCGCCGTACGTGAGGACGACCGCCATCTGCAGGATGGTGCGGATCTTGTTCCGGATGTTGTCCGCCGTCGACTCCGCGAAGGTCTCCGCGCAGTCGCCGCCCTGAAGCAGGAACGCCTCGCCACGGGCGGCGCGGGCCAGCTGCTCACGCAGGTGGTCGGCCTCCCCGGCGAAGACGAGCGGCGGCGCGACGGCGAGCTCCGCCGTCACCTGCCGGAGCTCGGTGGGGTCGGGCCAGGCGGGCTGCTGGGTGGCGTCGAGCGCACGCCACCGCTCTAGACCGGCGAGGACCTCGGGATCTGCCTGAACGCTCACATCGGAAGGATACGGGAGCGCGACGGGCCCCCTTCCCACCGGTCCAGCCGGTGGGAAGGGGGCCCGTCGATGAACGGCGTGCCCGTGCGGCGCGCGGACCGCGGGGACGCGGCCCTACGCGCTGGGGCCCGTCTGCGCCCGGCGTCGCGCGACGCCGACTCCGGCCAGGCCGGCGAGGAGCAGAGCGAGGGCGCCGCCCACGTAGGGTCCGGCGCCGCCGGCGCCTGTGCTCGGCAGGTCCCCGCCGGGACCGCTCGTCGGGGCGGGGGCCCCGGTCGGCGCTGGGACCGGGTTGGTCGGAGCACCGGTCGGGCCGTCCGTCGGCTCCTGCGTCGGCTCGCCCGTCGGCTCCTGCGTCGGCGCAGGCGTCGGGTGCTCCGTCGGCTCCTCGGTCGGCGCCGGGGCGGGCTCCGCGACGTCGACGGTGATCTCCGCCGCCGTCGCCCAGGCGCGGCCCTCGACCTCGGAGAGCGCGACGAGCCGGACGTAACGCGCCGTGCTCACCTGGAACGGCACCCAGCGCGCCTCGAGCCCGGCGCCGAAGCTCCCGCCGGCGACGGGCTCGCCCCAGCTCTCGCCGTCGCGGCTGAGGTACACCTCGAACTCGTCGATCTGGCCGTTGCTGGCGTCCGTACGCGGCTGGTAGGTGAGCGCGCACAGGTCCGTGACCTCGCCGAGGTCGAGGTCGATCGTGTGCGGGTGGGTGGGCTCGGAGGCCGACCACGCGGTGTGCCAGAACGTCGTCGGGTCGCCGTCGATGGCGTTGACCGCCCCGGCGTCCTCGCCCTCGGTCTCCTCGCTGCTCACCCCGTGGACCCCGACGGGGCTCGTGCCGGTGCGCGCGCACGACGCCTGGAGCGGGACCTCGACCGTCGTCGTCACGGGGGCCTCGCCCGCCTCCCAGTCGACGGTCGCGGTGACGACGACGGCGCGGGCCGCCGGCGCGCCGGGCCAGGTGACGTCGACGGTCGTCGTCGTCGACTCGCCCACCGCGAGGTCGCCGATGGCGACCTCGACCGGGACGACGGTCGCACCGTCGGACACGGCGAGCGTCACCGTGAAGCCGGTGCCGCCGGTGGCGAAACGGTTGGCGACGGTGACCGGCACACGGGCGGCGCCGTCGGCGTCGATGAGGACGCGCTGCGGCGCCGTGACGCTCACGTCCTCGCTGCCGAGCTCGAGCAGGTCCGCGACGAGCACGTCGAGGACCCCGTCGCCGACCTTGACGCGGCTGCTCGCGGGCCAGCGGTTGCGCAGCGGGTCCACGCGGACGTCCGCGGCGGCGCTCGCGCTGGCCTCGGCGGCCGCGGCGAGCTCGTCCGCCCCGGCGGCGTCCCCGGCCATGCGGGCCTCGATCGAGGCGATGGCCTGCGTGAGCGCGTCGCCCCACAGCTCGGCGGCGTCGAGCCAGTTGTCGGCGTCCGTGACGAACCCGGCGTCGGCGGAGGCACGGATGACCCCGGGTGCCGCGGCGAGCTCGTCGGCGTAGGCCGCCAGGGCGACGAGGGCGTCGCCACCCTGCCCGGCGTCCCAGCCGGCCCAGAACTCGCGAGCCACGGCGGCCAGGGCGGGAGCCTGCGGCTGCCACGGCTGCGACCCGAACGTGGGCGCGAGCCGGTTGAGGTCCGCGAAGACCTCGAGCGAGGCGGCGAGCCGGGCGTCGTGCCCCGCGAGGAGCGCGATGACGTTGCGCCAGGAGGTCTCGGCGTCGAACGCCGTGTCGTTCCAGGCGAAGTCCGCGACGCTCGCGACGACGAGGTCCGAGGCGTGCGGCTGGTTCATGGGGTTGGAGACGATGCCCGTCAGGTGCTCCGACAGCCCGTTGTCGCGGTAGGCGTACGGCCCGAGGAGGAGACGGCCCGCGGTGTCACCGAAGTCGTTGACCGGGTAGTTGTCCCAGAGGAAGGCGTTGCGGCCGTACAGCTCGGCGAACGTCTGCGCGTCGGCGTTCGTGATGGAGCGCGGCACGACGTCGGTGCCGGTCCACTGGATGACGACGGCGGGGTCGAGCGTCTCGCGGATGACGTCCTTGTACGCGGTGGCCGCGAGGTCGCCGTACTCGGTGGGGACCATCTGCAGCGGGCGTACGCCCTCACGCTCGGCCACCCAGGTCTGCTGCACGTCGTTGAGGAGGTCGACCTGGGCCGCCGCCGCGGTCGCCCGGCCGGCGGCGCCGTACGTCTCCTCGTCGCCCGCGCAGTTCCAGCTCGTGTACGCGATGTCGTCGAGCGCGACGTAGAACGAGCGCCCGCCGAGGTCGTAGATGGAGTCGAGCTTGGCCTTGAGGTCCGCCCGGTGCTCGGGGTCGGAGTAGCAGATGGAGACGCCGGGCGAGACGGCGAACGTCAGCTGGACGTGGTTGGCGTCCGCGCGTGCGACGAGCTCGCCGAGCTCGGCGAGCTCCTCCGCGGGGTACGGCTCGCGCCACTGGTCGCGGTGGTACGGGTCGTCCTTGGGCGCGTAGATGTAGGTGTTCGCCTTGACGGACCCGAGGAAGTCGAGGTGGTCGAGGCGCTCGGCGTGGGTCCACGGCTCGCCGTAGAAGCCCTCGATCGTGCCGCGCAGCGACATCGCCGGGTGGTCCTCGATCGTCGCGACGGCGAGGTGGGCGGCGTCGTCGACCGTGCCGGCCAGCTGGGCGAGGGTCTGGACGCCGTAGAACTGGCCGGCACCGTCCCGTCCGCCGACGGCGGCGCCGTCCTCGCGCACGGCGAGGGCGTAGGACTCGTCGCCCTGGGGGACGTCGGCCGCGCCGAGCGCGCCCACGAGCGCCGCGTCGTCCGCACCGGCGAGGACGACGGCGAAACCGGAGGCCTCCTCGCCCGGCTCGAGCACGTCGACGTCGGTGACGCCGTTCACGCCGAGCACCTCGACGAGCGCGCCGAGCGCGGCCGGGTCGGTGCTGGGGCCCGTGACGACCTCGACGGCCGTGGGCAGGGCGACCGACTCCCCGGTGTAGGAGGCCTGCGCCGGCGTCGGCACGACCTCCGGTGCGGGCAGGGCGGCGGCCGCCGGGACTGGCGACGGCAGTGCGACGGCGCCGGCGCCGGCCAGCGCCAGGCTCACCCCCGCGGCGAGGACTGACCTCTTCATGAACAGCGTTCCTTCCGGTCTGCAAGCAGGTCGCAGGCGCCGGAGGCGGCTGCGGCTCTCGCTCGCAGTCTGTGCGGTGCCGTTCCCGCGGTCAAAATCCGGTGGCCCCGGGGACGGGGCTCTAGACGAACGTCGACGGACCGGGCGCCTGGGGAGACGGCCGGGATCAGCCCGAAGACGCCTCGCTCAGGGAGAAGGAGCTCGCGTGGCCGTCCGGGCGCGACCTCCTCGCGTGGTCGTCCCGGGCGCGACCTCCTCGCGTGGTCGTCCCGGGCGCGACCTCCTCGCGTGGTCGTCCCGGGCGCGACCTCCTTGCGTGGTCGTCCGGGCGCGACCTCCGGGGCGGGCCGCCAGGCGGGGCGTTCAGGGGCGCCTGTGTCGTGCCGAGGGCCTGTCGTGCAGGTCGGCGCGGCCTGCGGGGCGAGAACGGGCGAGGGCCCGGGGTGCGTACCCCGGGCCCTCGCCCGTGCGGACCACTCAGCGAGTGGTCAGTGCGCGGCAGGCTCCGCCGCGACGACCGGCTGGCCGATCTTGCCCATGAGGTCGCCGAACCACTCCTGGCTGATGTCGAACGACTTGCCACCGGCGATGCGCGGGAACTCGACGGCGCGCAGCTCGTCGCCGTTCTCCTCGTCGTGGCCGATGACGCCGGAGACGTCCGCGAGGGCCGAGGACACGGCGAGGTCCGTCATCGACTTGATGAGGGCGAGGTCCTCGTCGTTCGGCGCGGCCGAGCGGGAGAAGTACCCGCTCTTCTGGACCATGACCTTCTCGGCGCCGATGAGCTCGGCGAACTGCTTGGCGAACCACTGGCCCGGGTTGATCGTGTCGAGCTTGACGTGGCCGAACGGGTCACGCTGGACCTCCTCGCCCTTGGCCTCGAGCTCGGCCACGATCTCCGGCACGCCGGCCCCCTCGGAGAGGAAGATGTTGACGTTGCCGATCTCATCCATGACGGCGCGCAGGCGGCCGGCCTCGCCCTCGAGGTCGAGCGCCAGCTCGGGCAGGAAGACGGCGTGGATGTCCCACCGCTCCTTCGTCAGGCCGATGCTCGGGGCCCACTCCTGCGTCTCGAGCCACTCGCGGTACTTCGCCGCGGCGGCCGCCGTCAGCCACCCGCAGTGCCGGCCCATGACCTCGTGGACGATGAGCATGCGCGGGTTTGAGCGGTGCTCACCGATGATGTTCTGGGCGAACTCGCTCGCCTGCTCGGCGGCCGTGAGGGCGCCGAGCGACTGCCGGATCGGCACGATGTCGTTGTCGATCGTCTTCGGCAGGCCCACGACGGTCATGTGGTAGCCGTTGGCCTCGAGGTAGGCGGCGAGGTCCGCCGCCGTCGTGTTCGTGTCGTCGCCCCCGATCGTGTGGAGGACGTCGACGCCGTCGGCCCGGAGCTGCTCCGCCGCGACCTTGAGCGGGTCGTCGCCTTCCTTGACCAGGCCGCGCTCGACGAGGTTCTTCGCGTTCGTCAGCTTGACGCGGCTGTTGCCGATGGGGCTGCCGCCGAAGCGGTGGAGGACGCCGGCCTTGGCCCGTGCCTCGTCGTCGACGACGACCTTCGTGCCGGTGAGCAGGCCGTGGTAGCCGTACTGGTAGGCGATGATCTCGACGTCGGGAGCGACCTCGGTGTACCGCTCGATGAGTCCGCCGACGGCGGAGGAGAGGCAGGGGGCGAAACCGCCAGCGGTGAGCAGGGCGACACGACGGACCGACATCGGCAACCTTTCGTTGAGGGAGGGGCCACCGGTGGGTGGCCGCGGGTACGCAGGCGCCTCGGCACCCGGCGCAAGTCTAGTGACGGCGCCCCGGGGCGTCGCCGGGGCCGTCGGGCCCGTCAGTGCCGCGCGTCGGCGCGGTCGGCGTGGCGCCGCCCTCGGGGCCGGCGGCGGGCCCGGTCGCCGGGCCGGGTGCCGGGCCGGCGGCGCTCTCGCTCGTCCCGGCGACGCCGTCGGCGTTGCCCGGCTCGCCCTCGACGCCGGCGCGAGCCGCGGCGGCCTCGAGGAGCTCCTTGCCGGCGGCGAGCTCGGCGTCCGTGGGGACGGGGGCGACGACACCGGGCGTGGGCCGGCCGCCGGGAGCGACGCGCCCCGCAGGCGCGGGCCGGGCGGGGGTGGGTCCGTCCTTCTTCGCCGCCAGGCGGGCCTTCATCGTCGCGGCGTAGGTGTCGACGTACTCCTGGCCGGACAGCCGCATGATCTCGTACATGATCTCGTCGGTGATGGACCGCAGGACGAACCGGTCGTTCTCCAGCCCGGCGTACCGGCTGAAGTCGAGCGGCTCGCCGATGACGATGCCGATGCGGTGCAGGCTCGGGATCCGCTTGCCGATCGGTTGCGCGATGTCGGTGCCGACCATCGCGACGGGGATGACGGGGGCGCCGGACTCGAGCGCGAGCCGCGCGACGCCGGTCTTGCCGCGGTAGAGCCGGCCGTCGGGGCTGCGAGTGCCCTCGGGGTAGATCCCGAAGAGTCCCCCCTCGGACAGTCGCCGCACGCCCGTGGCGAGGGCGGCCTCGCTGGCCCGGCCCCCGGTGCGGTCGACGGGGATCGTCCCGACGCCACGCATGAACGAGGCGACGACCTTGCCCTTGACGCCCCGACCGGTGAAGTAGTCCTGCTTGCCGAGGAAGACGATGCTGCGCGGCAGCATGAGCGGGAGGAAGAAGGAGTCGATGACGGCGAGGTGGTTGCTCGCGAGGATCGCGGGGCCGGACTCCGGCACGTTCTCCGCGCCGCGGACCCACGGCTGGTAGAAGACGCGGAGGACCGAGCCCAGGGTCGCCTTCATGAACCCGTAGAACACGCAGTCACCTCCGCCGTCTCGCCCGCACCCGGGCGTCCGGCTGCACCGAGCACTCTAGAGTGCTCGGCATGGCAGGACCTACCCGCGACGGCGGTACCGACGGCGGAGCAGCCGAGGACCCCCGCGAGGACGACATCGCCGCCCAGTGGGCGGACCTCACCGCACGGCTCGGCGAGCTGCACCTGCCGCCCGCGCCGGGCGAGGAGGACGACCCCCCGGCCGTTCCCGCGGCGTACACCCCGCCCGTCCCCGGCCCGCGTGACTTCTCGCCGCGCGAGCCGGGCCCGGACGACGAGGACGACGACGACCCCGGGCGCGATCTCGTCGACGGGTTCCAGCAGCCGGACCCTGAGCCCCTCAGCGGCGCGCACCCCGTCGTCGCGCTCGGATGGTCGGCGGTCGCGGCGTCGATCGTCGTCATGGTGCTGTGCGCCGTCGTCTGGCGCAGCGCCCCGGGCCTCGTGTGGGTCGTCTCGGGCGCCGCGCTCCTCGGCGGCTCGGCGCTCCTCCTGTGGCAGATGCCCGCCGGCCGCGACGCCGACGACTACGACGACGGCGCGGTCGTCTGACCGTAGGCACTCCCCGCGGCCCGGTCGTGCCCTGGAGCGGGTCCTGGCCGCGCGCCGTGGGCCTCGTCCCGCTCCCGGTCCCGCTCTTGGTCCCGCTCACCGGGAACGCTCCGCGATGTCCGCGCAGCGCTCAGCAGCCGCGCGTTACGTGCTCGCAGCGGCTCAGCGGCCGGCGTGGCGCGCGCGCAACCGCGCTCAGCGACCCGGCGACGCCAGGAAGACACCGTGCGCGGCGCACGCCGCGGGCACACCCACCCCACCGACCTCGGAGGGCCCGGACCCCGAGGTGCCGGCCCCGGGCTCGTGGACGTAGCCGCCCCCGACCTCCACGTCGTCGCCCACCGTGAAGGTCCCCTCCCCGGGGATGCTGATCGTCACCGGGTCCTCGTTCACCACCTGCGTGCCCTCCGGCCAGACGACGACGGAGCCGCCTGCTCCCAGGCACCCGCCGACGACCTCGAGCCGCCCTACGAGGAGTGCGTCCATGCCGTAGCCCAGCGGCTCCGACACGAGGACGGTGACGTCGCCGGCCTCGACGACCGCTCCCCCGTCGCAACCCGCGACCAGGCCCATGACGGCGCCCGCCACGACGGTCGCCGTGACGCGTGAGCGGACGAGGGGGCGCACGGGTCAGTGACGGGCGAGGTCAGCGGCGCCGACGATGCCGGCCTCGTTCCCCAGCCGCGCGATCTCGATCTGCGCCTCGGGGCGGAACCCGCGCGCCGACAGCTGCGCGAGGAAGGCGCGACGCGCCGGCTCGAGGAGCATCTCTCCGGCGTCGGCCACACCCCCGCCGATGACGACGATCTCCGGGTCGAGGACGGCGGCGAGGTCGGCGATGCCCGCACCGATCCACCTGCCGAGGTCCGCGACGAGCTCGAGGGCGAGCTCGTCGCCCTCCTGGGCGGCGGCAGTCACGTGCTGGCCGCGGACCTTGGTCCCCGACGCCGCGGCGAGGGCGCGCAGCCGCTCAGCCCGGTCGCCGTCCGTGACGAGTGCCATCCGGGCGGCTCGGGTGAGGGCTCTCCCCGAGGCGTACATCTCCCAGCAGCCCTCGTGCCCGCAGCCGCAGTAGTGCCCGTCCGGCACCACGCGCATGTGCCCGATCTCCCCCGCCGCGCCGAAGGCGCCGCGGACGAGCAGGTCGTCGATGACGATCGCCCCGCCGAGGCCGGTGCCGACGGTGAGCATGACCATCGAGTGCGCGTCGCGTGCGGCGCCGAACCGGAACTCGGCCCAGCCCGCGGCGTTGGCGTCGTTCTCGATGACGATGGGCAGGTCGATCGCTCGCGCCAGCCGCTCGCGCAGGGGGTAGTCGCGCCACGCGATGTTGGGCGCGAAGACGACGCCGTCCCGGCGGGGGCTGATGAACCCGGCCGCGGCGACACCGACGCCCCCCACCCGCGCGTGCGCGGTCAGCTCGGCGACGGCCGCGATGACGGCGTTCTCGATGGCCGCGGGATCGTCAGGGTTCGTCTCCCGCCGGGTCTGCGCGAGCAGCGTGCCCTCGTCGTCGACGATCCCCGCCGCGATCTTCGTCCCCCCGATGTCTACCCCGATCGTCTCCATCGACACTCCCGCTCTCGTGTGCTTCGTCGCCACGCGGGACGATCCGTCCCGCTGCCCGCGTTCATGCGGATATCGTGGGTTGATCGGCAACCTTTCCGATCACTGCCACTGGAGTCAGTATGGACGAGTTCCGCGTTCCCCTTCGCGTGACGACCGACCCTTCGACGAGCATCAGCGACCTGCTCCTCGAGCACGCCCGCGCGACGCCCGAGAGGATCCTCCTCGAGGAGCAGGTCGACGGCGCCTGGCGCCGGCACAGCGCCTCGGCCGTCCTCGCGCTCGTCGAGGCGACGGCGAAGGGGCTCATCGCGGCCGGTGTCGGGCGCGGCGACCGCGTGGGCATCATGTCCCGCACCCGGTTCGAGTGGACCGTCCTCGACTTCGCCATCTGGCACGCGGGAGCCGTCCCGGTGCCGGTGTACGAGACGTCTTCGGCCGACCAGACGCGCTGGATCCTCGCGGACTCGGACGTGTGCGCCGTGGTCGTCGAGAACGCCGGGCACGCCGCGGTCGTCGAGGAGGCCCGGAACGAGGAGGGCGGCCTGCCGAACCTGCGTCGTGTGTGGGAGATCGACGGCGGCGCTCTGACGCAGCTCGCCGAGGAGGGCGCCGGCGTCACCGACGCCGAGCTCGAGGCGCGGCACGCCTCGGTCGGGCTCACGGACCTCGCGACGATCATCTACACGTCGGGGACGACCGGGCGGCCGAAGGGCGCCGAGCTCACGCACGGCAACTTCGTCGAGCTGAGCCGCAACGCCGTGGCGGACCTCGCCGTCGTCGTCTCCTCGCCGGGCGCGCGCACCCTGCTCTTCATGCCCCTCGCGCACGTCTTCGCGCGCTTCGTCGAGGTGCTCGCCGTCGCCGCCGGTGTGGCGCTGGGGCACACCCCTGACACGAAGGCACTCGTGGCGGACATGGGGACGTTCAAGCCGACGTTCATCCTCTCGGTCCCCCGTGTCTTCGAGAAGGTCTACAACGCCGCCGAGCAGAAGGCCGCCGCCGGTGGCAAGGTCAAGATCTTCCGCTGGGCCGTGCGCGTGAGCATCGCCTACTCCCGCGGCCTCGACGCCCCCGGCGGGCCAGGGGTGCGCCTCAAGGCCCTGCACAAGGTCGCGGACGCGCTCGTGCTCAAGAAGCTCCGCGCGGCGCTCGGCGGCAACGCCACGTACGCCATCTCCGGCGGCGCCCCGCTCGGCGAGCGCCTCGGCCACTTCTTCCGTGGCGTCGGGCTCGTCGTCCTCGAGGGGTACGGGCTCACCGAGACCACCGCTCCGCTCAACGTGGGCCGGCCGGACACCGTGAAGATCGGCACCGTCGGTACGCCGCTGCCCGGTACGGCGATCAAGATCGCCGAGGACGGGGAGATCCTCGCCTCCGGCATCCCCGTCTTCCGCGGCTACCACAACAACCCCGAGGCGACGGCGGAGGCCTTCGTCGGGGAGTGGTTCCGCACGGGCGACCTCGGCTCGATGGACTCCGAGGGCCACCTGACGATCACCGGCCGCAAGAAGGAGATCATCGTGACCGCGGGCGGCAAGAACGTCGCTCCCTCCTCGCTCGAGGACCCGCTGCGGGCCCACGCCCTCGTCTCGCAGTGCGTCGCCATCGGCGACCGCCGGCCGTTCGTCAGCATGCTCGTCACGCTCGACACCGAGATGCTGCCCGGCTGGCTCAAGTCGCGTGGCAAGGAGGACATGCCCGTGAGCCAGGCCAAGTCCGACCCGGACGTCCTGCAGTCCATCCAGCAGGCCATCGACCGGACCAACGCCAAGGTCTCGCGCGCCGAGTCGATCCGTAAGTTCGCCATCCTCGACGACGACTTCACGATCGAGAACGGCTACCTCACCCCCTCGCTCAAGGTGAAGCGGAACCTCGTCCTCGCCGACCAGGAGGCGACGATCGAGAAGCTCTACGCCGACGCCGCCGCCGAGCGGACCACCGGCTCCTGAGCCCGGGTGGGCGGGCCGCCCGGCCTGCCCACCCGGTCCTCGGCCGGCTGAGCGCCCGCCCCCGCCGGCACCATCCGCAGCGGCGGGACGAGCCCCGAGCCGGCGAGGACCGCGATCGCCGTCCGCTCGTCCTCCCCGAGGTCCGCCCCTGCCTCCCACGGCGACGGCGGGCCGCCGCACCCCGGCAGGTCGCCGGAGCCGGCCCAGCCACCGTGCGGCGGGTGCGCCCCCGCCCGGCCTGCGTCCTGCGACCGGTCCCCGGTGCCGGCCGGTGCGTGCGGCGCGCCCGCGGTGGCCGCTCCCCCTCCGGCGGCGGTGCCGGCCGCGCCCGGCGGGGCGAGCGCCCGGGGGCGGCCCGGGGCCGCAGCCGGTGGCCCCAGCGGGATCGTCAGGAACGTCACGACACAGTCGTCGCACGCGATGTCCTTCATCGTGCAGCTGTCGCAGTCGATCATCATGGCGCTGACGCTAGGCCGACCCTCTGACATCGCCGCCCGTCCCGGTCCACGTCGGTCCCTCACCGGCGAGGCTCGACGCCGATGTCGGTGCCGGGACGTAGGTTCCAGGCGTGGCAGCACAGACCTTCCTCGCACCCCCGCCGGGCGCTCGGCTCCCTCTCGAGGACGCCACCCGGGCGGCGGACGGCGTCCCGCTCCAGCTCGGGATGGACGAGCTGGGCAGCTCGCTCGCGGAGACGACGTTCGTCGTCGTCGACCTCGAGACGACGGGCGGCTCGCCCGCGAGCGCGGAGATCACGGAGATCGGGGCGGTCAAGGTGCGCGGCGGGGAGGTCCTCGGGGAGTTCCAGACGCTCGTGGACCCGGGCACCTCGGTCCCGCCCATGATCACCGTGCTGACGGGCATCACCGACGCCATGCTCGTCGGTGCCCCCCGGATCGAGGAGGTCCTGCCCGCCTTCCTCGAGTTCGCCGGGCTCAGCGGCGGCACCGTCCTCGTCGCGCACAACGCCGCGTTCGACGTCGGCTTCCTCAAGGCCGCCGCCGCCCGCATGGACCTGTTGTGGCCCGGCCCGCCGGTCGTCGACACGGTCAAGCTCGCGCGCCGGGTCGTCACCCGCGACGAGGCGCCCAACAACAAGCTCGGGACCCTCGCCGCGCTCTTCGGCGCCACCACCAGCCCCGACCACCGCGCCCTCCACGACGCCCGGGCCACGGTCGACGTCCTCCACGCCCTCCTCGGCCGCCTCGGTCCGCTCGGGGTCACCCACCTCGAGGACCTCCGCACGGCGAGCGACCCCGTCCCGCACAAGCGACGGCGCAAGGCCCACCTCGCCGACCACCTGCCGTCCGGTCCCGGCGTGTACCAGTTCCTCGGCCCGCGCCGCGAGGTGCTCTACGTCGGCACCGCCGTCAACCTGCGCCGCCGCGTGCGCTCCTACTTCACGGCGGCCGAGAAGCGCAGCCGGATCGGCGAGATGCTCGACATCGCGCTCGAGGTCCGCGCCGTGCCCTGCGCCACCCCGCTCGAGGCCGCGGTCCGCGAGCTCCGGCTCATCGCCGCGGAGGACCCTCCGTACAACCGCCGCTCCCGCCGCCCGGAACGGCGCCCGTGGGTGCGCCTCACGGACGAGGCGTTCCCCCGCCTCAGCATCGTGCGCACCCTCGCGGCGGAGGAGGCGGACCGTGCCATCGGTCCCTTCAGCTCCCGCCACGCCGCCCAGGCCTGCCTCGAGGCCCTCCAGGAGGCCTTCACGCTGCGCACGTGCACCGGGCGCCTCCCGCGCGTCCCGCGGCCTGGTGCGAACGCGTGCGTCCTCGCCGAGATGGGACGGTGCGGCGCGCCGTGCACGGGCGCGCAGGGCGTCACGGACTACGCCGGCATCGCGGCCGCCGTCCAGGCGTGCCTGACCGCGGACGCCAGCCCCGTCGTCGAGACGATCCAGGCGCGGATCGCGGCCCTCGCGACGCAGGAGCGCTACGAGGAGGCCGCGGTGCAGCGGGACCGCCTGCGCGCGTTCCTCGTGGGTGCGCGCCGGTCCCAGCGGCTGCGGCCCCTGTGGCGCTGCGCCGAGCTCGTCGCCGCTCGACGCGGGACCGACGGCGGGTGGGAGGTCGTCCTCATGCGCTACGGCCGCCTCGCCGGGACGTGCCTCGTCCCTCGCGGGTACGACCCCATGCCCGCCATCGAGGCGCTCGTCGCGACCGGGGAGGTCGTCGCCGCACCGACGACGGCTATGGGCGCGGCCAGCGCGGAGGAGACCGAGCTCCTCGCGGACTGGATCGAGGACCCGGCCACACGGCTCGTGCGCCTCGCGCCCGCCGACGCCCCGTTAGCCTGCCCGGTCCAGGGCGCGGCCCGTCACCCGCTCCCGCCCCGCGGCTGAGCGAGGGCGTGCGCGTGGTAGATCATGGGGGCCGGTGCCTGCCGGCACCGCCGCCGACGAAGGAGAGACCATGCTCACCGCAATCGTCCTGATCGACGCCGACGTCGCCCGCATCCCCGAGGTGGCCCAGGAGGTCGCCGAGCTCGACGGGATCAGCGAGGTGTACTCGGTCACCGGGGACGTCGACCTCATCGCCATCGCCCGGGTGAGCCGTCACGAGGACCTGGCCGGCGTCGTCGCCGACCAGATCGGCAAGGTCGAGGGCGTACGCGGGATGCGGACGTACATCGCGTTCCAGGCCTACTCCAAGCACGACCTCGAGGCGGCGTTCGCCATCGGCCTCGAGGACTGAGAGCCCGCCACCGCTCGATCCGGGCGCGGGCACGGTCTGCCCAGGCGCGCCGGCCGCGGCGGCCCGGTCGGTTCACCGTCGGACCCGACCAGGGCCGGCAGACCGCCTGGCCCGGCCGCCGCCGGCCGACCGTCAGGCCCGGTCGACCGTCAGGCCCGGGAGGCGCTGAAGGCGGCCCAGCGCGCGAGGACCGCGGCCGCGAGGCCCTCGTCGAGCGAGCGGGCGGCGTGGCCGAGACCGGCACCCAGGCGTGCGACGAGGTCACCGCCGTCGGGCCCCGTGCCGGGCAGGGTGCCGTCGGCGACGAGCGCGGCGGCCGCGTTGAGCATGACGGCGTCGCGGACGGGACCGGTCGCGCCGGCGAGGATGTCGCGAGCGACCTGGGCGTTGAAGGTCGCGTCGGCACCACGCAGGTCGTCGATCGTCGCGGTCGGCATGCCGAACGCCTCTCGGGCGTCGACCCGGTGCTCGACCACCTCGCCGCCGCTCACGTGCCACACGTGCGCGGGCGCCGTCGTCGTCAGCTCGTCGAGACCGTCGTCGCCCCGGAAGACGAGGGCCTCGGTGCCCCGCGCCGCGAGCACGCCCGCGACGAGCGGAGCGATCCGGCGGTCCGCGACGCCGATCGCCGCTGCGTGCGGGCGGCCGGGGTTGGTCAGCGGTCCGAGGACGTTGAACGCCGTCCCGACCCCGAGCTCGCGGCGCGCGATGGCCGCATGGCGCATCGAGGGGTGGAAGGTCTGGGCGTAGCAGAACGTGATGCCGACCTGTCGGAAGGACTCCTCGACCTCGGGCACGCTGAGGTCGAGGCGGACACCGAGCGCCTCGATGACGTCGGCCGAGCCGGACGCCGAGCTCGAGGCGCGGTTGCCGTGCTTGACGACGGGCACGCCCGTGCCGGCGATGACGAGGGAGGCCATCGTCGAGATGTTGACGGTCCGCGCACGGTCGCCGCCCGTGCCGACGATGTCGACGGCGCCGGCGGGCACGTCGATCGGCACGGCGTGGGCCAGCATCGCGTCGGCGAGGCCGGTCAGCTCCTCCACCGTCTCGCCCTTGGTCCGCAGCGCCACGAGGAACCCCGCGAGGACGACCGGGCTCGTGAGGCCGGACATGACCTGGTCCATGGCCCACTCGGTGTCCGCGGAGCCGAGGTCCTGCCCCGCCATGAGGGAGGAGATGAGGTCCGGCCACGTGGGCCCGGCGTCGGCGCCGCTCACGTCACCGCTCAACTCAGCGCCCCTGACCGCGCAGCAGCCGCGCGACCGCTTCCTGGAGCTCGAGCGGGTCGAGCGGGGCCGCGACCACGCCGTCGGCCTGCGACCACGCCGCGAGCCACGCGTCCTGCGGGCGCGCGGTGAGGATGAGGACCGGCGGGCAGGCGTACAGCTCGTTCTTCAGCTGGCGGCTGATGGCCATGCCGCCCGCCTTGGCCGCCTCGCCGTCGAGGACGAGGAGGGCGAACCCACCCTGCCCGGCCTTGTCCACGACACCCGCGTGGGTGGCGGCCTCGGTCCAGCGGATGAGCGGCAGGTCCTTGGCCGCGCGGCGCCCCACGGCGCGGCGCACCTCCTCGCGCGTCGCCACGTCGTCGCTGTACAGGAGGACGTCCACGACCTCCGTCGGCGCCTGGGTCGAGGCGTCGGTCTCCACGGGCGTCATCGTCGTCCTCCAAGAGTCTGGCCGGTCGGTGCTCGCGCGACGGCGGAGCCGCGCGCTGATCCCTCCGCATCGTAGTGGCCACGGGCGCGGCGGATGCCCCCGGCCGCGGCGTGGTCGCCCGGTATGCCGGGTTCGGCCGGGCACGGGCGCAGGGCCGTAGGTCACAGCTCGGTGACGGGACGCAGGCCTCAGGCGCACCATCCCGCCGAAGTGTGACGCCGGGGACCACGGGGGGCGCGCCACGCCCCCGGGCGGAGTGGCACCCCCGGCCACCTTTCAGGCAATAATGGCGCTCGTGTCGTCCACAACGGCTGCCCCCAGCGCCCCTCACGTCAGTGTCACCCGACCCAACGCGGTGTCGGTAGGCACCATCGTCTGGCTGTCCAGCGAGCTCATGTTCTTCGCCGGGCTCTTCGCGATGTACTTCACCCATCGTTCTGTCTCCGCGGACATCTGGCCGTCGGAGAGCGGGCTGCTCAACCTGCCGTTCGCGCTGGCGAACACGACGGTCCTCGTCCTCAGCTCGGTGACGTGCCAGATGGGCGTCTTCGCCGCGGAGCGTTTCCAGGCGCGCCGGACCGGGTCGCTGCTCAACGTCCGCGGCTGGGGCCTGCACGAGTGGTTCACCCTCACGTACATCATGGGCGCCGTCTTCGTGGCCGGTCAGGTCTACGAGTACGCCGAGCTCGTCGAGCACGGGCTGACGATCGGCTCCAGCCCGTACGGCTCGGTCTTCTACATCACGACCGGCTTCCACGCACTGCACGTCATCGGCGGACTCCTCGCCTTCCTGTTCGTCCTCGGGCGCTCCTTCACCGCGAAGCGGTTCGGGCACCTCGAGGCCACGAGCGCCGTCGTCGTCTCCTACTACTGGCACTTCGTCGACGTCGTGTGGCTGGCCCTCTTCTTCATCATCTACTTCCTGCGTTGACCCCAGCGCTCCCCGCACCGCACGCACCGCACCGCCCGAAACGAGGAACATCACTGTGAAGGCACTCGCCGCCGGCAGGAGGCACCGGTTCGCGCCGGTCGTCCTCATGCTGCTCGCCCTCCTGCTCACCGGAGCGGGCTACGCCGCGCTTGCGCCGGGCTCGGCGAACGCCTCGACGGCGACGGCGGACGACGTCGCGACGGGCGAGGCGCTGTTCACGTCGAACTGCTCGACGTGCCACGGCCTCGACGCCCAGGGCACCGACATCGGCCCGTCCCTCATCGGTGTCGGCGCCGCCTCGGTCGACTTCCAGGTCAGCACCGGACGCATGCCGATGGCGATGTCCTCGCCCCAGGCCGAGCGCAAGCCCCCGACGATGGACGCCGAGCAGACCCGTCAGCTCGCCGCCTACGTCGCGAGCCTCGGCCCCGGCCCGGCGATCCCCTCCGAGGCGCAGGTCGACCCGGAGGACGGCAGCGCCGCGCGCGGCATGGAGCTCTTCCGCACGAACTGCTCGATGTGCCACAACCCCGTGGGCGCCGGCGGCGCGCTGAGCGAGGGCAAGGTCGCGCCCCACCTGTACGACGCCACCCCGACGCAGATCTGGGAGGCCATGCGCATCGGCCCGCAGTCGATGCCCGTCATCAACGAGGCGGCGGTCGACGACCAGGGTGCGCGCGACATCATCGCCTACGTCATGGAGCAGCGGGAGACGGCTCCCGGCGGCATCCAGCTCGGCAGCCTCGGACCGGTGTCCGAGGGCCTGTGGGTGTGGATCGTCGGCATGGGCCTCCTCATCGCAGCGGCAGTCTGGATCGGAGCGAAGTCCTCGTGAGCAGTGAGAACCGTCCGTCGGACGCCGTGACGCCCGCCGCCCGGGAGGCGGAGGGCACGACGCAGGTCGCGCGCGGCCACGGCAACCTCCCCGAGCGCTTCGAGGACCCGGGCCTGCCCGAGCACGAGCACCGGATGTCCGACCGCGACCCCAAGGCCGCCAAGCGCGCCGAGCTCCAGGTCGTGGCGATCTTCGGCATCTCCATCGTCGCGACGATCGTCGCGCTGTGGGGCTACTTCGCCATCCCGCTCGACTCGACGCTCGGCAGCGTCCAGCTCTCCACGCTCGTGCTCGGCCTCGGTCTCGGCATCGGCATGCTCGGGATCGGCGTCGGGGCGGTCCACTGGGCCAAGTCCCTCATGTCGAACGTCGAGCACGTCGAGAAGCGCAAGCACATCGGCTCGAACCCCGAGATCCGGGAGACCGCCCTCGCCGCGCTCGACGTCGGCATCAAGGACGCGAACGTCGGCCGCCGGCCGCTCCTCCTCGGCGCCCTCGCCGGTGCGGTCGCCCTCGCGCCGCTGCCTTTCCTCGTCCCGCTCATCGGCAACCTCGGTGGCGACTGGAACGTCGGCGCCTTCCGCCACACCGCGTGGCGCGAGGGCCGCCGCCTGGCGACCGATCCGGACGACACGCCCATCCGCGCCGCCGACGTCACCATCGGCTCGGTCTTCCAGGTCATCCCCCACGGACTTCCCGAGGAGGAGCACTACCTCGAGGAGAAGGCCAAGGCCATCGTCATCATGACGCGCCTCGACCCGCGGGAACTCACCGAGGCGGAGGACCGTCTCGACTGGTCCTATGACGGGATCGTCGCCTACTCCAAGGTCTGCACCCACGTCGGCTGCCCGGTGGCGCTGTACGAGCAGCAGACGCACCACCTGCTCTGCCCCTGCCACCAGTCCACGTTCGACATCGCCGACGGCGCCAAGGTCGTCTTCGGCCCCGCCAACCGCCCGCTGCCGCAGCTGCCGATCACGGTCGACGACGAGGGCTACCTCGTTGCTCGCAGCGACTTCCACGAACCTGTCGGCCCGAGCTACTGGGAGCGCCTGAAGTGAGTACCACGACCAAGGCGCCCATCGGCGCGGCGGCGGACTACCTCGACACCCGGGTAGGCGCCGGCAAGCTCGTCAAGGAGTTCGCCCGGAAGGTCTTCCCGGACCACTGGTCCTTCATGCTCGGCGAGATCGCGCTCTACAGCTTCGTCGTCCTCCTGCTCTCCGGCACGTTCCTCACGATGTTCTTCGTCCCGAGCATGGGGCACGTGACGTACCCGGAGGACGCGTTGCCGGTGACGATGCAGGGCGTGGGCATGTCGGAGGCCTTCGCCTCGACGCTGCACATGTCCTTCGAGGTGCGCGGCGGCCTCCTCATGCGCCAGATCCACCACTGGGCCGCGCTGCTCTTCATGGCGTCGATCGTCACGCACATGATGCGCGTGTTCTTCACGGGCGCCTTCCGCAAACCGCGCGAGCTCAACTGGGTGGTGGGCTTCACGCTCCTCATCCTCGGCCTCGCGGCCGGCTTCTCGGGCTACTCCCTCCCCGACGACGTCCTCTCCGGCAACGGCCTGCGCATCGCCGACGGCGTCGCCCGGTCGATCCCGATCGTCGGCTCGTACGTCTCCTACGGCCTCTTCGGCGGCGAGTTCCCGGGGACCGAGATCATCCCGAGGCTCTTCACCGTCCACATCCTCCTCGTGCCGGGTGCCATCCTTGCGCTCGTGGCGATCCACCTCGTCCTCGTCGTCGTGCACAAGCACACGCAGTTCCCCGGCCCCGGGCGGACCGAGAAGAACGTCGTCGGCTACCCCGTCCTGCCGGTCTACGCGGCCAAGGCCGGCGGCTTCTTCTTCGTCGTCTTCGGGGTCCTCGCCCTCATGGGCGCGACGATGTCCATCAACCCGGTGTGGATCCACGGCCCGTACGACCCGACGCCGGTCGGCGCGGGCGCGCAGCCGGACTGGTACATGCTCTTCCTCGAGGGCGGCCTCCGGCTCATGCCGGGCTGGCCCGAGTTCGAGATCCTCGGGTACACGCTCTCGCTCAACATCCTCGTCCCAGGCGTCATCATCCCGGGGATGCTCTTCGGCTTCCTCGCGCTCTACCCGTTCGTCGAGGCGGCGGTGACGAAGGACCGCGGCGAGCACCACCTGCTCGACCGGCCGCGCAACGTCCCGACGCGCACGGCGCTCGGCGTCGCCTTCCTCACCGCGTTCATCGTGCTGGCGATCGCCGGCTCCAACGACATCCTCGCGACCCACTTCGAGCTGTCGATCAACGGGATCACATGGGCGCTGCGGTTCGCCTTCCTCCTCGGCCCGTTCTTCGCCTTCTGGGCGACGAAGCGCATCTGCCTCGGTCTCCAGCGCCGGGACCGCGAGCTCGCGCTCCACGGGCACGAGACGGGACGCATCGTGCGGATGGACTCGGGCCAGTACCTCGAGGTCCACAAGCCGCTCACCGACGAGGAGCGCTGGGTGCTCGTCCAGCACCACGCGAACCGCCCGCTCGAGATCGGGCCGGCCGAGGACACCAACGGCGTGCGTCGACCGGGCCACGCGCTCGACAAGCTGCGCCAGCGTGCCTCGCGGTTCTTCTACGAGGACCGCGTCGAGCCCGTCACACCGAGCGAGCTCGCGGCCGCCCACGCAGACCACGAGCTGCCGGCCCGGGACGAGCGGCCTGAGCTCGACGCGGGTGACCCGCACGCCGGTTCCGAGAAGACCGCTGCGGCGGTCGGCGCGCCGAACCCGCGTGAGACCCCGTAGGTTGGTCATGGCGGTCCGCGCGCCGGGGCCAGAGCACGACCACCCCGCTGCGCGAGCGGACCGACGCAATGAGACGCCACCGCGCGTCGACACCACGAGGAGGACACATGGCTGAGTACACGCTTCCGGATCTGCCTTACGACTACAGCGCCCTTGAGCCCCACATCTCGGGCAAGATCATGGAGCTGCACCACGACCGCCACCACAAGACCTACGTCGACGGCGCGAACACCGCGCTCGCGAAGATGGCTGAGGCGCGGGAGACCGGCAACCTCGACGCGGTCAACCTCTACGAGAAGAACCTCGCGTTCAACCTCGGTGGCCACGTCAACCACACCGTCTTCTGGGAGAACCTCTCCCCCGACGGCGGCGGCGAGCCCGACGGCGAGCTGGCCGCGGCGATCGCCGACCAGCTCGGCTCGTTCGAGGGCTTCAAGAAGCACTTCTCGGCGAACGCCACCGGCATCCAGGGCTCCGGCTGGTCCGTCCTCGCGTGGGACAGCATCGGCCAGAAGCTCGCCATCTTCCAGCTGTTCGACCAGCAGGGCAACGTCCCGCTCGGCCTGACGCCGATCCTCATGCTCGACATGTGGGAGCACGCCTTCTACCTCGACTACCTCAACGTCAAGGCGGACTACGTCACGGCGTTCTGGAACATCGTCAACTGGCAGGACGTCTCCGCGCGCTTCACGCGTGCGCGCACGCAGACCTCCGGCCTCATCGTCGCCGGAACGCTCTGACGCCCCCCACGCGCCGCTGACAGGGCCCGCCGCACCTCTCGGTGCGGCGGGCTTCGTCGTCCCTGAGTGGTGAGGGGTGGCCCGGGGCTCGAGGGCGGGAGCTCGAGTGGTGAGGGGTGGCCCGGGCGCTCGAGGGCGGGAGCTCGAGTGGTGAGGGGTGGCCCGGGCGCTCGAGGGCGGGAGCTCGCCCGAGAACGCGGAGGGGCTCACTCGTCGGCGGCGCGGACCAGGGATGCCTCCCGGACGCCGCAGGGCCCGGTCACCGTGCGGTGACCGGGCCCTGGCTGGTGCGTCCCGCGCGGGGGAGCGTCAGTGCGCGTGCTGCCCGCGGGAGAACTCGGTCAGCTGACCGGCGATGCCGACGACGCCGATGACGAGGGCGAGCCCGAGCATCCACCACGCGTCGACGGCGGGGCCGAGGAAGGCCAGGGAGGCCGAGATGCCGAGGACGAGCGGCCACCAGCTGTGCGGGGAGTAGACGCCCACCTCGCCGGCGTGGTCCTCGACCTCGGCCAGCGGGTCGTCCTCCGGGCGGGGGTCGATGCGCCGGCTGACGATCCAGAAGTACGCGGCAACGAGCAGGTACAGCCCCGTGAGCAGGAGCAGCGCCGTCGTCCCGACCGGCTCCCAGTCGGCGACGAAGCCGTAGACGAGCGCGATGGGGAGGAAGAAGATCGGTCCGGCGGCGAAGAGCCAGAGCTCCACGCGCATGGGCGCCGCCGAGACGGGCTGCTCGCCCGGCGTCGTCTTCGAGCTGTCCTGGCTCCGCTCGTTCGACCTCATCGGCGACCGCCCTCCTCGTCATCGCGCGCCTTGCGGCGCCGTCCCTTGGCGTCGTCCTCGCGCTCGAGGACGGCTGTCCTGCCGCCCCGCTGCTCAGCGGCGCCCTGCTCGACGTCCGCTTGGCGTCCGGTGCGCTCCGCGTCGCCGTAGACGGCCTCGAGGATGCCCTGGTCCGGCTCGGCGTGGTCCATCGCGGCGACCTCCGGGTGGTGGAGGTCGAATGCCGGCCGCTCCGAGCGGATCCGGGGCAGCGAGGTGAAGTTGTGACGCGGCGGCGGGCAGCTCGTCGCCCACTCGAGCGAGTTCGAGAAGCCCCACGGGTCGTCGACGAACACCGTGCGCGGGGTGCGCGCGGTCTTGTAGACGTTCCAGAGGAAGGGCAGCGTCGAGAGCGTGAGGAGCGTCGCGCCCGCCGTCGAGACCTGGTGCATGGTCGTGAAGCCGTCCTCGACCATGTAGTCGGCGTAGCGGCGCGGCATGCCCGCGGCGCCCAGCCAGTGCTGGATGAGGAACGTCGTGTGGAACCCGACGAAGAGCATCCAGAAGTGGACCTTGCCGAGGCGCTCGTCGAGCATCCGCCCGGTGAACTTCGGCCACCAGAAGTAGAAACCGGCGAACATCGCGAACACGACGGTGCCGAAGACGACGTAGTGGAAGTGCGCGACGACGAAGTACGAGTCGTGCACGTGGAAGTCCATCGCGGGGCTGGACAGGATGATGCCCGTCAGGCCGCCGAAGAGGAACGTGACGATGAACCCGACAGACCAGAGCATGGGTGTGTCGAACGTGATCTTCCCGCGCCACATCGTGCCGATCCAGTTGAAGAACTTCACGCCCGTCGGCACGGCGATGAGCATCGTCATGAGCGCGAAGAAGCTGAGCATGACCCCGCCGGTCGTGTACATGTGGTGGGCCCACACGGTGACCGAGAGCGCCGCGATGGCGATGGTGGCGAAGACGATGCCCTTGTAGCCGAAGAGCGGCTTGCGCGAGAAGACCGGGATGATCTCGGAGATGATCCCGAAGAACGGCAGCGCGATGATGTAGACCTCGGGGTGCCCGAAGAACCAGAACAGGTGCTGCCAGAGCAGCGCTCCGCCGCTCTCGGGGTTGTAGATCTGCGCGTTGAGGATGCGGTCCGCGGCGAGGCCGAAGAGCGCGGCGGCGAGCACCGGGAACGCCATGAGCGCGAGGATCGACGTGATGAGGATGTTCCACGTGAAGATCGGCATCCGGAACATCGTCATGCCGGGCGCGCGCATCGTCACGATGGTCGCGATGAAGTTGACGGAGCCGAAGATCGTCCCGAAGCCGGTCATCGCGAGCCCGACCACCCACAGGTTGCCGCCCAAGCCGGGCGAGAACGCGATGTCGGACAACGGCGTGTAGGCGGTCCAGCCGAAGCTCGCCGCACCCTTGGGGGTGAGGAAGCCGGAGATCGTGATGAGGCCGCCGAAGAGGAACAGCCAGAAGCTGAACATGTTCATCCGCGGGAACGCGACGTCCGGCGCACCGATCTGGAGCGGCACGAGGATGTTGCCGAACCCGACGAACAGCGGCGTCGCGAACAGCAGCATCATGATCGTGCCGTGCATGGTGAAGAACTGGTTGTACTGCTCCTTCGACTGCATGAGCATGCCCGGTGCGAAGAGCTCGATCCGGATCGCCATGGCGAGCAGCCCGCCGAAGAGGAAGAAGCCGAAGGAGGCGATGAGGTACATGTACCCGATCGTCTTGTGGTCGGTCGACGTCACCCAGTTGATGACCGTCTGGCCGAGTCCCTGCCGCTTGGGCCGCAGCCCGGGGACCGTCTCGACGCGGCTCTCGTCCGTGGTCGCCATCAGACGTTGCCCCCCTCGCGCTCGTTGATGTGGTAGACCCGGTCGAGCTCCTCGCCGAGGACACCCACGTTGCCCGCGTCGCGCAGGTCGTCCATGTGGGCGTCGTAGGTCTCGCGGTCCACGACCTCGACGTTGAAGAGCATCTCGGCGTGGAACTCACCGCACAGCTCGGCGCACTTGCCCTGGAAGGTGCCCTCGCGCTCGGGCGTCACCTGGAAGGTGTTGGAGTAGCCGGCCATCGCGTCGATCTTGAAGAGGAACGCCGGGATCCAGAAGGAGTGGATGACGTCGCGGGTGTCGACCGTGATCTCGACGCTCTCGCCGACCGGCAGGTACAGGGTGGGCAGCGTCTCCTCGACACCCGTCTCGCCGGTGAGCCTGACCCGGTCGCCGGCGAAGTAGACGCCGTCGTCGAGGTAGTTGAAGTCCCAGCTCCACTGCTTGCCGTAGACCTGGATGTGGACGTCGGCCTCGTCGTTGGTGTCGACGATCTCGCCGGTCACGCGGCTGCTGTAGAAGAAGAGCACGCCGACCATGAGGATCGGGATGACCGTGTACATGAGCTCGAGCGGCACGTGGTAGCGCAGCTGCACCGGCAGCGTGTTGTCGTCCTTGCGCTTGCGGTAGGCGACGACGCACCAGATCGTCAGGCCCCACACGAGGACACCGACGATGAGCGCGGCGACCCACGCCCCGTTCCAGTGGTCGATGATCGTCCCGGTCATGTTGGTGACGCCCGGCTCGCTCGGCAGGAAACCGTTCTGCACCGTCTCGGCCGAGCACCCGGCAAGGAGGAACGCCACGCCGGCGGTGAGAAGCAGCAGACGCGGCGTTCGCCTGGTGCTCGAGGACGGAGATCGCACGTTGAGGAACCTTCCGACGCGACACTTGCTGTGGTGACCCGGGCATTCCGGACGCCCGCCATTCCGGGACTCCCGTCCCGGTCCGTCACCTTACCGTCCCGCGCGACGGGCGGCCTACGCGCGTCGCGGGCGCGTCGGTTCCGTTACCCATGCGTGACCCGACACCCCGCTCTCGCGGTCCTCGAGGTGGCCTCGCGGCCCCGTCTGGTCGCGCCGCCGGCCTGTCAGGCAGGCCTGGTGCCAGGCGGTCGCGTCAGGCGGTCCCGCGGCCCGTCCAGGCGGCCTGGCGCCGCCCACGAGGCGCGGTGGCCGGCGAGCCGTCCCGGGGACGGCGAACGCGCAGCGGGTGGGGTGCCGTGGCACCCGCACCCGCTGCGCGCCGGGGACTGCGGTAGGTCAGCTGCTCAGTGGAACGAGTCGCCGCATGCGCACGAGCCACCGGCGTTCGGGTTGTCGATCGTGAAGCCCTGCTTCTCGATGGTGTCCGCGAAGTCGATCGTCGCGCCCGCGAGGTAGGGGACGCTCATGCGGTCGACGATGACCTCGACGCCGGCGAAGTCGCGCACGGCGTCGCCGTCGAGCATCCGCTCGTCGAAGTAGAGCTGGTAGATGAGGCCGGAGCAGCCACCGGGCTGGACGGCGACGCGCAGGCGCAGGTCGTCACGGCCCTCCTGCTCGAGCAGGGCGCGGACCTTCGTCGCGGCGACGTCGGTCAGCTCGATCTCGTGGGTGGGGGTCTCGGTCTCGACCGGTGCTGTGGTCTCGCTCATCGTGATCTCCGCATCGTCATGGGGGTCTTCGTGGGGTGAACACCCCGCGGGGGCGATGTTGTTCCCGCGACCCAGCCTACGACGCGGTCGACCACGTGCGAGCCAGGCGCTCTCCCCACCCCTCGAGCGCGTGCAGGCCAGCCGCGCCAGGGTCCGGACCAGTCCCCGCCACCTCGTACGTCCCGCTGATCCCCGCCCGCGCGGCCTCCCGGCGGCTCACCTGGACCTCCTCGGCGAGGACGACGACGGGCAGCCCCTCCCCGAGCGCCGCCTCGGCGACCGTGGCCACGGCGGAGCTGACGAGCGCCTCGGAGTCGAGCAGCGTGGTGCCCGTGACGACGACGTCCGCGCGACCGACCGCGCCCGGCAGGTCGATCGCGCGGCTGACGACCTGCGCGCCGGGCAGGACCCGCGCGCCGAGGAGCTGGAGGGCGAGGGCCGCTCCCCCGCCGGCGCCGGAGCCGTCGGCCCGGGCGGCGCGCCCCACGCCGAGCGCCCGGGCGGTGGTGGTCGACCCGGGCGCCGTCGCCGCGGCCGGGGCCCCGGCCGACCCGGCCGCCGAGCCGGTGGCGAGCACCGGGCGCAGCGGCGGCAGCAGCGCGGTCGCTCGTTCGAGGGCGTCGGCGAGGTGCCCGACCGCCCGGTCGACCTCCTGCGCCTCGGCGGGACCGATCCCGGGGCGCGCGGCGAGCTGGGCCCCGGCGCCGTGGAGGCCCTGGAGCGGCGCCGTGCTCGCGACGGCGAGGACGACGTCGCGTCCGGCGAACAGGTCCCGGACCACGCCGAGGTGCGCGACGTCGTCGCGGCTGGCCGCGCCGAGCCCGAGCCCGCCCCCACGCAGCACGCCGGGTGCGTCGCAACCCCCGGCGAGGGCCGCGAGCATGCCGGCACCGGCGTCGTGCGTCGACGCGGCCCCGAGGCCGACGACGACGCGGCTCGCCCCGGTGGCGAGCGCCGCGAGGAGGAGCTCACCGAGCCCCACGCTCGTGCCCTCCTCGGCGTAGCGGCGGTCCTCACCGTCGGGCACGAGGTGCCGACCGAGCGCCTGACCGGCCTCGACGTAGGTCGTCCCGCCCGCGCTGCCCGGCACGTGGAGGAGGGTCGCGAGGACGGGCTCGCCGAGCGGACCGGTCGCGGTGAGCGGCACGAGGTGCCCGCCGGCGGCGGCGTGGACGACGTCGATGAGGCCGGCGGCCCCGTCGGACATCGCCCGCACGTCGACCTCGTCGCCCGGGCAGCGGCGCAGCCACCCGCGGCGCAGCGCGGCGGCGGCCTCGACCGCGGTCAGCGGGCCCGCGAAGCGGTCAGGGGCAAGGAGGATACGCACGCGGCCATTGTCTCCCCGCTCGCCCGCGGGCCGGTGCAGGCCCGGCCCCGCCGCCCCGTCCGTCGCGGGCCGAGCGGGTGAGCCAGGCCCGGTCGGGCGGCGCGCGGGTCAGGCCTGGCCGGCGAGGCGCGCGAGGAGGAGCGACTCGGCGAGGACGACCTTCTCGAGCTCGCCGAGGTCGACCGACTCGTTCTCGGAGTGCGCGCGCGAGTCGGGGTCCTCGACCCCCGTCACGAGGATCGCGGCCTCGGGGAAGGCGTCGAGGAGGTCGGCGATGAACGGGATGGACCCGCCGATGCCGATGTCGACCGGGTCCGTCCCCCACGCCGTCGCGAACGCCCACCGCGCCGCCTGCATGGCCGCGGAGTCGGCGGGAGCCTGGAACGCCTGGCCCGTCTCGCCCGGCTCCACGGTGACGTCGGCACCGAACGGCGCGTGGGTGAGGAGGTGGTCGTGGAGGGCGGCCTGGGCGGCGGCGGGGTCCTGCCCGGGCGCGATGCGCATCGACAGCTTCGCCCGCGCGCTGGGGACGATCGTGTTCGAGGCGTGCTCGACGCTCGTCGCGTCGATGCCGATGACGGAGATGGCCGGCTTCGTCCACAGCCGGGAGGCGAGGGAGCCGGTGCCGGCGAGCCGGACGCCGTCGAGCACGGCCGCGTCCGCGCGCAGGTCCGCCTCCGGGTAGTCGACGTCGGCCGCGTCCGTGGCGACGAGGCCCGCGACGGCGACGTCCCCGGCGTCGTCGTGGAGCGTGGCGACGAGGCGCGACAGGAGCGTGAGGGAGTCGAGGACGGGACCGCCGTAGATGCCGGAGTGGACGGCGTGGTCGAGGACCCGCAGCTCGACGACGCAGTCGACGAGACCACGCAGCGACGTCGTCAGGGCGGGGACGCCGACCTTCCAGTTCGTCGAGTCGGCGACGACGATGACGTCCGCCGCGAGCCGGTCGCGGTGCGCGTGGAGGAAGCGGGTGAAGGTCGGGGAGCCGATCTCCTCCTCGCCCTCGACGAAGACCGTCACCCCCACGCCGAGGTCGTCGCCGAGGACCCGGAGCGCGCCGACGTGCGCCATGACGCCCGCCTTGTCGTCCGCCGCGCCGCGCCCGTACAGGCGGGTGCCGCGCTGGGTGGGGGTGAACGGGTCGCTCGTCCACGCGCCGGCGAGGCCGGGGGGCTGGACGTCGTGGTGGGCGTAGAGGAGGACCGTCGGGGCGCCCTGCGGCCCGGGGCGGTGCGCGACGACGGCGGGCGCTCCGGGGCGCCCGCCGGCGTCGTCGACGCGGAGGATGTCGACCTGCTCCATCCCGGCCCCGCGCAGGAGGTCGGCGACCGCCTCGGCGCTGCGCTCGAGCGCGTCGGGGTCGAAGGCCGGCGCAGACACGCTGGGGATCCGCACGAGGGCCTCGAGGTCGGTGCGCACCTGGGCGAATGCCTCACGGGTGCGCCGGGCAAGCTCGTCGACGCTGGTCACCTCCGTGGTGGGGTTGGGGCAGGGGGGCGGGTCGGGCTTTGCCCCGCCCGGCGCCGGGCGGGGGCCCGCGCCCGCTCGACTACCCTGGCAGCGTGAGCGAACGCCAGAAGAAGGACGCCCCCACCTCCGCGCGACCCGTCCCGTCGGAGGGCACGGCCGGGGGCAAGGGCCGTCCCACTCCCAAGCGCAACGTCGCGCAGGCGAAGAACCAGCGTCCGCTCGTCCCCTCGGACCGCAAGGCCGCTCGGAAGGCGCAGCGCGAGCAGCGCAACATCGCCTACGCGCGCCAGCAGGAGGCGATGAGGACCGGCGACGAGAAGTACCTGCCCACGCGGGACAAGGGTCCCGCCCGGCGCTGGGTGCGCAACTACATCGACTCCCGGTGGAGCCCGAGCGAGTACTTCCTCCCCCTCGCCATGGGGTCGATCGTCCTGCTCCTCTTCGCGAGCCTCATCCCGGAGGTCGCGGTCGTCGGCATGCTCGCCATGTACGTCGCCTTCGCGATCGCCATCATCTTCGCGCTCAGCTTCACCTTCTCCGCGATGCGCAAGCTCAAGCAGCGCTTCACGCCGGACGAGATACCGCGGATGACCGGCCTCTACGCGTTCACGCGCGTGTTCCAGCCCCGGTTCCTGCGCGCGCCGAAGCCTCAGGTCAAGCGCGGCCAGCCGATCGACTGACGCCGGAGGACGGCACCGGCGCGCGCGGCGCCCGCACTACCCTGAGGCGCGTGCACCTCTACCGGGCGTTCTTCGACGCCGTCCTCGTCCGCGCCGACCCGGAGGACGCCCACCACGCCGCCCTGCGCCTCATCCGCGCGGTCGCCCGCGTCCCGGTCGCCTCCCACGCCGTCCGCGCGACGCTCGGCCGCCGCCCCGCCCGCCCCGTCGGCACGGCGCTGGGGCGGGCCGTCCCGGGAGTCCTCGGCCTCGCCGCCGGGATGGACAAGGACGCGACGACGGTGCTCGGCATGGACATGCTCGGGTTCGGGTTCGTCGAGGTCGGCACCGTCACCGCGCACCCGCAGCCGGGCAACGAGCGACCCCGCCTGTGGCGTCGCCCGGCCGAGCGCGCCCTCGTCAACCGCATGGGCTTCAACAACGAGGGCGCCGCGGCCGCCGGGCGGACCCTGCGCGCGCTGCGCCGCACCGGGCGGGGGCGCTCCGTCGTCGTCGGGGCCAACATCGGCAAGTCGAAGGTGACGCCGGCCGCCGACGCGGTCGCGGACTACGTCACGAGCGCGCGCGAGGTGGCGCGCTGGGCGGACTACCTCGTCGTCAACGTCTCCTCGCCGAACACCCCGGGGCTGCGCGACCTCCAGTCGGTGTCGTCCCTGCGCCCCATCCTCACCGCCGTCCAGGCCGCCGCCGACGCCGCCGCCGCGCGCCGGGTCCCCGTGCTCGTCAAGGTGGCGCCGGACCTCGCCGGGGCCGATCTCGACGCCGTCGCGGACCTCGTCACCGAGCTGGGGCTCGCCGGGGTCGTCGCGACGAACACGACGATCGCCCACGACCACGGCGCCGGCGGCCTCTCCGGCCAGCCGCTCCACCCCCGCGCGCTCGCCGTCGTCCGCCGGCTGCGGGAGCGGCTCGGCCCGGTGCCGACGATCATCGGCGTCGGCGGGATCTCGACGACCGCTCAGGCCGAGGCGATGCTCGCGGCGGGGGCGGACCTCCTGCAGGCCTACAGCGCGTTCGTCTACGAGGGCCCGGCCTGGCCCGGACGCCTCAACCGCGCGC
Source organism: Georgenia wangjunii (assembly GCF_036421975.1). Lineage (NCBI taxonomy): Bacteria > Bacillati > Actinomycetota > Actinomycetes > Allobogoriellales > Allobogoriellaceae > Georgenia > Georgenia wangjunii. The sequence continues at coordinate 428,737 of NZ_JAZGON010000002.1, read as the reverse complement.
TCGCGCGCCGCTGACCCCGCCGGCCGACCCCGCCGGCAAACCCCCGGCTGACCTGGCCGGGCGCGCGCCTGGGTGTCAGGAGCGTTCGGAGGCCGCCGCGATGCGCGCCGGGCTCGAGCGCCACAGCCAGACGATGCCGAGCACCGGCAGGACGAGGGGGACGAACCCGTAGCCTCGCCCGAAGCCCGACCACACGGTGTCGTCGCCGAAGAGGTCGGGCCGCGAGAGGCTGAGGGCGCCGACGACGAGCACCCCGACGAGCTCGAGCACGACGGCGGCCCACGCCGCGCGGCGCACGCGCCGCCCGTTGTGGGCCAGGAGCAGCGTCGCAGCGATGTAGACGACCGCGGCCAGCGCCGACAGGCCGTACGCGAGCGGCGCCTCCGAGGCGTTCCGGACGAGCTGGACGCCGGCCCGCGCCGAGGCGGCGAAGGCGAAGACCCCGTAGACGGCGATGAGCGCCCGTCCCGGCCCGTACGCGGGCCGGCGCGAGTCGGTGGCCGAGCCGGTGCGCAGCGCGTCCTCGCTCACGCGACCCACTCCTGCCACACGCGCACCTCCATGACGGCGATGGAGAAGGCGGCCACGAGGAGGACGACCGAGCTCCACCGTGTCCGCTCGGCCAGGGCCCAGGCGGCGGCCACCGGCAGGAGGATGAGCGCGACGACGACGTAGCCCCACAGCGTCCAGGGGTCCTCCACCGCGTGCCCGCGTGCCTGACCGACGGCCATGACGACCATCTGGACGACGAGCGCGGCCTCGACCACGCCGCCGAGGATGAGCTGGCGCAGGACGACCGCGCGGTCCCGGACGGCGAAGACCACCGCCCACGCGCCGAGGACGGCGGCGAGGACGGCGACGGCGATGGTGGCGACGAGCACCGCCCGAGCGTACCGACCGGGGACCCCTGCCAGCGGACACGACTACCATCGAGCCGTGACTGAACTGAGGCTGACGACGAAGGACCCCGCCCGCATCAGCGCTGACGCGCTCGTCCTGGCGGTGGGTGAGGCCGACGGCGGACCCCGCCTGCTCGGGGACCACCTGCCCGCCGAGGCGGCACAGCGGCTGACCCGCCTGCTGCCCGCGCTCGGGGTCACCGGGAAGGCGGACGAGGTCCTCCGTGTCCCCGCCGGTGACGGCGTGGGCGCCGGGATCGTCGTCCTCACCGGGCTCGGCTCCCTCGCCGGCGGCACCGCCCGGCCCGAGGCGCTGCGACGCGCCGCCGGCGCCGCTGTGCGCTCGCTCGCCGGGACGGCGGACGTCGCCCTCGCGCTGCCGGCGGCGACAGCCGAGGAGGTCGGCGCCGTCGCCGAGGGCGCACTCATGGGCGCCTACCGCTTCGACCGCTACCGCCGCAACGACCCGGCCCCGGTCGCCCGCCTCGAGCTCGTGACCGACCTCGCCAAGGACCGCGCCACCAAGGCCGCCGTCGAGCGTGCACGCGTCATCGCCGACGGCGTGGCGGGTGTCCGCGACCTCGTCAACACCTCGCCGCGCGACCTCTTCCCCCAGTCGTTCGCCGAGGAGGCGCAGGCCAGCGCCAAGGGCACGAAGGTCAAGGTGAGCGTCCTCGACGAGAAGGAGCTCGTCGCCGGCGGGTTCGGCGGCATCGTCGGCGTCGGCCAGGGCTCGCTGCGCCCGCCGCGCCTCGTCAAGCTCACCTACTCCCCGGCGCGGGCCAAGTCGCACGTCGCGCTCGTCGGCAAGGGCATCACGTTCGACTCGGGCGGCCTGTCGATCAAGCCGGCCAAGGGCATGGAGACGATGAAGCTCGACATGGCCGGTGCGGCCGCCGTCCTCCACGCCGTCCTCGCCGCCGCCGCCCTCGACCTCCCGGTCCGGGTGACCGGCTGGCTCGCCCTCGCGGAGAACATGCCCTCCGGCACGGCCCAGCGCCCCTCCGACGTCGTGACGATGCGCGGCGGGAAGACCGTCGAGGTCCTCAACACCGACGCCGAGGGCCGGCTCGTCATGGCGGACGCGCTCGTCGCCGCCTGCGAGGAGAACCCCGACGTCGTCGTCGACATCGCGACGCTGACGGGCGCCCAGATGGTCGCGCTCGGCAACCAGGTCTCCGCCGTCATGGGCACGGAGGACGTGCGCTCCGACGTCGTCGCGGCGGCCGACCGCTCCGGCGAGCAGTTCTGGCCCATGCCGCTGCCCGCCGAGCTGCGCGAGTCGCTCCGCTCGCCGGTCGCGGACCTGGCGAACATGGGCGACCGCTTCGGCGGCATGCTCGTCGCCGGGATCTTCCTCTCCGAGTTCGTCGGCGAGACCCCGTGGGCGCACCTCGACATCGCCGGTCCCGCGTTCAACGAGGGCCAGCCCCGCGGCTACACGCCCAAGGGCGGGACCGGCACCGGGCTGCGCACCCTCGTCGCGCTCCTCGAGGCCGCAGCCGCCCGCTGAGACGCCGCAGCCGCGCCCGCTGACCCGCCCGCGTGCCGGCGTCGACATCGACGTCGGCGCGCGGCGTCGCGGCGTGCTCCACCGCCCGCAGCCCGCAGTGGCTCGCGCGGCGCGGACCGTCTCAGCGCGCGCGGCGCTGCTGGGCGCTCCACTCGCGCATGCGCGAGGGGTAGCCGGTGAGGTTGACGTCGTAGACGGGGATGGCGAGGTCGCTCGCGACCGCGCGCGCCGCCTTCTCGTCGGGCACCCGGCGGCGCGTCCACTCCCCCGTCTTGGCGATGAGCACGAGCGTGGGCGGGTCGATGTTCGTGGGCGGCTCGAGGTAGGCCTCCACCCCCACGCGGGTCTCGACGAACGCCCGGAAGTGCTCGGTGGTCTCGGACCGGGTCCGCGCGGGCGACGGCGCACCGTCGGCCTTCTTGCCTCGTCGCTGGAAGAGCCGCATGGCACCAGCGTAAAACGCCGCCGGGCCCGCTTGTGACAAGCCGAACATTGGCTTTGGTGGTGCCCCGTCACCGGACGGTGACAAGATGGGGCCAAAGCCCGGTCCCCGGGCAAGCCTTCGCTCGAGGAGAGGTACGTGACCAACACCCCAATGGACACCGTGTACGACATGGTCATTCTTGGAGCGGGGAGCGGGGGCTACGCCGCAGCGCTGCGCGGCGCGCAGCTCGGCCTCAGCGTCGCTCTCATCGAGGCTGACAAGCTCGGCGGGACCTGCCTGCACCGCGGGTGCATCCCGACGAAGGCGCTGCTCCACAGCGCTGCCGTCGCGGACGAGATCCGCGACAGCTCCGCCATCGGGGTGAAGAGCACCCTCGAGGGCATCGACATGGACGGCGTCAACTCCTACAAGGACGGTGTCGTCTCCCGTCTCTACAAGGGCCTCCAGGGCCTCGTCTCCGCCGGCAAGATCGAGTACGTCAACGGCTGGGGCAAGCTCGTCGCGCAGGACACCGTCGAGGTCGACGGCACGCCGTACAAGGGCAAGAACGTCATCCTCGCCTCGGGCTCGTACTCCAAGTCCATCCCCGGTCTCGAGATCGGCGGCCGGGTCATCACGAGCGAGCAGGCGCTCCAGCTCGACTTCGTCCCCGAGCGCGCGGTCGTGCTCGGTGGCGGCGTCATCGGTGTCGAGTTCGCCTCCGCGTGGAAGTCCTTCGGGACCGACGTCACCATCATCGAGGGCCTGCCCCACCTCATCCCGAACGAGGAGGAGTCGCTCTCTAAGAGCCTCGAGCGCGCCTTCCGCAAGCGCAAGATCAATTTCGCGACGAACGCCCGCTTCTCCGGGGTCGAGCAGGACGAGGACGGCGTCAAGGTCACCACGGAGGACGGCAAGTCCTACGAGGCGGACCTCCTCCTCGTCGCGGTTGGGCGGGGACCGGCGACGGCGAACCTCGGCTACGAGGAGAACGGCGTGACGATGGAGCGCGGCTTCGTCATCACGAACGAGCGACTCCACACCGGTACGGGCAACATCTACGCCGTCGGTGACATCGTCCCGGGCCTGCAGCTCGCGCACCGCGGCTTCCAGCAGGGGATCTTCGTCGCCGAGGAGATCGCCGGGCTCAGCCCGGCCCCCATCGTCGAGTCCGGCATCCCGCGCGTGACGTACTGCGAGCCGGAGGTCGCGTCCGTGGGCGTGACCGAGGCAGCCGCCAAGGAGCTCTACGGGGCGGACGGCGTCGAGACGGTCGAGTTCAACCTCGCGGGCAACGGCAAGAGCCAGATCCTCAAGACCCAGGGCTTCGTCAAGCTCGTCCGCGAGAAGAACGGTCCGATCGTGGGCGTGCACATGATCGGGTCCCGCGTCGGTGAGCTCATCGGCGAGGGGCAGCTCATCGTCAACTGGGAGGCCTACCCCGAGGACGTCGCCTCCCTCATCCACGCCCACCCGACCCAGGACGAAGCCCTGGGCGAGGCGGCGCTTGCCCTTGCAGGCAAGCCGTTGCACTCCCACAACTGACCGCCGGATCGAAGGAGACACCTGGTCATGTCTGAGTCCGTGAAGATGCCCGCGCTGGGCGAGTCCGTCACCGAGGGCACCGTCACCCGTTGGCTCAAGGCGGTCGGAGAGTCGGTCGAGGTCGACGAGCCGCTGCTCGAGGTGTCCACCGACAAGGTGGACACCGAGGTCCCGTCGCCGGTCGCCGGCGTCGTGGAGAAGATCCTGGTCGAGGAGGACGAGACGGTCGACGTCGGCGCCGAGCTCGCCATCATCGGCGACGGTTCCGGCGGCGGCGGGGACGACTCCGCCCCGCAGGAGGAGACGTCGCCCGCGGCGTCCGAGGCGCCCGCCTCCGAGGAGGTCGAGCAGGCCCAGCCCGAGTCCGAGAGCAGCGCCGAGCCCGAGCAGGCGCACGAGGAGTCGACGAGCTCCGCGCCGTCCGGCTCCAGCGGCGGTGGCGGCGGCGGTGGCGGCCAGGCCGTCACGATGCCGGCGCTCGGCGAGTCCGTCACGGAGGGCACCGTCACCCGCTGGCTCAAGGCGGAGGGCGACAGCGTCGAGGTCGACGAGCCGCTGCTCGAGGTCTCGACCGACAAGGTCGACACGGAGGTCCCCTCCCCCGTCGCCGGTGTCGTGACGAAGATCCTCGTGGGCGAGGACGAGACCGTCGAGGTCGGCGCCGAGCTCTGCTACGTCGGCGGCGAGGGCGATTCCGCCCAGGAGGCGCCCGCCGAGGCCGAGGCCCCGGCCCAGCAGGAGGCCCCCAAGCAGGAGGAGGCACCGAAGCAGGAGGAGGCTCCGAAGCAGGAGGAGGCTCCGAAGCAGGAGGAGGCTCCCGAGCAGGAGGATGCCTCCGCCACGGACGGCGCCACCGCCCAGGAGCAGGCCTCGGCCGAGCAGCTGGCTTCCGAGCCCGCGGCGTCGGAGGCGAAGTTCGGGTGGACCTCCCCCGCGTCCGCGCAGACCGACAGCGCCCCGGCCGGCCCGTCGGCGAAGGATGCCACGAGCACGGCCTACGTCACCCCGCTCGTGCGCAAGCTTGCGGGTGAGAAGGGCGTCGACCTCGGCTCCCTCACCGGGACAGGCGTCGGTGGGCGCATCCGCAAGCAGGACGTCCTCGAGGCGGCGGAGAAGGCGGCAGCCGAGAAGGCCGCCGCGGAGCAGTCCGCCCAGGCGCCCGCCGCACCGGCCGCGAAGCCGACGACGGTCCCGGACGTCTCCCCGCTGCGTGGGACGACCGAGAAGATGTCCCGTCTGCGCAAGGTCATCGCCAAGCGCATGCTCGAGTCCCTCGAGACGTCCGCCCAGCTGACGACCGTCGTCGAGGTCGACGTCACCCGGATCGCCCAGCTCCGGGCCCGCGCGAAGAACCGGTTCCAGGAGCAGGAGGGCACGAAGCTCACCTACCTGCCGTTCTTCGTCAAGGCCGCGACCGAGGCCCTCAAGGCCCACCCGAAGCTCAACGCCACGATCGACGGCGAGCAGGTCGTCTACCACGGCGAGGAGAACATCGGCATCGCGGTCGACACGCCGCGCGGCCTCCTCGTCCCGGTCATCAAGCAGGCCGGTGACCTGACGATCGGTGGGATCTCGAAGCGGATCAACGACCTCGCCGCCCGTACGCGGGACAACAAGGCGAAGCCGGACGAGCTCTCGGGCTCGACCTTCACGATCACGAACCTCGGGTCCAACGGCGCGCTGTTCGACACCCCGATCATCAACCAGCCCGAGGTCGCGATCCTCGGCCTGGGTGCGATCGTCAAGCGGCCGATGGTCGTCAAGGACGCGGACGGCAACGAGACGATCGGCATCCGCTCGATGGTCTACCTGCCCCTCACCTACGACCACCGCCTCGTCGACGGTGCGGACGCGGGCCGGTTCCTGCAGACCGTCAAGAAGCGTCTGGAGGAGGGCGCCTTCGAGGCCGAGCTCGGCCTCTGAGACTCCTGCTCCGCACGAGCGCCCCGCACCGTTCTCGGTGCGGGGCGCTTCTGTGTCTCGCGGCAGGGCACGCGTAGGTCGCGCACCGTGTGCGCTGGCCCGTCAGTCGTCGATGTGGCCGCTGCGGCCCGCCACCATTCCCGTCCCGGCCTGCACGACCATGAGACCGAGCAGGACGAGGAGCGGCGTCGTCCACGAGCCCGTCCACTCGTGCAGGAGCCCGACGGCGAGGGGTCCCGCGGCGGCGATGAGATAACCGAGGCTCTGCCCGACGGCGGAGACCGTCGCCGTCTGCGCCGGCACGGAGGTCCGCAGCGCGAAGAGGCTGAGCGCGAGCGGGAAGCAGGCGTTGCCGAGCCCGAGGAGCACCGCCCACAGCCAGGCGCCCTCTGCGGGGGCGACAAGCAGACCGACGAGCCCGCCGGCGGCGGCCGCCGTGAGCCCGACCGTCCAGCGCCGCTGCCCCGGCCGGCGGGCGGCGAGGACCGGCACGACGAGGAACGCCGGCACCCCGACGAGCACGCTGACTGACAGAAGGGTGCCCGCCGTCGCCGCGTCGAGCCCCGCGTCGCGGTAGATGGCGGGCAGCCACCCGAGGGCGACGTAGAAGAGCAGCGACTGCGTGCCGAAGAAGATCGTCAACGCCCAGACACGCGGGTAGCGGAGCAGCGCACGGGCGTCCACGGCGCGCGGGGCCGCCGGGACGCTCGCCGTCGCGCTGGCGCTCACCGGTTCGGTGCCCAGCCGGGCTGCGGCCACCGGTGCGTCCGAGACCGCACCTCCGGCCGTCTGGGCGGCGACCCGTACACCGGCCGCCGGGTCGCCGGCCCGTCCGGTCGTTGGCTCGCCTCCGGTCGCTCCCGCCGCTCCAGCCCCGCCGTCCTGGGTCCGCCAGCGTCGCAGGGCGGCGAACCACAGCGCGACCGCCACGAGGCACGGCACCGCCCACACGGCCAGCGCAACCCGCCACCCGCTGTCCGCGAGGCCGACCGCCGCGGCGACCGGTGCGCTGAGCGCCGCGGCTGCGGCCGACCCCCCTGCCATGGCCGAGGTGTAGACCCCGGTGACGAGCCCGACGCGGTGGGGGAACCGCGTCTTGACGACGACGGTCATGAGCACGTTGACGGCCGCGATCGACCCGCACGCCGTCAACGTGCCGAGAAAGAGCGGCACCGGTCCGCCGGCGACGCGGACGAGCAACGACACGCCGAGCACGACGACGGCGGCGGCGATGGCGCGCTCGATGCCGAACCGCCGGCCGAGCCACGGACTGGCCAGCCCGACGACGGCGAAGCACAGGACCGGCAACGACGTGAGGACGCCCGCCGCACCCGCCGACAGCTCGACGCCTGCCTGGATCTCCTCGAGGACGGGACCGACGCTGCTGATCGCGGCGCGGAGGTTGAGCGCGACGGCGACGACGGCGGCCAGGGCGAGGCCGGCACCCGCCACTCGGGGACGCACGGCCAGGGACGGGGCGGGGGGCGCAGGCACGCCGCCATCCAACACCCTCGCGCGGCGTGCCCGGCGCACGTTCCGCGGGGCGGGCACGCGTCCGGGCCTGCGGCACGTCCCTGTGCGAGCGGGGGGCGGATCCGGGCACGCTCGCGACCCGCGGGTCCGGTGCGGTCGTGGGGCGGGCACGCGCGCGGCCAGCAGATCCGGTGCGGCCCGTCCCCGTGCCGCCCGTCCCCGGCCGTCACGCGCGGCCCGTGCCCTCCGGCCAGTCAGGCGCGGCCCATCCCCTCCCGCCCGTCGGGCGCGGCCCGGCCCGCGTAGATACCGTGAAGCATGGCTCCTACCCCTGCTCGACGTCCTCGCACGGTGCTCATGGCCGGCGCCTCGGGATTCCTCGGCTCGCACCTCGCGCGGCACCTGCGCCACCGCGGCGACACGGTGCGCCGGCTCGTGCGCCGGCCCGCGCAGGAGTCCGAGGAGGTCACGTGGGACCCGGGCGACGGCGAGCTGCCGGAGCACGTCCTGCGTGACGTCGACGTCGTCGTCAACCTCGGCGGGGTCGGCATCGGCGACAAGCGCTGGACCGCGGAGTACAAGGCCGAGGTCATCAGGTCGCGAACCGCCGGCACGTCGGTCCTCGCCGAGGCGCTCGCGCGCGAGGCCGACCGTCGGTCCACGGTCGGCGCGTCCGCACCGCGGCTGCTCCAGGCGTCGGCCGTGGGCTACTACGGCGACCGGGGTGCCGAGGTGCTCACCGAGGAGTCACCCGCGGGCGAGGGCTTCCTCCCGGAGGTGTGCCTCCAGTGGGAGGCGGCCACCGCACCCGCCGAGTCGGCAGGGGTCGGCGTCGTCCACCTGCGCACCGGGATCGTCCTCGCGCCGGGCGGTGGGGCCCTCGGACCGCTGCTCCCGCTCATCAAGGCGGGGCTCGGCGGACCCCTCGGCGGCGGCGAGCAGTGGTGGCCCTGGATCACTCTCGCCGACACCGTCCGCGTCCAGCTCCACCTCATGGACTCCGCGCTCACCGGCCCCGTCAACGTCGCGGGTCCCCAGGCCGCGCAGCAGGGCGACGTCATCCGCGCGATCGCCCGCGCGCTGCGGCGGCCCGCGCTCCTGCCGGTGCCGGGTCTGGCGATGCGCCTCGCCCTCGGTGACTTCGCCGACGACGTCCTCTCCTCCCAGCTCGTCGTCCCCGCACGACTGCTCGCCGACGGATTCGTCTTCACCCAGCCCACCGCCCGGGCTGCGGCGGACTGGGTCGCCGAGCGGGCCTGACGCGCCCACCGCAGCCCACTCACTCGCACGGCCCACCCGCCACGAGGAGCCAGGGAGCAGGTCCGGTGAGCTCGAGGCGCACGCACCGCTCAGGCTGCGCCGGCACGGCGACCCGTTCGCCGTCGACGACCCGTTCGTGCCCGCGCTGGAGCAGGACCGCGTCGACGACGGCGCCACCAGCGCTCTCGGCGACGGCCAGCACCTCGACGACCTCCGTCTCCAGGCCGTGCAGCTGCGTCCCGGTCGCCGTCATGGTCTCGAGGAGGGTCGCGTCCGCCGCGGCGCTCGGGCTTCCCGTCGCACTGACGGTGGCGAGGGCAGGGCGGTCGGCATCGACGAGCGCGCGGTCCCGGCGCTCGAGGAGGGCCGCGAGGACCGACCGGGCCACGCCCGGGTCGGTGATCGGCCCCGCGCCCACGTCCGCCGCGGTGCCCTCAAGCACACCCACGTCCGCCACGGGGTCGTCAACCACGCCCACGTCCGCGACGGGGATGTCAGCCGCGCCCGCGCTCCTGAACGCCCCCCGCTCGACCTGGACGCCCGCCACGAGCAGCACCACGCCGACGATGAGCCCCGCGACCGCCGCCCCGCGCGTCCCGTGCCCGCCCCGGCGCCCGACGTCCACCGGCCGACCGCGCCGGCCCGTGCTCGCGGACGGCCTGCCCGCTCGCGCGAGTGGCCGGACCGCGCGGCCCGCTCCCCTGGCTCGTCGGCCCCTCCTCCCGGGCCCCGACACCCGTGCCGCGGCCGCCTCACGCCTCGACGCGGGTCGCACGCGGGTGGGTGCCTCTGCCGAGCGCAGGCGGGCCTGCGCGAGGTCTGGCGGCGGTGGGACACGCACCGGTTCCCGTGCGGCGAGCGCCGGTGCGAGGCTCGCGAGGTCGCGCGCGTGCGGGCGCCGCCGTGGGTCCGCGTCGAGCGCCGCGCCGAGCAGCGGACCGAGGCGTCCCGCCGTCTCCGTCCCGCCGGCCCACACGAGCAGGCGGGCGAGAGCCCACACGTCGCCCGCCGCGCCCGCGACCTCCCCCCGGGCGCGCTCCGGTGCGACGAATCCCGGCGTGCCGAGCTCGTGGGCGACCTCCCCGACCAGGTCGATGAGCACCGGTACCCCGCCCGGCGCCAGGACGACGTTCGCGGGCGAGACGTCGCCGTGGATGACGCCGCGCTCGTGGAGGTGGCCGAGCGCGCTGCCGAGCGTGCTGAGCAGGGTCGCGAGCTCGCCGCCCGAGAGCGGCCCGCGGGCGGCGTGCACCGTCGCGAGCGTCGGACCGGGCACGACCTCGCTGACGAGCGCGCACCGCCCCTGCTCGAGCTCGACGACGTCGACGACCCGCGCGAGGTGCGGGTGCGCGGTGCCGCGGAGCACGGCCAACCGGCGCATCGCCGTCGTGCCGGCCTCGCCCACGCCGATCGCCAGGACGCTGACCGCGACGTCCCTCCCGGCGTCGTCCCGTGCCGCCCACACCGCGCCGTTGGCGCCGAACCCCAGCGGCGCACCGATCCGGTGGCCCGGGACGGTGACCACCGTCTCGCGCGCGCCGGGCCGGCGCCGTCTCCGCATCGCCATGCCACCAGCAAACCCCACCGGTCCCTCAGCCCGATGAAGTTATCCACAGGACTGGGTGCGCTCGGTGCCGGCCGTCGGGTGTGCAGCACCCCCACGCACTGCGCTGACGCGGCGGGCACGGCGGCGACGTCGGGGTGACGCCGCCACCGCATGCCGCCCGGCGCGGTGACGCGGAAAGCGATGCCCGGCCGAGCGTCCACCGCGTTGTGCCCGGCGAGGCGGGCACGCAGCGGCGGCCGGGCGACGCCGCCACCCCGCGACGCCCGGCGACGTCGAGGCGGCGGCGGCGCCCGGTTGCCCGATCCCGCGCCCCGGCCCGGCCGCTCGAGCCGTCAGTCGGCGGGGATCTTCCGCTGGAGCGGCCACCACGTCGCGCGGCCGACGTCGTGGACGAGCCCCGGCACGAGCAGCGTACGGACGACGAACGTGTCGATGAGTACGCCGACCGCGACGATGAACGCGAGCTGGGCGAGGAAGAGCAGAGGGATGATCCCGAGGGCGCTGAAGGTCGCCGCGAGCACGAGACCCGCGGAGGTGATGACGCCGCCGGTGACGGCGAGCCCGCGCCGCACACCCTCGCGGGTGCCGTGGAGGAGGGACTCCTCCCGCACCCGGGTCATGAGGAAGATCGAGTAGTCGATCCCCAGCGCCACGAGGAAGACGAACCCGTACAGCGGCACGGTCGCGTCTGCCCCGGGGAACCTGAAGACGTGGTTGAAGACGATCGCCGCCAGCCCCATGGTGGCGCCGAACGAGAGCAGGTTCGCGCCGAGGAGGAGCAGCGGCGCGACGATGGAGCGCAGGAGCAGCGCGAGCATGACGAAGATCGCGAGGAGCACGACCGGGATGATCGTGCGCAGGTCCTGCGACGCCGTCTCCTGCGTGTCGAGGCGCTGGGCCGCGGCTCCACCGACGAGGGCATCGGCGTCGACGGCGTGGACCGCCTCGCGCAGGGCGCTCACGGTCTCGGCTGCCTCCTGGGTCTCGGCGGCGCTGTCCGTCGCCACGTCGATCCGCACGTTGCCGTCCACGACGACCGGCTCCGCGTCGGCCGCGTCGGCGGGCGGCCCGCCCTCGCCCCCCGCGGCGGGCGCTCCGCCTTGCGCGTCCCCGGGGGGCGTACCGCCCTCGGCGCCTGTAGGAGCGCCCTCGGACGGCGTACCGCCCTCCGCACCCTCGGGAGGCATGCCGCCCCCGCCGCCCGGCGTCCCCGTAGCGCCCTCGGTGACGATGCTCGCGGAGCTGACGCCCTCGACCCTCTCGGCGGCCGCGACGACGCCCTCGGCACTCTCCTGGGCCACGACGATCGTCGCCGGCTGGACGGTGCCCACCGCGAAGTGCTCGGCGAGCACCTCCTCGCCGGCGACCGACTCCGTCTCGGCGAGGTAGATGTCGGTCTCGCTCGTCCCCTCGGCGCGGAAGGTCGGGACGAAGGCGGCGAGGACGAGCAGGACGAGCGCGGTGACGACCCAGACGGGCCGTGCACGACGGACGACGAACCCGGCGACCCGGTCCCACAGCCCGTGGCGCACCGGCGAGCCGGAGCCGGCCGCGTCGTCGTCCGCGGAGGTCGCTGCGGCCGGGACGAAGCGCGGTACGCGCGGCCAGAACACGGCGCGCGAGCGGCGCCCGGCGATGAGCAGCACCGCGGGCAGGAACGTCAGCGCCGCGAGGACCGAGGCCGCGATGCCGATGGCCGCCACCGGGCCGAGGCTCGCGTTCGACCCGAGGTCGGACAGCAGGAGGCACAGGAGCCCGACGATGACGGTCCCGGCACTGGCGAGGACCGGCTCGACGGAAGCCCGCCACGCCGCCCGCATCGCCTGGGCCGGGTGCTCGTGGCGCGCCAGCTCCTCGCGGTAGCGCGAGACGAGGAGGAGCGAGTAGTCCGTGGCGGCACCGATGACGAGGATCGAGAGGATGCCCTGGCTCTGCCCGTTGAGGAGGAGGACGTCCGCCCCGGCCAGCGGCTTGATGACGAGCGCCGCGGCGCACAGGGCGAAGACCGCCGTGAGGAGCACCGTGAAGGGCAGGATCGGCGAACGGTAGACGATGACGAGGATGACGAGCACGACGACGAGCGCGACTCCGAGGAGGATGCCGTCGATACCGCCGAAGGCGGCCACGAGGTCGGCGATGAGGCCGCCCGGCCCGGTCACCCACGACTCGAGGCCCGCGTCCACGAGGTCATCGTCGGCCAGCGACCGCAGCTCCTCGACGGCGAGGTTGATGACCCGCTCCTCGCCGACGAGGTCGTTGACCCGGTCCGCGTCGAGGGAGACCGGGACGAGCATCGCCTCGCCGTCCTCGGACGGCACCGCGACCGTGGGAGCGGTGAGGAACTCCTCGAGCGCACCGCCGCCCGGGAGGTCGATGGCGGGGACCGCCTCGGCGAACGCCTGGCCCGCCTCGAGCTGCTCGGGGGTGAGCTCCGCGCCGTCGGAGGCCTCGAGGACGACGAGGACGGGCAGGGCCGCGCTCTCGGAGAACTCGCGGGCGAGCTCGTCCGCGCGGGTGGACTCGGCGCTGGCGGGCAGGAACGCTGCGTTGTCGTTCTCCTGCACCTCCGACAGGGTGCCCTGGGCCATCCCGCCGAAGGCGGCGACGGCCAGCCACCCAGCCAGGACGGCGAGCAGCACGATGGCGCGGGTCACTGCCCCGCCGGTCGAGCGTGCGGATCTGCGTGCCACGGGTGTCCTCGATTCCGCACACATCCTCAGCGTGCTGAGTAATCGTCGGGCACGATGTCGGCCCGAGCAAACGGAGCTGTAGCGTTCGGGCGACCGCGAGAGAGGACGTGCCCGTGCACGATGACCCGACCGGGTGGCCGACCGGCCGTCTGCTCTCCGCTGCCGCGCGCCGGGTGGAAAGGCGCTGGGACGCCTACCTCGACCAGTTCTCGCTCAGCCATGCCAGCGTCCCCGTCCTCGCCATGCTCGCCCGCGGCGACCTCTCCCAGCGCGAGCTCGCGGACGCGATGGGTGTGACGGAGCAGACGGTCAGCCGCATGCTCGTCCGGCTAGAGCGAAACGGTTACGTCCGTCGCGCACCCCACGCGCGCGACCGGCGGCGCCACGTCGTCTCCCTCGCCGAGAGCGGCCGGGAGGTGCTCGTCCGGCTCCAGGAGTCGCCCACCGTCCGCGACATGTCGGTCGAGGGCCTCACCGCGGAAGAGGTGGCAGGCCTGCGCGCCGGCCTGCTCGCCATGCTCAAGGAGTAGCCCGTACCGCCAGGACGGCGGGCCGGTGTGACGGTCCACGCGCCCGATCGCTGCGAGCGCGTGCCGCGCGCCACACGACGAGCGCGGGCCGGGGGCCGGCGGCGCGACTATCCTCACCCCATGCGAGTGGTGCGGCTTGGCCTGGGAGAGACGCTGGTCGACTACCAACGGGCCTGGGACCACCAGCGCGCCCTGCACGCCGAGATCGCCGCAGGCGACCGCGAGGACACCGTCCTCCTCCTCGAGCACGCCGCCGTCTACACCGCCGGCAAGCGCACGGCACGGGCCGAGAGGCCGATCGACGGCACCCCCGTCATCGACGTCGACCGCGGGGGCCGGATCACGTGGCACGGGCCCGGCCAGCTCATCGCCTACCCCCTCGTGCGCCTCGCGGAGCCGGTCGACGTCATCGCCTACGTCCGCGCGCTCGAGGACGCCGTCATGGGCGTGGCGGCCGACCTCGGCGTGGCTACGGCCCGCGTGAGCGGCCGGTCCGGCGTGTGGGTGCTCGACGCCGACGGCGGGCAGGACCGCAAGCTCTCCGCGATCGGCGTACGCGTCGCGCGGGGCGTGACGATGCACGGCGTGGCGATCAACGCGTCCCCCGACCTCGCCGCGTTCGGCGCGATCATCCCCTGCGGGATCACCGACGCCGGTGTGACCTCCCTCTCCCTCGAGGCGGGCAGGACCATCACACCGCTCGACATCGCCGACTCGACCGAGGCGCACCTGCGCCGTGCGCTCGCCCCGCTCGTCCGCGCCCCGGCCCTCGCGGGCGCACGTGCCGCCGGGGCGCTTAGGCTGGCGGAGGACGTCGGTCGATGACTGGCCACGCACGCCCACGACGGATGGAGACTCCGCAGTGACGATCGCTCCCGAGGGCCGCAGGATGCTGCGGGTCGAAGCACGCAACGCCGAGACCCCCATCGAGAAGAAGCCGCCGTGGATCAAGACCCGCGCGACGATGGGCCCCGAGTACACGGACCTCAAGAAGCTCGTCCACGGCAACGGCCTGCACACGGTGTGCGAGGAGGCCGGGTGCCCCAACATCTTCGAGTGCTGGGAGGACCGGGAGGCGACGTTCCTCATCGGCGGTTCCCAGTGCACGCGGCGCTGCGACTTCTGCCAGATCGACACCGGCAAGCCGTCGGCGTTCGACCGCACCGAGCCGCTGAAGGTCGCGGCCTCGGTCAAGACGATGGGCCTGCGCTACGCCACGGTCACGGGTGTCGCGCGTGACGACCTCGACGACGGCGGAGCCTGGCTCTACGCCGAGACCGTGCGCCAGATCCACGCCCAGAACCCCGGCACCGGCGTCGAGCTCCTCATCCCGGACTTCGACGCGGTCCCGGAGCAGCTCGCCGAGGTCTTCTCCTCCCGGCCCGAGGTGCTCGCGCACAACGTCGAGACGGTGCCGCGAATCTTCCGCCGCATCCGGCCGGGCTTCCGGTACGAGCGCTCGCTCGGCGTCCTCACTTCCGCCCGCGACGAGGGCTTCGTGACGAAGTCCAACCTCATGCTCGGCATGGGCGAGACGATCGACGAGGTCGTCGAGGCCATGGTCATGCTGCGCGAGGCGGGCTGTGACCTCCTCACGATCAACCAGTATCTGCGCCCCTCCGTACGGCATCACCCCGTCGAGCGATGGGTGCGCCCGGAGGAGTTCGTCGAGCTCTCCGACAAGGCCGAGGAGATCGGGTTCCTCGGCGTCCTCGCCGGCCCCCTCGTGCGCTCGTCCTACCGCGCCGGACGCCTCTGGGGTCGCGCGATGGTCAAGCGCGGCCAGCCGGTTCCCGCGCACCTCGCGCACCTCACCGAGGAGACGACGTCGCGCCAGGAGGCAGCCTCGGTCGTGGCGCTCGCGCGATAGCTCTCGCCCGCGGTCGGGGAGACGTGCGTTGCGCCGGGTCTTCCATCCGCCGCTCGTTCCTCGCGGCTCCCGCCAGACCCACCACGACCCGGCGCAACGCACGTCTCCCCCTGGGCCGCGTCCGCCATCCGCCGCTCGTTCCTCGCGGCTCCCGCCAGACCCACCACGACCCGGCGCAACGCACGTCTCCCCCTGGGTCGCGTCCGCCATCCGCCGCTCGTTCCTCGCGGCTCCCGCCAGACCCACCACGACCCGGCGCAACGCACGTTTCTCACCGGGCCGCCTCCGCCGTCTGCCGCTCGTTCCTCGCGGCACCCGTAGGCGCGTCCGCTGGCCGGTAACTCGACCGGTAGAATCGCCGATCATGGCCCGGAAGAAGTCTGAAGACACCCGCGCGGACGGCGCGAAGGCACCCAAGCCCAAGAAGCAGCGGTGGTACCGCCAGCTCTGGGACGTCTACAAGATGACGCGGACGGCCCAGCCGTCCATCACGTGGTGGCTCATCGGGGTCTTCGTCGGCGTCGTGGCGCTCGGCGTCGTCGTCGGCCTGCTGCTCGACCAGGTGCTCTACATGGTCCTGCTGAGCATCCCGATCGCCGTCATCGGCGTCATGCTGCTGCTCGCCCGTCGCGCGGAGAAGGCCGCCTACGCGCGGATCGCCGGCACGCCCGGCGCCACCGGTTCCGCCCTCGGCACCATCCGGCGCGGCTGGAACCTCGAGGAGCAGCCTGTCGCGATCGACCCCCGCACCCAGGACCTCGTCTTCCGCGCCGTCGGCCGCCCCGGTGTCGTCCTCATCAGCGAGGGCCCGAGCCACCGCGCGAAGCGCCTGCTGGACACGGAGCGCCGCAAGGTCGCGCGCGTCGTCCCCAACGTGACGATCCACCTGCTCCAGGTGGGCGACGACGAGGGTCAGATCCCGCTCGCCAAGATCACCAAGAAGGTCCAGAAGCTCAAGAACACGCTGACGAAGGCCGAGGTCGCCGAGGTGTCCAAGCGTCTGCGGGCGCTGAGCCAGACGCGGATGCCCATTCCCAAGGGCGTCGACCCTATGCGCGCCCGTCCCGACCGCAAGGGCATGCGCGGCCGCTGAGCCGGCGCCCGGCCAGCGACGGGCTGCGCCGACCAGGGCTGAGCCGGCGCCGGCACGCGCGCACAGAGCGGGTCCGGAGCACGCTCGCGACCGCTGGGCCGACGCCGCACGCGTGAGACCGCACCTTCGAGGGTGAGACCGCACCTCCCAGCAGGGGTCGCGGCCCAGAAAGGTGCGGTCTGACGGAGGGCGGCAGCCCAGCGACCGCCGTCGGACACCTGCGCCGACCGCCGTCGGACACCTGCGACGTCAGCGGCGGGTGATGACCGTGCCGGCCCAGACGTCGTGCAGGCCGCGGCCGTCGGTGCCCCACACGACGGCCGGGATGACGAGGCAGAGCGCGACGGTGCGGATCGCCGCCCGTCCCGGTCCCGGGCGCCCGCCGAGCCCACGGACGACGAGCCCGAGCACTGTGTGCCCGATCGTCGCGCCCGTGAGCGAGATGAGGATCCACGTCATGAGGGCGAACACGCCGAGGGTCGCCAGCTCGTGGAAGTCGAAGAAGCCGGCCGAGATCGCTGAGGCGATGGCCCAGTCGACGAGGAGGGCGAGGATCCGCCGGCCCAGTCCTGCGGTCTGCAACCCTCGTTCGTTCACCCGGCGAGTTTACGTGCCGGCCACGGACGGCCCGTCACTGCGTAACATGCCGGACACATTGGAGTGACACCTGCGAAACCCCGCGTCGCTAACGTCGGGGCGTGCCAGGCAGGGTGCGCGGTCGCCCACCTGCTGACCAGATAACCATGAGGAGCTGCGGATGTTCACCAGTGCCGAGGAGGCCATCGCCTTCACCAAGGAGCAGGGCGTCAAGTTCGTCGACGTCCGGTTCTGTGACCTGCCCGGGAAGATGCAGCACTTCAACATCCCGGTCGAGGCGTTCAACGAGGACGCCTTCACCGACGGGCTGATGTTCGACGGCTCGTCCATCCGCGGCTTCCAGGCGATCCACGAGTCGGACATGAAGCTCGTGCCGGACGTCTCGAGCGCGTTCGTCGACCCGTTCCGCAAGCAGAAGACGCTCGTCGTCAACTTCTCCATCGTCGACCCGTTCACCGACGAGGCGTACTCCCGCGACCCGCGCAACATCGCGGCCAAGGCCGAGGCGTACCTGCGCAGCACCGGCATCGCGGACACGGTCTACTTCGGCGCAGAGGCCGAGTTCTACCTCTTCGACGACGTGCGCTTCTCGACGAACCAGCACTCGAGCTTCTACCACATCGACTCCGCCGAGGCCGCGTGGAACACCGGCCGCGTGGAGGAGGGCGGGAACCTCGGGTACAAGACCCAGTACAAGGGCGGCTACTTCCCCGTCTCCCCCAACGACCAGTTCGCCGACCTGCGCGACGAGATGGTCTCGGTGCTGCAGGAGGTGGGCCTCGAGGTCGAGCGCGCGCACCACGAGGTGGGCACCGCCGGTCAGCAGGAGATCAACTACCGGTTCTCCACGCTCCTCGCCTCGGGCGACGACCTCATGAAGTTCAAGTACGTCATCAAGAACGTCGCGTGGGAGGCGAACAAGTCCGCCACCTTCATGCCGAAGCCGATCTTCGGTGACAACGGCTCGGGCATGCACTCGCACCAGAGCCTGTGGAAGGACGGCAAGCCGCTGTTCTTCGACGAGCGCGGCTACGGCGGCCTGTCGGACATGGCCCGCTGGTACATCGGCGGCCTCCTCAAGCACGCGCCCTCACTGCTCGCCTTCACGAACCCGTCGGTCAACTCGTTCCACCGGCTCGTGCCCGGCTACGAGGCGCCCGTCAACCTCGTCTACTCGGCCCGCAACCGCTCCGCGTGCATCCGCATCCCCGTGACCGGCGCCTCCCCCAAGGCCAAGCGCGTCGAGTTCCGCGTGCCGGACCCGTCGGCGAACCCCTACCTCGCGTTCTCCGCGATGCTCATGGCCGGCCTCGACGGCATCAAGAACCGCATCGAGCCCCCGGAGCCGGTCGACAAGGACCTCTACGAGCTCCCGCCGGAGGAGCACGCGAAGATCCAGCAGGTCCCGGACTCCCTCACCGGCGTGCTCGACGCGCTCGAGGCGGACCACGACTACCTCACCGAGGGCGGCGTCTTCACGCCCGACCTCATCGAGACGTGGATCGACTACAAGCGTGCGCACGAGGTCGACCCGCTGCGCCTGCGCCCGCACCCCCACGAGTTCGAGCTCTACTACGACATCTGATCCGTCCCGGGCCTGAGCCCGGCACGCACAGCACGACGACGACGGCGGGTCCCTTCACCGGGGCCCGCCGTCGGCACATTCCCGGCCCCCTTCCCCGGCCACCTCCCCCGGCACGCCCCCGTCGCCGTCCTCACGCGCACACGCCCACCTCTCCCTTGCTCGTGATCATGCACAAGTGCCGGCGGCACTCCGCATGATCACGACGGTGGAAGGAGGAACCGGGCGGACGGGTCGGGCGGGCGTGGATTCGCGGGCGGCCGACGGTGGAGGCACCGCGCTCAGTCGCGCGGCATCTCTGCATGATCACGAGAGCAGGGACGCGAGCGGGGCGGAGGTCAGTCGAAGAAGACCCGCTCGACGACGGCGCGCGCCCGGCGGGCGGCGCGGAGGTAGTCCTCCTCGAGCTCCGGGCCCTCGCCCGGCCCGTACCCGAGCACCCGGGAGACCCCGGCGAGCTCGAGCCGCTCGTGCGGCAGGACGTCGACCTTGGCGCCGGTCAGCCGGCCCGTGAAGAGCGCGATGGCGCTGCGGATGCGCGAGGCGAGGGTCCAGGCGTCCGCGAGGAGCTCGGCGTCGGCGCGCTCGACGAGGCCGGCGTCGCTCGCCGCGTGGAGGGCGGCGAGGGTCGACGGCGTGCGCAGGCCCGGCACGGCGTGCCCGTGCTGGAGCTGGAGCCACTGGGCGGTCCACTCGACGTCGCTCAGGCCGCCGCGGCCGAGCTTGAGGTGCCGGGTCGGCGGCACGCCGCGCGGCATCCGCTCGGACTCCACCCGCGCCTTGATCCGGCGCAGGTCGCGCATCTCCCCGGGGGCGAGCCCCCCGTCGGCGTAGCGCACCGGGTCGATGAGCGCGACGAACCGGTCCCCGAGCTCGGTGTCCCCGGCCACGGGGCGGGCGCGCAGCAGTGCCTGGCGCTCCCACGGCTCGGCCCAGCGCTGGTAGTACTCGGCGTAGGAGCCGAAGGACCGGATGATCGGGCCGCTACGCCCCTCGGGCCGTAGCGCGGAGTCGACGGGGAACGCCGGCTCCCGCCCCGGGTCGCCCAGGAGGGCACGCACGCGGCCCGCGACGCCGAGGGCGACCTGCTGGGCGCGTGCCTCGTCCACGCCCTCGCGCGGCTCGTGGACGAAGAGGACGTCGGCATCGGAGGCGTAGCTCATCTCCGCGCCGCCGAGCCGTCCCATCGCCACGACGAGGAACCGGGACAGGGGCTCGTCCAGCCCGTGGGTCTCGAGGGACTCGGCCGTCGCCACCCGCACCGCCGCCTCGAGGGCGATCTCCGCGACGGGGGTGAGGACGGAGGCGTCCCGTCCGCCGCGGATGCCGTCGAGGACGTCCCCGATGCCGGCCCGCGTCATCTCCCGGCGCCGCAGGTAGCGCACGGCGGCGGCCGACTCGGCGGGATCCGTCCGGCGTGCGAGGACCGCGCGCATCTCCGCCTCGAGGCTCTCGCGGCTGCGCGGGAGGAGGTCGCCGTCGTCGCCCAGCCAGGCGACGGCGTCGGGCAGGCTCTCGAACCCCTCGGCGAGGAACCGGCTGCGGGACAGGAGCCGCGCGAGGCGGGGCGCGGCGGCGCCGGAGTCACGCAGCAGCCCCAGGTACCAGGGGTTGCGGCCCATGGCCTCGGACAGCTTGCGGAAGGCGAGGAGGGCGCCGTCGGGATCGGGGCCCTCGGCGAACCAGCCGAGCATGACGGGCAGCAGCTGGCGCTGGATCGAGGCAGTGCGGGAGATCCCTGCGGTCAGCGCCGCGATGTGCCGCACGGCGCCGTCGGGGTCCCGGTAGCCGCTGGCGGTGAGGCGCGCCCGGGCCGCCTCCGGCCCGAGCGCGAGGTCCTCCGGCGCGAGGCGCGCGGCCTGCGGCAGGAGCGGACGGTAGAAGATCTCCTCGTGCAGCGCGCGGACCTCCCGGCGCACGGCACGCCAGCGCTTCTCGAGGGACTCCCCGTCGCGGACGTCCCCGACGCCGATGGAGCGTCCGAGCCGGCGCAGGTCCGCCTCGTCCGTGGGCACGAGGTGGGTGCGGCGCAGCCGGTAGAGCTGGATCCGGTGCTCGAGGACCCGGAGGAAGCGGTAGCTCTCGTCCATCTTGACCGCCGGGCCGCGGCCCACGTAGCCGGTCTCAGCGAGCGCCGCGAGGGCGGCGAGGGTCGTCGCGGACCGGATGGTCTCGTCCGTGCGCCCGTGGACGAGCTGGATGAGCTGGACGGTGAACTCGACGTCGCGCAGACCCCCGCGGCCCAGCTTGAGCTGGCGCTCGGCCTCCGCGGCGGGGATGTGGTCCTCGACGCGCCGGCGCATCGCCTGCGAGTCCTCGACGAAGTTCTCGCGCTCGGCGGCGGACCACACGAGCGGCGCGACCGCCTCGACGTAGGCGGTGCCGAGCGCGACGTCCCCGGCGACGGGCCGCGCCTTGAGCAGCGCCTGGAACTCCCACGTGCTCGCCCACCGCTCGTAGTACGCGAGGTGCGAGGCGAGCGTGCGCACGAGCGGGCCGTCCTTGCCCTCGGGGCGCAGGTTCGCGTCGACCGGCCACAGGGGCGGCTCTCCGCCCGCGCCCGCGCACGCTCGGGCGAGCGAGGCCGCCAGCTTCGTGCCGACGGCGGTGACCTCGTGCTCGTCCAGGCCCTCCCGGGCGGGGGCGACGACGTAGATGACGTCGACGTCGGAGACGTAGTTGAGCTCGCGGCCACCGGTCTTGCCCATCCCGAGGACGGCGAGGCGGACCTGCTCGGCGCGCTCGCCGACGTCGGCCCGCGCGACGGCGAGGGCGGCATCGAGCGCGGCGCCGGCGAGGTCCGCCAGGGCGGCGGCGACCTTCGGCAGGTCGCCGAGCGGGTCGGGGCTCGTGAGGTCCGCCGCGGCCACCTCGAGCAGACGCTGGCGGTAGAGCCGGCGCATGGCACTGACCCCGGCGGCGCCGCCGATGGTCGCCACGGGGAGTTCGGCCGCGGGATCCGCCCCGACGGCGCGGAGCGCGCGCTCCCGCTCGTCCGCAGGAAGGAGGTCGAGGACGGGCACCTCGCCCGGGCGGTCGGCGAGGAGCGCGACGTCCCCCGGCCGGGAGACGAGCATGTCCCCCAGTGCGCTCGAGGCCCCGAGGACGGCGAGGAGCCGCCGGCGGTGCCCGCCGTCCTCGGCAAGGATCCCGCCGAGGTCGAGCGGCGGCGCCCCGCCGGCGCCGCACGCCTCCGCGAGCCGGACGAGCGCTAGCAGCGCGAGGTCAGGGTCCGCCGTCACGGCGAGGGCCTCGGGCAGGGACGCGCCTGCCTCCTCCGCGCGCGCGACGTGGTCGGCGAGCACGGCGTCGTCGAGCAGCGACTGCGCCCGTGCGGCGTCGGTGAACCCGAGCCGCACGAGCTGCGAGCCGCGCGAGGATGGCCGCATGCCCCGGTGCCTCAGGACCCGGGCGACAGCTGGCGCAGCTCGTAGGGCGTGACCTGCGCGCGGTACTCGGTCCACTCCTGGTGCTTGTTGCGCACGAAGAAGTCGAAGACGTCCTCCCCGAGGGTCTCGGCGACCAGCTCGGACCCCTCCATGAGCTCGACGGCGTGCTGGAGGCTGCCCGGCAACGCCTGGATCCCGAGCGCCCGACGCTCGGCGCCGGAGAGCTCCCAGACGTTGTCCTCCGCCTCCTCGGGCAGCTCGTACCCCTCCTCGATGCCCTTGAGGCCGGCGGCGAGGAGGACGGCGTACGCGAGGTAGGGGTTCGCCGAGGAGTCGAGACCCCGGTACTCCGCGCGTGCGGACTGGCCCTTCTCCGGCTTGTGCATCGGCACCCGCACGAGCGCGGAGCGGTTGTTGTGGCCCCAGCACACGTAGCTGGGTGCCTCTCCCCCGCCCCACAGGCGCTTGTAGGAGTTGACGTGCTGGTTCGTCACCGCGGTGATCTCCGCCGAGTGCCGCAGCAGACCGGCCATGAACGCCCGCGCCGTGCCGGACAGCTGGTACTTGCCCGACGGGTCGTGGAAGGCGTTGGCATCGCCCTCGAAGAGCGAGAGGTGGGTGTGCATGCCGGAGCCGGGGGCGTCGATCATCGGCTTGGGCATGAACGTCGCCATGATGCCCTGCTGGAGCGCCACCTCCTTGACCACCGTCCGGAACGTCATGACGTTGTCCGCGGTGGACAGCGCGTCGGCGTAGCGCAGGTCGATCTCGTTCTGGCCCGGCCCCGCCTCGTGGTGGGAGTACTCCACCGAAATGCCCATGGACTCGAGCGTCGTGATCGTGGCCCGCCGGAAGTCGTGGGCCGACCCGCGCGCGACGTGGTCGAAGTAGCCGGCGGTGTCGACCGGGACGAGCGGGGCGCCGCTGCTGGCGCGCTGCTCGAAGAGGTAGAACTCGATCTCGGGGTGGGTGTAGAACGTGAAGCCCGCCTCGGCGGCCCTCGCGAGGGTCCGCTTGAGGACGTTGCGCGGATCGGTGCGCGCCGGCTCACCGTCGGGGGTGAGGATGTCGCAGAACATGCGGGCGACGCCGTGCTGGTCGCCGCGCCACGGCAGCACCTGGAACGTCGAAGGGTCCGGCTTGGCGAGCATGTCCGACTCATAGACCCGGGCCAGGCCGCCGATCGAGCTGCCGTCGAAGCCGATGCCCTCGGCGAAGGCGCCCTCGAGCTCGGCCGGGGCGATCGCCACGGACTTGAGCACGCCCAGGACGTCGGTGAACCACAGACGGATGAAACGGATGTCCCGCTCTTCGATGGCCCTGAGGACGTACTCCTGCTGCCTGTCCATGCACCTCTCCCGCACCTTGGTCCCGCACCGCGACGGCCGTCGCGACCGTGCCTGCCCATCATGGTGGCTCAGGCACCGCCGTTGCGAGCCGGTTTCCCCCTCCGAGACCGCCCACCCGCGATCGCCGGGGCCTACGAGGCGCCTGTGCCGCGCGCCCGGTCGAGCTGGGCCCGGGCGTCGTCGACGGCATCTTGCGCCTCCGACGCCTTCCGCGCCGCGCGGTCGCGTCTCTTCTCCTCGGTCTCGAGCGCGTCCGTCGCCCGCTCGAGGGCGTGCTCTCGCTCGGCGATGCCGCGCCGCAGCTCGTCGAGCTCGGACTCGAGCTGGAGGATCCGGGCCTGCACCTCCCGGGCTCGCTCACCGGCGGAGGCGGACGCCGCTGCGGCCTTCGCCGCCCGTCCCGCGGCGCGCTCGAGCGCCGCCTCTGCCCGCTCGACGGCGCGCCGGTGCCGCTTCTCCTCCGTCGCCGTCGGGCGCGGGGATGGCGCCGGGGCCGCGCCGTCGCCGGCCTTGTCGTTCGTGCGGCTCGCCGCGGCCGCCCGTCCTTTCGCCTTCGCGGCGTGCGGACGACGGCGGGACGCGGATTCGTCGTCGTCCTCCGACGCGTCCGCATCGCCATCGCGCCCTACCCCGAGCCCGCTCCCGGTGCCGCCCTTCCCGGTGCGCCTGCCTCCGCCCGTGGGCGGCCCCCCAGCACCCCCGCTCGCCCGGCGGCGGGGCGCCGCCTCGTCGTCGTCCGCGGGTGCGTCCGGGACCACGCCCGGGACGGCGAGGACGCCGTCGAGGTCGACGGTCCCGAGGCCGGTCACCTCCATGGCGCCGGTGAGCAGGCCGGTGCGCAGGGCGGCCTCGGCGCGAGGGTCGGTCATGGCCGCACGGAGGATGCTCTCGAGGTCACCGGCCGCGGCCGCGCCGACCGCCTGGCCGCGGTCCGCGCCGAGCGCCTCCCCCTCCGTGACCGCGCCCCGCAGCACCCGCCGGCGCTCCCGGTCGAGCTCACGCAGCCGGGGCCGGTCGAGCTCGCGCTGCGCCGCCCGCAGCGCCGCGCCCGTCTCGGCCAGCTCGTCGAGGACGCCCGGGCGCTCGCGCACGAGCAGGTTCGCCGCCCACGCGCCGATCGAGGGCTTGCGCAAGGCCTTGACCGCCGTCGCGAGCGCGCGGTCGCCGTCGGCCCGCGCCTGCGCCGCGCGCCGGTCGCGCTCCGCGACGAACTCCCCGAGGTCGAGGGCGTACAGGTCGCCCGCGACGTCGGCGAGGTCGGTCATCCCGCCGCGTCCGCGCAGGCCGTCACGAGCCGCGCGAAGGAGGACGAGAGGTTCCACCGCTCCGCGAGGCGGGCGACGGCGTCGGGGTCGGCGGGCGTGGCCGGGAGCTCGCCGGTGACGTCGGCGACGGGTGCGTCCGGCGCGACGCGCACGACGTCGGGCGCGACGGCGAGGTAGGCGTGCGCCTCGCGGATGCGGGTGCGCTGGGCGGGGGTGAGGCCGCCGCTCACGGACTGCGCCGCGGCGATGACGCCCGCGAGGTCGCCGTGCTTGGCGAGGAGGGCGGCGGCGGTCTTCTCCCCGATGCCGGCGACGCCGGGCAGGCCGTCGCTCGGGTCGCCGCGCAGGGTGGCCATGTCCGCGTACGCCGCGCCGGTAGCGACGCCATACTTCTCGTGCAGCCACGCCTGGTCGATGCGCTGGAGGTCCTTCGCCCCGCGCACGGGGTAGAGGACCGAGATCCCGCCCTCGTCGTCGACGAGCTGGAAGAGGTCACGGTCCCCGGTGACGACGAGGACCTCCGCGGCCCGCTGCTCCGCCGGGGCGGCCAGCTCGCGCGCGACGAGGGTGCCGATGACGTCGTCGGCCTCGTAGCCGGCGGCGCCGACGCGCGCGATCCCCATCGCCTCGAGCGCCTCGATGATGACCGGGACCTGGGCCGTGAGGGCCGGCGGGACCTCCTCGCCGCCGTCCGCGGCCACGCGGTGCTCCTTGTACGAGGGCAGCGCTGCCACCCGGAACGCAGGGCGCCAGTCCTCGTCCCAGCACGCGACGACGCGGGACGGGCTCCACCGGGTGACGAGCCGGGCGATGGCGTCGAGGAACCCGCGCACGGCGTTGACGGGGGTGCCGTCGGGCGCGGTCATGCTCTCGGGCAGCGCATGAAACGCCCGGAAGTACAACGAGGCGGAGTCGAGGAGGAGGAGCGGGCCGTCGGTGGTCACGTGCCCAGCATGCCGCGTCCGACGCGCCGGCGGCAGGTCCGTGGCGGGACGGCGGCACGCGAGCCGCCGCCGTCGCCCCTTTACCGCTCGGCCGGACCGCGCCATGATGCGGCGATGGACGTCACCGCGTGGCTGCTGGACGCCGACCCGTCGATCCGCTGGCAGGTCATGCGTGACCTGCTCGACGCGCCGGCCGAGGAGGTCGCGGCAGAGCGTGCCCGCGTCGCGACCGAGGGCTGGGGAGCGCGGTTGCTCGCCCTCCAGGACGACCGCGGCTACTGGGGCGGCGACGAGTACGGCGAGGACCACGACCGCAGGAGCGTCACGTGGACCCTGCACCTCCTGCGCCGGCTCGGCCTCGACCCCCGCTCGCCGCAGGCCGTGTCGGCGGTCGAGCGGGTGCGAGACGGAGTGACGTGGCACTACTGGGACGACCGGCCCTTCTTCCACGGCGAGGTCGAGCCGTGCATCAACGGCGGCGTCCTCGCGCTGGGCGCCTACTTCGGCCAGCTCGGCGCGGGCAGCGACGAGATCGTCGAACGCCTCCTCGCCGAGCAGCTCACCGACGGCGGCTGGAACTGCGCGGCGCCGGAGTCGGACCGGTCCTCGTTCGACACGACGCTGTGCGTCCTCGAGGGCCTGCTCGAGCACGAGCGGGCGGGCGGCGACGTGACGCCGGCGCTGGCACAGGCGCGCCGGCGCGGCGAGGAGTACCTCCTCGCACGTCACCTCTACCGGCGCCTGACGACGGGTGAGGCAGCACTCCCCCGGCACCGGAACATCTCCTTCCCCCCGTACTGGTTCTACGACGTGCTCCGCGCGCTCGAGTACTTCCGCGAGGCCGGCGGGACGCCGGACCCGCGCACGGCTGACGCGGTCGGGCTCGTCCTCGCCAAGCGCGGCGACGACGGCCGCTGGCCCGCCGGCGTCACGTGGCCCGGCGACGTCCACTTCGCCGTCGACGCCCCCGAGGGCGAGCCGAGCCGGTGGAACACGCTGCGCGCGCTGCGCGTCCTGCGCTGGTACGAAACGGCCGTCTGACCGGCCCGCGGGACAGGGGCGGGCGTCCACCGGGACCGTCGGACCGCCCCCGACGGCGCCAAGCCCCGGCGAGGAGCCCGGTCGCCGCGCGGTCAGCGCCTGGTCCAGGCCAGGAGCTCGTCGACCTCCATCGCGTTGACGATCCGGTCCTGCGTCAGCCCCTGCTCCTCGGCGCGGGCGCACCCGTAGTCGAGGAAGTCGAGCTGGCCGGGTGCGTGCGCGTCGGTGTCGATGGCGAAGCGGCACCCGGTCTCGTCGGCGAGCTGGAGCAGGCGCGTCGGCGGGTCCCGGCGCTCGGGCCGGGAGTTGATCTCGACGGCGACGTCGAACCGCCGGCACGCCTCGAAGACGATCTCGGCGTCGAACTGCGACTCCGGTCGCGTCCCGCGCCCACCGGTGATGAGCCGGCCCGTGCAGTGCCCGAGCACGTCGACGTGCGGGTTGGCGATGGCGTTGACCATGCGCCGGGTCATCGAGGCGGCGTCCATCCGCAGCTTCGAGTGGACGCTGGCGACGACGACGTCGAGCTCGGCGAGCAGCTCCGGCTCCTGGTCGAGGCCCCCGGCGTCGAGGATGTCGACCTCGATCCCGGTGAGGATCCGGAACGGTGCGAGCTCGGAGTTGAGGCGGGCGACGATGTCGAGCTGCTCGCGCAGGCGCTCCGGGCTGAGCCCGCGCGCGACCGTGAGCCGCGGCGAGTGGTCGGTGAGGGCGAGGTAGTCGTGCCCGGCGGCGACGGCCGCCCGCGCCATCTCGTCGATCGGGCTGCCGCCGTCGGACCAGTCGGAGTGGGTGTGAAGGTCCCCGCGCAGCCAGCCCCGGACCTTCTCCCCGCCCGCGACGAGCGGGCCGGTGGCACGCGCCTCGAGGTCGGCGAGGTACGCGGGGACCGCGCCGCTCGCCGCCTCGAGGGCCACGGCGGCCGTCTTCGGCCCGACGTCCGGGAGCTGCGTGAGCGTCCGAGCCGCAATGCGCTCCTCGAGCTCGTCCGGGGGCAGCGACGCGAGCCGCTCGGCCGCCCTGCGGAAAGCCTTGACGCGGTGCGGCTCGGCGAGGGTGCGTTCGAGGAGGAACGCGACGCGCGTCAGTGCCGAGACGGGGTCCACGTCGGTGAGGCTACGCGGTGGGCCGCATCGCCGCGCGCGGCTCCTGGGCGATCACGCGGGAGGAGGTCCGCAGACCCGGCGGGCCCCGGCGGCTGGTGCCGACGGGGCCCGTGCGTGGCCCAGGCCGAACCAGGGCAGGTTCCTCAGGCGGTGGGGGCCTCAGGAGCGAGGGGCCTCAGGGGTGCGTGTCTCTCAGGTGAGGTTGATGGTGATGTCGCCGCTCTCGCGCAGGCCCTCGAGCAGGGCCGCCACGGCGGTGCTCTCCTTCTCCGAACGCACCTGGTCCTCGACCTGCGGACGGACCTCGTCGAGCGGGGGGACCGCCGGGGCCGTCTCGCCGGACGCGGCGCCGGCCGCCTCCTGCTGGGCGACCACGGCGTCGTAGGCGGCCTGGACCTCCTCGTCGGTGGGCGTCGTGTCGCCCGCCTCGTCGGCGATGAGCTTCTCGATCCGGACCTGGATGTCGACCTGCTCCATGACCTCTTCCTCGGTCATGCCCTGCTCAACCATCGCGGCGACGAAGGCGTCGCCACCCTCCATGCCGCTGCTGAGCGCGATCTCGTCCAGCGTCGCGCTGCGCTCCTCGTCGGAGGTGTCCAGACCACGGTTGGCCGCCTCCTGGAGGAGGAGCTCGGTCTCGACGAGCCGCTCCGCCGTCTGCTGCTTGAGCGCGGGCTCGTCCACGGGCTGTCCGGCCATCTGCGCCTGCGCCGCCATCTGGCCGAACTGCGACTCATAGACCTCGATGAACTCGTCCCTGGTGATCTCCTCGCCGTTCACGACGGCGACGACGTCCGGGATGCTCTCGAGGTCCGGCTCGAGCGCCTCGGGCGCGGCACCGGGGCTCGCACTCTCGGTCGCGGTGGACGCGCTCGTCGCGGTCGGCTCCGCGGTGCTGTCGTCGTCCGAGCCGCCGCTGCACGCGGTGACGCCGAACAGTGCCATGGCGAGCGCGGCGCTGGCCACGATCTTGTTCCTCATCAAGCGTCCCCTTTTGTGTGTCGTGCAAACAATAGATGATATCACGTGCATTGCATTGTTATTCTTGGCGCATTCTATTAACCGGACAGGGAACGGTGGCACGGCTGGCTGGGCGTTCCCTGGGAACCGGCGGTCCGGGACCGTCGGCGCAGCGGACCGGCGACGAGCGCCCGCAGACGAGGGCGCGCTCACCATTGGCCGTCAGCCGCGGGACCGCCCGGCGTCCGACGTCACGCGGGCAGCTCCGGCGGCAGGCCGAACGTCGCGAAGAGCTCCGGGGAGAACCACGCCGTCACGTGCGAGACGCCGTCGCGGGTGACGGTGACCTGCTGGACCTGGAAGGCGCGGTGGACGCCGTCGGCCTCGCGCATGTAGAGAGCGAAGCACGTGAGCCCGTTGGCCGACGTCGGGACCATCCGCATGTCCCCCGCGGCGGTCGCCGGGCACCACGTGGAGATGAGCCGGCCGACGTCGTCGGCGCCCTGGTACCAGCCCGGGAACGGGGGCATCTCCCACGTGACGTCCGCGGCGACGAGCTCGACGATCGCCGAGACGTCGTACGCCTGGAAGGCGGCCACGTAGGCGTCGAGGAGCCGCCGGCGCCGGTCGCCGTCGGGCAGCTCGGGCGGCGCGTCGGCGTCGATCGTCGCGACATGGGCACGAGCGCGCTGCAGGGTGGAGTTGACGCCGGCGACGGTGAGGTCGAGCGCCTCGGCCACCTCGCTGGCCCGCCACGCGAGCACGTCACGCAGGAGCAGGACCGCCCGCTGCTGCGCGGTGAGGTGCTGCAGCGCGGCGATGAACGCGAGGCGCACGCTGTCGCGCGTGATGGTCTGGGCCGCCGGGTCGGCCGGGGCGCCGCCCCAGACGAGGGAGTCGGGCAGGGGCTCGACCCACGTGACCGAGTGGTCCGGCAGCGGCTGGTGGGCGGGGTCGTCCGCCGGGGCGCCGAGGCCCGTCGGGAGCGGACGACGACGGCGGCCCTCGAGGTGGGTGAGGCACGCGTTCGTCGCGATGCGGAACACCCACGTGCGCAGGGACGAGCGGTTCTCGAAGCCGTGGAACGAGCGCCAGGCGCGCAGGTACGTCTCCTGGACGAGGTCCTCGGCGTCGTGCACGGAGCCGGTCATCCGGTAGCAGTGGGCAAGGATCTCGCGGCGCAGGGGCTCGAGGAGGGCCGCCACGTCCTCGCGGCCGGTCCGGAGCGCGTCGGCCCCGACGCCCGCGCCGTCGACGGCCGGCAGCGTGACGCCCGCCGCGCGGTCGACGGGCGGCGCAGCGGCCGACCCGCCACCGGTGACCGTCGCGTGCGGGGCCGCCGACGTGGGGGCGCGGTGCTCACCAAGGGTGGTCATGCGCCGACGGTAGAACGCGACCGACCCCGTGACTAGACCCCCGCCGGGTCGGTCGCACCGTCCGCCGCCGCCTCGAGCGCTGCGATGTCGAGCTTGACCATCGACATCATCGCCGCCATAGCCCGCGCCGCGCGTGCGGGGTCCGGGTCGGCGAGGAGCTCGTCGAGGCGGCGCGGGACCACCTGCCAGGACAGTCCGTACCTGTCGATGAGCCACCCGCACTGGACCTCCTTGCCACCCTCGGTCAGGCGGGACCAGTAGTGGTCGACCTCGTCCTGGTCGCCGCAGTCGATGAGGAACGAGACCGCCTGCGTGAACGGGAAGTCCGCGCTGCCGTTGATGGCGCCGAACGTCTGGCCGTCGAGGCTGAAGAGGATCGACATGACCTGGCCACCGCGCCCCGGGACGTCAGGGCCGTAGCGGTCGGTGCGCAGCACGCAGGAGCGCGGGAAGACGGACACGTAGAACGCGACCGCCTCCTCGGCCTCGGTGTCGAACCAGAGCCAGGGCTGGATGGTGGGCATGGCAGTCTCCTGTCGTTGTCGGCGCACCGGTGCGGTGCACTCGCGAGGCACGGGCCGGGCGGCCCGTCGGGCGCCGGGCGGCGTCCTGGCCGCCACGAAGGACGGCCTGTGTGACTGGACCGGCCTCGCTCTGGGAACTCATCGGCCCACCGGCGATGAGTTCCGGGCCCGACGTGGGTCGGCAGGAGTGTGGGGCCGTGCCGGCCCCGTCGTCGTGGTCGCGTCGCGCGTCACCATGGCGGCCGCGTCCGCGAGAGGAACCGCCATGGACCGCATGATCTTCATCAACCTCCCGGTGCACGACCTCGCCGCGTCGCGGCGCTTCTACACCGGCCTCGGCTTCGGGATCAACGACATGTTCTCCGACGACCACTGCGCGTGCGTCGTCGTCTCCGAGACGATCTTCGTCATGCTGCTCGACCACGAGCGCTTCGCCGACTTCGTCACCGTGCCCATCGCCGACGCCCGCGCCGGCGCCCAGGTCATCAACTGCCTCTCGGCCGAGACGCGGGCCGAGGTCGACGGGTTCGTCACCGCCGCGCTCGCCCATGGCGGCGCTGAGTACCGCGAGCTCCAAGAGGAGGGGCCGATGTACGGCCGCAGCGTCACCGATCCCGACGGCCACGTGTGGGAGATCCTCTACATGGAGATGCCGGTGGACGCCTGAGCAGGCCGCGACCTCCATGTCCCTTCCCACCGCTGCAACCGTGTGGAAACATGATCAATGCAACCGGCGACGAGGAACGGACGATGACCACCACCGCTTCGAGCCCACCCCGCAGCGAGCCACGCGCCAGTGACGTCCTCGTCGTCGAGGGCCTCGCCCGCCGCTACGGCGACCTCACCGCCGTCGACGGCGTGTCCTTCCGCATCGCCCACGGCGAGACTTACGGGCTGCTCGGGCCGAACGGGGCGGGCAAGACGACGACGATCTCCATGGTCGCGGGGCTCATCAAGGCCGACGCCGGGTCCATCACCGTGGCCGGTCAGCCGGTCGGCCCGAGCCACGTGGGCGTCAAGCGGGAGATCGGCCTCGTCCCGCAGGACCTCGCGCTCTACCCCGAGCTGACGGCGCGGGAGAACCTCACGTTCTTCGGGCGCCTCCAGGGCATGCGGGGCAAGGAGCTCGCGCGGCGCATCGACGAGGTGCTCGAGCTCATCGCGCTGACCGACCGGGCCAAGGACGCGACGAAGGAGTACTCCGGCGGTATGAAGCGCCGGCTCAACATCGGCATCGGCCTGCTCCACCAACCGACGCTCCTCATCCTCGACGAGCCGACCGTCGGTGTGGACCCGCAGTCCCGCAACGCGATCCTCGAGTCCGTCGAGGCGCTCTCGGTCGAGGGCATGGCGGTGCTCTACACGACCCACTACATGGAGGAGGCCGAGCGCCTCTGCGACCGGATCGCCATCATCGACTCCGGCGTGATCCAGGCGGAAGGGACCCGCGGCGAGCTCATCACCCTCACCGGCGGTGTCGACACGATCCGCCTCGCGGGCTCCGGCGACACGGCGGCCGCGGCCGCGGCGCTGCGCGAGATCCGGGCGGTCGAGCAGGTCGTCGCCGAGCGTCGCACGCTCACCCTCACCGTCCGTGACGCCCCCGCCGCGGTCGCGACGGTCGTCAGCGCCGCCACGACGAGCGGCATGGTGCTCGACGACGTCGAGATCACCCGCCCCGACCTCGAGTCGGTGTTCCTCCACCTCACCGGCAAGGCCCTGCGGGACTGACGATGAGACCCCTGTGGACCATGGTGCTCTCCGACCTGCGCCAGCGGGTGCGGGACAAGTCGGTCATCATCTTCGCGCTCGTCGTCCCGCTCGCGCTCATGTACGTCTTCAACCTCACGATCGGGGCCTCGAGCGACGTCGAGCTCGAGCCGATCACCGTCGCCGCTGCGGCGCCGGCGGACGACGCCCTCGGCGCCACCCTCGTCGGGGTGCTCGGCGAGATCGACGGGCTCGACGTCACCGTCGAGGAGGTCAGCCCCGAGGAGGCGGTCGCCCGCGTCGACGACGGCGGTGCCGCGCTCGCCGTCGTCGTCCCCGACGGGTTCACCCGCGCCGTCATGGCCGGCGAGGGGCCAGTCGTCGACGTGCGGGAGAACGACGACGGCGGACTCGAGGCCGGCATCGTCCTCTCCGTCATGACGGCGGTCCTCGACCAGTACGCCGCCGGCGCCGAGGCGGCGGGCGCCGGGGCCGAGCTCGGCCTCTCCCCCGAGGCCCTCGGCGCGCTCGCCGAGCAGGCGGCGACGGCGGGCCCGGCGATGACCCTCGTCGAGGGCGAGACGGCGAGCGAGCAGCTGAGCATGCAGGGTTCACTCGTGGCGGGGCAGGCCGGCCTCTTCCTCCTCTTCACCGTCGGGTTCGGGGTGCTCGGCCTCGTCGCCGAGCGCGAGCAGGGCACGCTCGCCCGGCTCCGGTCGATGCCGATGAGCCCGTGGCTCATCGTCGCGGCGAAGGGGCTCGTCAGCTACATCCTCGGGGTCGTCGCCACGGCCGTGCTCCTCACGGTGGGATCACAGTTCTTCGACGTCTCGTTCGGCTCGCCCCTCGCGGTCGGGGTGCTCGTCCTCTGCGCGGTGGCCGCAGCGACGTCGCTCATGTTCATCATCGCCAGCCTCACCCGGACGGCCGAGCAGGCGGGGATCCTCCAGTCGATCATCGCCGTCGTCCTCGGCATGGCGGGCGGTGCGTTCTTCCAGATCTCCGCGACCGGCGCGCTCGGGACGCTGCTCGACCTCAACCCCATCGCGGCGTTCACCCGCGGCCTGGGCATGACGTCGGGGGGTGCGGGGGTGGGCGAGATCGGCGTCCCGGTCGCCATCATGCTCGGCTTCGCCGTCGTCTGCCTCGGCCTCTCGCGGCTCCTGCCGGACCGGGGGGCCGAGCTGTGAGGGCCGTCCTGGCGATCGCCGCCGTCGAGCTGCGGCGCTTCCTGCGCGACCGGTCGAACATCTTCTTCGTCTTCATCTTCCCGCTCCTGCTCGTCCTCGTCCTCGGCGCGCAGTTCGGCTCCTCCGGCACGCAGGGCACGGTGACGATCACCGGCGGGCAGAGCGAGCTGCGCACCGCCGTCGTCTCCGCGCTCGAGGACGACGACGTGGCCGTGAGCCTCGCGGACGCCGACGCCATGCGCACGCAGGTCGCCCGTGGCCGGACCGGCGTCGGCATCGTCATCCCACCGGCCGCCGCCGAGGCCTTCGCAGACGGGCGCGACGTCGAGATCGAGGTCATCGCCGGGGCGCAGCAGGGCGCGCAGCTCACGCTCCAGCGGGTGCGGGCGGCCGCCGCCTCGGTCTCGGCGGAGCAGGGTCAGCTCGCGGCGCTCACCGCGGCCGGCGCGGGCGAGGACGAGGCAACCGCCGCCCTCGCCGCTGTCCGGGAGGAGCTCGAGCCCCCACGTCTCGAGGTGGTCAACACGAGCGAGATCGCGCAGGAGTTCTCCGGGCTCGGGCAGTTCGACCTCGGGGCGTCCGGCCAGACGCTCCTCTTCGTCTTCCTCGCCTCGGCCGCGGGGTCCGCGACCCTCATCCAGGGCCGCCGGCTCGGGGTCCTCAGCCGGACGCTCGCCGCGCCGGTCTCGTCCACCCATGCTCTCGGCGGCCAGGCGCTCGGACGGTTCGTCATCGCCGCGTTCCAGGGCGTCTACATCATGGGCGCGACCGCGCTGTTCTTCGGTGTGAGCTGGGGCAACATCTGGCTCTCCGGGCTCGTCCTCCTGACGTTCAGCGTCGTCGCCGCGGGCGCCGCGATGCTCATCGGCTCGGTGCTCGACAACGACGGCGCCGCGAACGGCGTCGGCGTCGGCCTTGGCCTCACCCTCGCGGCCCTCGGCGGGTGCATGATGCCGCTCGAGTTCTTCGGGGACACGATGCGGGCCGTCGCGCACGTGACGCCTCACGCGTGGGCGTACGAGGCATTCGGAGAGATTCAGCGCCACGACGCCTCGCTCGTCGACATCCTGCCCCAGCTCGGCGTGCTCGCCGCCATGGCAGCCGTCCTGCTCGGGCTCGGCTCCTGGGCGCTGCGGCGCAGCGTCGCCCGGGCGATGTGACCGGGGCTGACGCGCACATGACGGCGGCGGGCTGGAAGGCGGCGGAGCCGGGCGGGGATCGGCCGGAGGGTGGCCGCGGGGCGGTCAAGCCCGGACCTCGCCAGACGGGCTCGCCTGCCGGCGGTCGCCCCGTCCGGCGGATCCCGCGCCGCCTCGCCCGCGCACCGATCTGGTTCTACCGGCTGGGCCTCGGGGGTCTGCTCGGCCCGCGCCTCGTCATGGTCGAGCACCGTGGCCGCACGAGCGGGCGGGTCCGGCAGGTGGTGCTCGAGGTCATCGAGCGCGACGGCGACGAGGTGTACGTGCCCTCCGGGTACGGCTGGTCCGCGCAGTGGCTGCGCAACATCGAGGCGGACCCGCGCGTGCGCCTCTGGTCCGGCTGGGGCAGCACCGGCGCACTCGCGCGGGTCCTCGATCCCGACGCCGGCCGGGCCGTGCTCGAGGACTACCGCCTCCGGCACCCGCGCACCGCGCGTGCGCTCGCCCGGAGCCTCGGGATCGAGGCGGTCTCGCCGGACTCCCCCGTGCCGGACGACGTCGGCGCCCGGATCCCGGTCGTCCGGATCACTCCCCGTCCTACCGCCGCACGCCGCGGGTGGGCGGGGCGCTGAGCGGGTCATCCGGCCAGGAGTGCTTGGGGTATCGGCCACGGAGCTCGCCGCGGACCTGCGGGTAGGCGGTCCGCCAGAACGACTCGAGGTCCGCCGTCACGGCGACCGGCCGGCGCGCGGGCGAGAGGAGGTGGAGCAGGAGCGGCACGCGGCCGTCGGCCAGTGCCGGCGTCCGGCGCCAGCCGAAGGTCTCCTGCAGGCGCACCGCGAGGACCGGCTGGTCGCCGTCGTAGTCGACGCGCACGTGGGAGCCGCTCGGGACCTGCACCCGCTCCGGGGCGAGGGCGTCCAGCCGCCCGGCCTCGGGCCAGGGCAGCAGCCGGCGCAGGGCGGCGACGACGTCGACCCGCTGGAGGTCCCGTGCGCGCCGGACGCGGAGGAGGTCGGGGCCGAGCCACGTGTCGAGGCCGGCGAGGAGCGCGTCGTCGGACACGTCGGGCCATGGCGCACCGAGCGCGGAGTGGAGGAACGCGAGCCGCCGCCGCAGGGCGAGAGCGGCCGCCGACCACGGCAGCGCCGCGAGGCCGTCGCGGGCCAACCCGTCGCGGACGGCGGCGAGGACGAGCTCACGTGGCGGGTCGGCGAGGCGCTCGGAGGCGAGCTCGATCGCGCCGAGGCGCCGGGTACGCCGCGCGACGACGGCGCCGTCGACCCAGCGCACCTCGTCCTCCTCGGTGAGCATCGACGCCGCCGCCTCGAGGGCGGAGTCGGCGTCGATGGGTGCGGCCGAGCGGATGGTGGCGTCGGAGCGGCCCGCGCCGCGGTCGGCGTCGGCGATGGCGAGCCACACCTGCCCGACGAGCGGGGAGCCCGGTGCGAGCGTCGCGCCGGTCCCCGACGTCATGAGGTAGGTCGACCCGCCCGGTCGCAGCCGCGCGATCCGGTCGGGGTGGGCGAGGGCGACGACGAGCCCGACCGCGGCGTCGGTGGTGAGGGCCTCGTCGGCGCCTGAGCGCTCACGAGCCCTGCCGCCGGCACCGCCTCCGCCGGCACCGGCGCCTGCCCTCCCGCGGGCGGACGCTGCGCCACCCGCGGCCCCCGGGCCCTGCCTCGTCGCGCGGACCTCCCGCGACGGCACGTCGCGCTCGAACCGCCGGGCCTGGTCCGCCCAGCGCGCGGCCTCCGGGCCTCCCCCGCGGCGCAGGGCCCGCAGCGCCGCGGCGAGGTCCCCGCCCCCGGGTCGGACGTCCTCGGCGAGGAGGGCGACGACCTCCGCCGCGCGCCGCGCCCCGAGCACGGGGGCGGCGTCGATGAGTGCCCGCGCGAGGCGAGGGTCCGCGGCGATCCCGGCGATCGTCCGCCCACGTGCCGTGACCCGCCCGTCGACGTCGACGGCGCCCAGCCCGGCGAGCGTGGCGCGGGCGGAGGCCATGGCGACCGCCGGCGGCGCGTCGAGGAGCGCGAGCCCCGCGCCGTCCGGGCTGCCCCAGCACGCGAGCTCAAGGGCGAACGCGGTGAGGTCGGCCGTCGCGATCTCGGGCTGCGGGTGCTCCGGCAGGCGCGCGTGGTCGGCCTGCGACCAGCAGCGGTATACGGCGCCCGGACCCTCGCGGCCCGCCCGTCCCGCGCGCTGCTCGGCAGCCGCCCGGCTCACGCTCACGGTCACGAGGCCGGCGAGCCCGCGCCGGTGGTCGGTGCGCGGCTCGCGGGAGAAGCCGGCATCGACGACCACCCGCACGCCGGGGACGGTGAGCGAGGACTCGGCGACCGCCGTCGAGACGACGACGCGGCGGCGCGGGCCGGCGGTCAGCGCGAGGTCCTGCTCCGCACCGGAGAGGCGGCCGTGGAGGGGCCGGACGTCGGCCTCGACCCCGGCGAGCCGCCGCGTCACGCCGCCGACCTCCCCCACGCCGGGCACGAAGACGAGGACGTCCCCGGGGCACTCGGCGAGCGCGCGGCGCACCGTGGCGGCGACGTGGTCGAGGAACCCCCACGTGACGCCTCGCTCGTCGGCTCGGGCGACGCGCGCCGGCGGCGGCGCCCAGCGGACGTCGACCGGGTGCAGAGCGCCGTCGACCCCGACGACCGGCGCGGGCGTCATACCCCCGACGAGCCGCGCCGTGCGCTCGGCCTCGACGGTCGCCGACATCGCGACGAGGGGCAGGTCCTCGCGCAGGTTCGACCGGACGTCGATGAGGAGGGCCAGCGCGAGGTCGGCGTCGAGGTGCCGCTCGTGGACCTCGTCGAGGATGACGGCGCCGACCCCCGGCAGGTCCGGGTCGCGCTGGAGGCGGCGCAGCAGGATGCCCGTCGTGACGATCTCGATGCGCGTGCGCGGCCCGGCCTTGCGGTCGCCCCGCACGGCGTAACCGACGGTCTCCCCCACCGGCTCGCCGAGAAGGTGGGCGAGCCGGCGCGCGGCGGCCCGCGCCGCGATCCGGCGCGGTTGCGTGACGACGACGGTCCCAGGCACCTCCGCCGCCAGCGCCGGCGGGACGAGCGTCGTCTTTCCCGTGCCGGGCGGTGCGTGGACGACGGCGACGCCGGACGCGCGCAGCGCCTCGATGAGGGGCGCGAGCCCCGCGGCGACGGGCAGGTCGGGCGGGGAGGCGAGGAGCCGGTCGATCGGGTCGGTCGCCACCGCAGCAGTCTGCCCCATCGCCGGCGGATCGGCGGCCACGCCGGTCGCGACGGTTCTCCCTACGAGCACGGCGCCGACGACCCCGTCGTCGGCCGTCGCGCCGGCGCTACCTACGAACCACGGCGCGTGACGGGGCCGGGCTGCGGCGTCGTCGTCGGGCCGTCGCACACGGGCCCGTCGGGCGTCCAGCGGATCCGGTCGAGGCACATCCGCCGGGCCGTGCCGTCGGGGTCCCACGCGTGGTAGACGAGCCAGTCGGTGCCGGAGGTGTCCGTGACGACGCTCGCGTGGCCCGGCCCGTGGACGACCCCGGGCCGGGTGCGGATGACGTTCGGACCCGGGCCTCCCGGAGCCTCGTGCCACGGCCCGAGAGGGTGCTCGGCCCAGACCGCGGCGACGCCGTACGTGCTCTCCTGCCAGTTGCCGCCCGAGTAGAGGCACCAGTAGCGCCCCTGCCGCCTGACGACGAACGGCCCCTCGCACGTGTGCCAGTCGTGGACCCCGCCGTACATCGGGCGACCGGCACGGAAGAGCTGCCAGTCCCCGCTCGCCGTGACGACGGGTCTCGCGTCGCCCGCGAGCTGGTCGGGTGCGACGAGCCGGTCGACGACGACGGCCGTGCCCACGCGTGGTTCCTCGAGGCGGTCGACGGCGTAGAAGAGGTACCACTGGCCGTCGTCGTCGCGGAAGGGGTGGGCGTCGATGGCGAACGGTTCGTCCGGGGTGAGCACGACGCCCGCGTCACGGTAGCGGCCGGTCGGCACGGGGCTCGTCGCGATGCGGATCTGGTGGCCGACGTCCTCGATGCCGGCCGAGTAGTACATGACGTACAGGCCGCCGATGCGCGCGATCTCCGGGGCCCACAGGTGCGTGGCCTCGCCGGGGACGTCGTCCGGCGTGAGCACCTCACCGGGGACATGGTCGGGCGCGAGCGCGTCCGCGAGCGGTGACCACGTGAGGAGGTCGTCGGAGAGCAGCGCGACGAGCGACTGCCCTCCCTCGCCCCCGCCCGTACCGACCGCGATGTACCCGGCCGGGGACGCGAGGATGAACGGGTCGGCGAAGTAGCCCTCCCAGACCGGGTTCGTGAACGTCGGGCGGTCCGCCGTCATCCCTTGAGCCCCGCCCGGCCGACGCCCTCGACGACGTAGCGCTGGGCCGCGAAGTACATGAGCAGCACGGGGACGCTCGCGATGACGGCGCCCGCCATCAGGAGGTCGTAGCGCACGGCGTTGGCGTTCTGCAGCGTCGACAGGCCGGCGGGCAGCGTCTGGCTCTCCGGGGAGAACAGGACGTAGACGGGCCAGAGGAAGTCGTTCCAGTTCGTGAGGAAGCTGAGCAGCGCGAGGGTGACGAGCGCCGGCCGGGACAGCGGGAGGACCACCTGGAGGAACGTGCGCCAGCGAGTGGCGCCGTCGATGAACGCGGCCTGCTCGAGCTCGATCGGTAGCCCGAGGAAGAACTGGCGCATGAAGAACACCCCGAACGCCCCCGCGGCGCCGGGCAGGACGACGGCGAGGATCGTATCGAGCCAGCCGAGTCGGCCGACGATGAGGTAGTTCGGGATGAGGAGGATGACCGGCGGCACGAAGAGCGTGCCGATGATGATGGCGAAGAGGATGCCCCGGCCACGGAACTCGATCCTGGCAAGGGCGTAGCCGGCCATCGAGGCCGTGATGAGGATGAGGATCGTCTGCAGCGACGCCGCGAGGAGGCTGTTGAGGAGCCACCGGATGACCGGTGTGCCCTCGGCGCCGAGGATCGCGTCGTACGCCTGGAGCGTCGGCTCCTGCGGGATCCACTGCGGCGTGGGCGACGCCGCGCCCGCCGTCGTCTTGAACGACGTCGAGATCATGTACAGCAGCGGGGAGATGAAGATGAGGGTGAGGATCGCCAGGAGCGCGTACAGCAGCGCCCGGCTACCCCGCCCGCCGCGCGGGTTGTCGCGGCTCGTCGACCGCGGTGGGCGCGGGGTGCGCCCCCCGCCCGCGCGGGTGCTGCCACCTGCGGACCGCTGCGGGGCCTCGCCGCCGGCGGGTGCCGTCGGGTCCGGTAGCCCGCCGGCGGCCCGGCTCGTTC
Source organism: Georgenia wangjunii (assembly GCF_036421975.1). Classification (NCBI taxonomy): domain Bacteria; kingdom Bacillati; phylum Actinomycetota; class Actinomycetes; order Allobogoriellales; family Allobogoriellaceae; genus Georgenia; species Georgenia wangjunii. Next base: position 388,486 of record NZ_JAZGON010000002.1, on the reverse strand, counting down.
CAGGTGCGCTGGTGCTCATCGGTCATCCCTCCCGCCCGCCGGTGGGGCGGGGCGCTCACGGAAGACGAAGAAGACGGCGATGCTGACGATCGCGAGGAAGACGGTGAAGATCATCGACATGGCCGACGCGAGGCCGGAGTTGAAGCTCGTCAGGCCGACCTCGGCGATCTGGTAGATGGCGGTGCGGGTCTCCTGGCCGGGTCCGCCCTGCGTCATGAGGTAGGACTGCCCGAACATGTTGACCGAGGCGATGATCGTCACGCTCGTGACGAAGAGGAGGACGGGCCGCAGCCCGGGGAGGGTGACGAAGCGGAACCGCTGCACCGGTCCCGCGCCGTCCATCTTGGCGGCCTCGTACAGCTCCGGGGAGATGTCCTGGAGCGCGGCGAGGTAGATGACCGTGTTGAAACCGAGCGTCCACCACACGGTCACCCCGACGAGGGAGATCCACGCCCACGGGAGCTGCGTGAGCCAGGGGATGTCGTCCGGGAGGCCGAGCATCCCGAGGTAGTGGTTGAGGAGGCCGATGTTCGTGTCGAGCAGGTAGCGCCACAGGACGGCGACGACGGCGACGCCGAGGACGTAGGGCGCGAAGTACATCGCCCGGAAGAAGTTCCGTCCGCGGAACCTTATGTTCATGGCGAGCGCGACGACGAGCGGGAGGACGAGGAGGAGCGGGACGGCAGCCACGGTGAAGATGGCCGTCGCCTGCATCCCCTGCCAGAACGCCTCCGCGAACGGCGAGGTGCCCGAGATGAGGCCGGTGTAGTTCTCGACGCCGACGAACGGCTTCTCGGGGAGCGTGTAGTCGTAGTCGTGGAGGCTGATCCACAGGCCCACCGCCGTCGGGAGGATGACGAAGACGGCGAACAGGACGAGGTACGGCGCCATGAAGATCCAGCCGTCCCGGTTGTCGCGCGCGCGCGACGCCGACCGGGGTGCTGGGGCCCGCTCCTTGCCGGTGCCTGGTGCGGCGGCCACGGCGGCCGCCGAGCCGAGCGTCCGCTCGCTCATGACTGTCCCCTCTCGAACTTGCGGAGGTTGCCCTGCATCATCGCGGTAGCCCGTGACGCCGCCGCGGCGAGCGCCGCCTGCGGGTCGGCCCGGCCGAGCACCGAGTCGGCGACGGCGGTCTCGAGGGTCTGCGCCTGGACCTCACCGACCGCCGCGACCGGTGGGAGGAACCGCATCGACGGTATGGCCTCGGAGATGGCGGCCTGCGGGCTCGCCTGGAACTCGGTTGTCTCGCGCGCCGCGGACAGGGCGGGGATCATCCCGGCATCCGCCCAGCCGGCGGAGTTCTCGATGAGGTAACGGAGGAACTCCTTGCTCGCCAGCATCCGGTTGTCGTCGGGTCGACGGCTGCGGAAGAGGACGAGCTGGTGGGAGTTCGCCCAGACCGCCGGCTCCGAGCCGATGGTGGGCAGCGGTGCGAGCGCCCATGGCAGGTCGGGGGCCGTGCCGAGCAGGTCGTTGATCTGCCAGATGCCGTCCCACGTGTACGCGCCCTCGCCGTTCTTGAAGGCCGTGTACTGGGAGTCGGGGGCGACGTCCGCGGGGCTGTACCCCTTCTCGATCTGGCTGACCATCCAGCTGAGCGCGTCGACGCCGGCCTCGGAGTCGAACGTCGCCGATGCCCCGTCCTCGGCGTAGGGCTCGCCCCCGAACTGCCACAGGAGGGACAGGAAGACCAGGTGGGCCGGCCACCGGTTGGGCATCCAGAAGGGCGTCTGGACCCCGGCGCCGGTGAGGGCGGCGAGCTGCTCCTCCATCTCCTCCCCCGTCGTCGGCGGGCCGCTGATGCCGGCCTGCTCGAGGAGAGCGGTGTTCGCGTACGCGCCGAGGGAGTGCAGGTCGAGCGGTATGCCGTAGCGCTGGTCGCGGTACAGGCCCGCGTCCCACACGTCCGTGGGGTAGTCCCCGTCACTGAGCCCGAGCTCGGAGACGACGTCGTCGAGGGGGCTGATCGTCTGGCGCGCAGCCTGGGTCGCCAGCTGCTCGACGTGCATGGCGCCGACGTCCGGGCCCTGGCCGGCGTGCACGGCGGCGATGACCCGCTGGTAGTACTGGGCCCACTGGACGACGTTCATCCGGACGGTGATGAGGTCTTGGCTGGCGTTGAAGTCCGCGACGAGCTGGCGCATGGCCGGGCCGTCCCCGCCGGTGAACCCGTTCCAGTACTCGATCGTGACGGGCGGGCCGTCGTACCCGCCGCTGAGCGGGGGGCCGGTCGCGGCGATGGGGGTGGTGCTCGCACACCCCGCCAGAGCAAGCCCTGTTCCTGCCGCACCGAGGACGAGGAAGTCGCGCCGCGACACCGCCCGACCCGCCATCTTGATCACCTTCTCGCTCCGTCGCCGAACGTGATTGGGCTCACAGTAGACCGCTCGTATCGATGCGGCCCTTCGAGATGTCCGGAGTGTCGCTGCTGGCTCCTGACGCCTGGTTTCGACCACCCTCCATCGCTGCGGAGGTACCTGTCTCCGCCCTCGCCGCGGATCTCAGCGCCCCACTCGCTGCCGTCCGGGAGGGGCCCGTACCCGCCTTCACTGCGCGCCTCCGCGACCGCCCTGCGGCGCCGAGACGGAACGGTCGTCGGGACCGAGGCGGGCGACGAACATACGGGTCCGCGCTCGTGCTGCACACGGTGCTCGCCTGCCTGAGTCGGCCAGCACGAGCACCGCCATGAGGGCGCGCGCCCGTCGGGCTAGACGAGCATGGGTTGGTTGTGGGTCTGGGTGGTGGCGAAGGTCTGGCCGTTGGGTCTGACGAAGCGCCAGGAGTCGGGGTAGCGCTCGATGCTGAGCTCGCGTTGGTGGACGAAGCCGTGGTGGTAGCGGCACAGCAGGATGCCGTTGGCGGTGTCGGTCGTGCCGTGGTGGGCGTACCACCACAGGGAGTGGTGGATCTCGCCCTGCCCGGGTGGGGCGGTGCAGGCGGGGAACATGCAGTGCCCGTCGCGGGCGATGATCCCGCGGGCCTGACCGGTGGTGAACAACCGCTCCTCGCGGCCCACGTCCAGGATCTCCGAGTCCGCCCCGAAGACGACCCGGTGCAGGGCCGAGCTGCACGCGAGCTGGGCGAAGAGCCCGAACGGGACCGGGCTGCCGTCCTCGAGCGTGGCCGGCTCGACCCCGACGAGCTGGCTGTGGTCCAGGGCCGTCTCGATCCTCCCGAGCAGCTGACCCCACACCCCCGCCCCGTCACCGGCCTCGGGAACGGATCCGGCCGGACCGCAACCCTGGCCCGCCCCGGTGCCGGCGCCATCGCCCGCCCCGGTGCCGGTGCCACCTGGGTGAGCAAGAAAGAGGGAGCCGGGGTCCGCAGGTGCGCCGCTCGGGTTCTCGGACCAGTCGCGGGAGCCGCCAGCGCCGGTGGGCGTGGCCTCGAGGACACCGAAGGGGCCGGCCGAGCCTTGGGTCGGGCAGGGCTCGCCGGGGCGCTGGGCGCGGACCATCGCCATGAGCGTCCCGATCGTGGCGGTGATCGCGATGTGGGGGCGGATACGCGCCCCGGGCTTGAGCGTGCCCGAGTCCAGGACCATCCCCGCCAGCTCCACCAGCGCGCCCGCACGACGCTGGTTCACCGTGCGCGTATCGCCCTTGCCGCGCCGGCCCGCCCGCGCCTCCAACGCCGCCAGCACCAACGCCCCGTTCGCCTCGGAGAGCCAGACCTTGCCGTGGTAGCCGTCCAGCGTCCTCGCCAACGACACCTCCTCCCGCTCCGACTCCTCCTTCCAGCGCCGGTCCCCCGCCCCCGGATCCGCCCGCAGCACCCAGTTCTTCATCAACGTGTTGAACCGGCTCGCGTCCAGCACCCGCGCCTGACCGAGCAGGAACTCCTCGCCCACGTCCGGGTCCGCCAGCACCCGGATGCACTCCGGTGAGCTCGTGCCGTACCGCACGAGCGCGGCGACGTGGTCCGGACCGATCTCCCCCGCCGCCAACACCCTCACCGTCCCGGGAAGGTGATCACGCAACGCCCGCGCCTCCCGCGCCATCCGCGACGCCTCCCGCTCGAACCGGCCCGTCCGCTCCCGCACCCACGCCGGGAACGACCGCGCCCCGCCCGCCGCCCACGTCCCGTCGGCGTCGATCGCCGCCACCAGGCGCGCCCGGGCCGCGCACACCTGGCCCTCCACCGCCGACAACCGGACCAGGGCCTCCCCCAGCGCCTCACCCGACAGGTCCCCGAGATCAGCGCCGGCCAGCGTCGTCGCGGCGCGCTCCAGATCCCCCAGCGCCCCCATCGCGACAGCCACCCGGACCACCCCACTACTACGTGCGTTCGACCACTACCTGAAGCCAACCACCCACCACCGACATCAACACCGACTTCGCTCGCGGGTGTGGACATAGCGGCGTCACGCCCGCGCCACGACCCCGGGCGGGAGGTGCGCGCCGCCGCCGACGCTGCACAACGCGTCACGTCGGTCTGACGCTGCGCCCCGCAAACCCGCTCGCCCCGTCGCCGGCAACGTGCTAGGTCTGGGCACATGTGGTTCGACTCGTGGTCCGACATCGTCCGTGTACTCGCCGTCGGCTCCGCCGCCTACGTGACGCTCGTCGTCGTGCTCCGCCTGACCGGCAAACGCACCCTGGCAAAGCTCAACGCCTTCGACCTCATCGTCACGGTGGCCCTGGGCTCGACGCTCGCGACGATCCTGCTCAGCTCGGACGTCTCGTGGTCCGAGGGCGTCGTCGCTCTGCTGCTCCTCGCCGTCCTCCAGCTCGTCGTCACGTGGACCTCCACCCGGGCGCCGTCGTCGCGGTCGCTCATCACGGCGAAGCCGACGCTCCTGCTTTGCGACGGGCAGCCGCTCGCCGGCGCGATGCAGAGCCAGCGGGTCACGATCGGCGAGCTGCGGCAGGCCGTGCGGAGCACGGGGAACGGCGACCTGGCTGAGGTCGGCGCTATCGTCCTCGAGAGCGACGGCACGCTCAGCGTCATCCCGTCGAGCGCCATGGGCAGCGGCTCCGCACTCGAGGGCGTCCAGGAACCTACCTCCTGACGTCCAGGGACCCACCTCCTGACCGGGCCGGCACGGCACAGCGACGCCCGACGGCGGAGCTCGCCGTGGTCCGCGGCGCCACTCCCTACCCGGCCCGGCGGCGGAGCTCGCCGTGGTCCGCGCGCCACCACCCCGCACGGCACGACGGTGGCCCGCGGCGCCACTCCCAGCCCGGCCTGACGGCGGAAACGGCCTCCCGCCGTCGCATCGCCGTGCGTCAGTCCGCGGCGACCTTCGCCTCCTTGACGTAGGCCTCGTTGCCCATGTCCTCGAGCTCGCGCCCCTTGGTCTCGGGAACGCGCCTGAGGACGAACACGAAGGAGATGAGCGCGAAGGCCGCGTAGAACCCGTACGCAAGGGTGAGGCTGAAGCCGGAGAGCACGGGGAACGTCGTCGAGATCGCGAAGTTCGCCAGCCAGTTGAACGCCGAGGCCACCGAGATCGCGGTCGCCCGGATCCGGTTGGGGAACATCTCCCCGAGCATGACCCACATGATCGGGCCCCAGGTCGCTCCGAAGAAGACGACGAACCCGTTCGCAGCGACGAGGGCGACCGTGCCCCACGGCTGCGGGAGCTGCGCCTCCCCGTCGACGAGCGTCGACTGCGAGAACGCGAGCGCCATGACTCCGAGCGTCACCGCCATGCCGGCGGAACCGGTGAGGAGCATGGGACGTCGACCGACCTTGTCGATGAGCATGATCGCCACGATCGTCACGACGATGTTCGTCACGGACGTGATGACGGACGTGAGCAGCGCCTGGTCCTCGGGGAACCCGACCGAGCGCCACAGCGAGGTCGAGTAGTAGAAGATGACGTTGATCCCGACGAACTGCTGGAACACCGCGAGCAGGATGCCGACCCAGACGATCGGCTTGAGCCCGAACCGGTCACCGCGGAGGTCGCTCAGGCTCTCGGCCTGCTCCCGGGCTAGCGACTTGCGGATCTCGGCGACCTTCGCGGCGGTGTCCTTGACGCCCGTGTAGGTGCTCAGCACCTTCGCCGCCTCCTTCACCCGCCCGACGTCGACGAGGTAGCGGGGCGACTCGGGGATCGTCATCGCGAAGATCCCGTAGAGGATGGCGGGGACGGCCTCTGCGAGGAACATCCACCGCCAGGCCTCGAGCCCCAGCCACAGCTCCTCGGCCGCACCCCCGGCCGTGTCCGCGAGGACGGCGTCGCTCAGGAGGGCCGCGAAGATGCCGGTGACGATGGCGAGCTGCTGCAGCGAGCCGAGCCGCCCACGGACGTTCGCCGGCGAGACCTCGGCGATGTACGCCGGCGCGATGACCGAGGCCGCGCCGACGCCCAGGCCACCGAGCACCCGCCAGAGGATGAGGTCGATCGGTCCGACCGACAGGCCGGATCCGACGGCCGAGACGAGGAAGAGCACCGAGGCGATGACCATGACGGGGATGCGGCCCTTGCGCGCCGCGATCGGGCCCGCGAACCACGCTCCGGCCACGCAACCGAGCAGGGCAGACGAGACCGTGAAGCCCTGGAGGAACCCCGTGATCTCGAAGTCGGTGCTCATCGCGTCGATGGCCCCGTTGATGACGGAGGTGTCGAAACCGAAGAGGAAACCACCCATGGCGGCCGCCAGGGAGATCCCCAAGATCCGTGCGTTGAAGCCCGTTGGTGCTGCCGCCCGCTCCGTCATCGTCGCCGCCTCCTCGCCGAGATCATGATGGCGATGATCGGACCACGACCTGCAGGTCTTCGCCAGCGGGAAGCGGGTCGGCCCCTGGCGACCAGCGGGCAGCCCAGCGTCACTGCACGCGGCTCAGAACGTGAGGACGAGCCTGCCGCGCACGCCCCCCGCCTCGAGCGCGCGGTGGGCCTCGGCGGCGTCCTCGGCGGGGAACGTCCGGGCGACCCGCAGCGTGAGGATCTCCTGCGCGGCAAGGTCGAACAGCTCGTCGAGCCACGCGCCCTTGCCCAGGTAGCTCACCGGTCGGACGACGTAGACGTCGATCCCGCGCTCCGGCTCGCCGTCGAAGCCGCGCACCGCCGCGATGACCCCGCCGTCACGCACCGCCGGCAGCACCGCGGGACCCATGACCGCGGCGTCGAGGAGGGCGTCGACCCCGCCCGGCTCGCGGTCGCGGACGGCTGCCGGGAAGCCGTCGCCGCGCTCGAGGACGACGTCGGCACCGAAGGACCGCACGAGGTCGACGTCGTCGGGCTTGGCGTCGGCGACGACGCGCAGGCCGTGGTGGACGGCGAGCTGGACGGCGAAGCCACCGACCGCTCCGGCGGCGCCCGTCACCGCGATGGTGCCGGCGTCGGGCACCCGCATGACCTCGAGGGCCCGCCAGGCCGTCAGGCCGTTGAGCGGCAGGGTCGCGGCCTCGACGAGGTCGACCCCGTCCGGGACCCGGGCGACCGACTCGGCGGGCACGACGATCTTCTCCGCGTACGCGCCACCGCGCGACGTGTGCGGGTTGACGACGGCGGCCACGCGGTCGCCGACCGAGAGCTCGACCCCGTCCCCGATCGCGTCGATGGTGCCCGCGGCGTCCATGCCCGGGATGTACGGGAGGGCGAGATCGGGAAGCTCCCGCATGCCCGCGCGCAGGATCGTGTCGGTCGGGTTGACGGTCGCGGCGCGCACTGCGATCCGGATCTCACCCGGACCCGGCTCGGGCTCAGGGATGTCGAGGACCTCGAGCTGGTCGGGTCCGCCGGTGGTCCGCACTCCTATGGCTCGCATGCGGCCACGCTAGGACGGGGGTGCGCGGCCCGCCAGGGCACCGGGCTGCACCCGCCGAGCCGACGGGCCACCGGGACCGTCGTCGGCCACCTGGACGGACGCACGGTGCCACCCTTGTCCGGCGCCCTGGCCGGTGCCACGATCGGGCCGGGAGGTGGGCCGATGATCGAGCTCGAGGAGCTGCTCGTGCCCGACGCCGCGGCGTGGCGGGCCTGGCTCGCCGAGCACCACGGCTCCTCGCCCGGGGTCTGGCTCGTCCTGCACAGGAAGGGCGGTGACGTCACGACCCTGACGTACGCCCAGGCGCTCGACGAGGCGCTGTGCTTCGGCTGGATCGACGGGCAGGCCGCCCGCCGGGATGCCGCGAGCACGCTCCAGCGCATGACGCGGCGGCGCCCCACGAGCCCGTGGTCGGCGCGGAACGTCTCCTACGTCGAGCGGCTCGAGGCCGAGGGGCGGATGCACCCTGCGGGACGCGCCGCCGTCGAGGCCGCCAAGGCGGACGGCCGGTGGGAACGCGCGTACGCGGGACCTGCGACCACGACGGTGCCCGCGGACCTCGCGGCGGCAGTCGCCGCCGACCCGGCCGCCCAGGCGATGTTCGACGTCCTCACCTCGGCCAACCGCTTCGCGCTCGTCCAGCGCCTCGACGCCGTCAAGCGCCCCGAGACGCGCGCGCGCAAGCTCGGTGAGTTCGTCGCGATGCTCGCGCGCGGGGAGACGCCGTACCCGCAGAAGCGCCGCCCGCCGTGACGGAGCCGACACCTCTGCGGGTCAATGGTGGAGCCACGACCGACGTGGAGATGAGCATGTTGGCGGAGAGCATCATCGGCCACGGCCGGCTCGAGCTCGTCTGGACGAACCCGCTCGGCGGTCGGACCTTCCGCGCCGACGTCGGAGGCGACATCCACTACCTCAAGGTCTCCCCGGTCGGCCTGCCTTCCAGCCACGATCCGGTGCGGGAGGCCAGAAGGCTCCAGTGGGTGGGACGGCGCCTGCCGGTGCCGGAAGTCGTCGACGTCGGATGCTCGGACCAGTTCACGTGGTTGAGGACACGCGAGGTGCGCGGCATCCCCCTCAGCCATCCGCGCTGGTCGAGCACGCCCAGGCGGACCGCCTGGGTCATGGGTGAGGCTGTCCGCCAGTTCCACGACTCCCTGGCCGACCTCGTCGAGGAGTGCCCCTTCAGCTGGACGGTGGAGGACCGGCTGCGCCGGAGCGGGCTGTCGGCCGCTGCCCACGAGATGGGTGCTGAGGCGCCGCCGGAGACGGCGCTGGTCGTCGGCCACGGCGACCTGTGCGCCCCGAACATCCTCCTGACCGAGGACGGCAACGTCAGCGGGTTCCTCGACCTCGGCACGCTGGGAGTCGCGGACCGGGCAGCCGATCTCGGTACCGGGCTGTGGTCACTAACGTTCAACGGCATGGGTGCGCACGTCCCCGAGCTCCTCGCCGCGTACGGCTACGACGGCGACGTCGATGTGGTTCGTTGGTACAGCGGTTTCTACGCCGCGGTCTGAGCCCGGCCCCGCGCTCTGCGGCCGCGGTCCGCCGGCGGCGCTCTCCTCGCCGACGCCCGCGGGCCCGCATGACGTGGCAGGCTCGTGCGGTGGCTAACGACATGATGAGCAACTGGGCGGGCAACCACGAGTACGCCGGGGCGCTCGTGCGCCCCGCGTCGCTCGAGGAGGCGGCGGAGGTCGTCGCCCGCTCGCGGCGCGTGCGCGCGGTGGGCTCGCGCCACAGCTTCAACGACATCGTCGACTCCGAGGAGACGCTCGTCAGCCTCGACCGCCTCGCCTACCGCCATCCCGGGCTCCTGCGGGCCGACGAGAGCGACGCACAGGCCGGGCGTGGCGGGCCCGACGAGGACGCGGGTAGCGCAGCGCGCGACGAGGACTGGCCCGCCGGCGGCGCGGACACTGCGCCGCGCGCCTCCGCGCACGACGCCTCCACGCCGGACGCCTCCGCCCACGGCGCGCCAGACGGCCGCCCCGGGGGGCTCCGCGACCGCTCGGAGGACGACGCTCTGCCCGGCGGTCCCGAGCCGGAGCTCGACCCGCTGACGGGCCGCGTCCGCGTCTCGGCCGCCACCAGGTACGCCGACCTCGCCCGCTACCTCGAGGGTCACGGCCGCACGCTGCCGAACTTCGCCTCCCTGCCTCACATCGGGATCGCGGGCGCCATCGCCACCGCGACGCACGGCTCCGGCACGGAGAACCCCGTGCTCGCGTCGTCCGTCGTCGCGCTCGAGCTCATCACCGCGGACGGCACGACCCGGACGATCGACCGGGACACCGACGGCGACGCCCTCCACGGCGCGACGGTCTCCCTCGGCGCGCTCGGCCTCGTCCACGCCGTCACGCTCGAGACCGTCCCCGGGTTCGACGTCGTCCAGACCGTCCACGGACCCGTCGCCTTCACCGACCTCGCCGACGCCTTCGACGACGTGAGCGCGCTCGCCTACTCCGTCAGCTGCTTCACGACGCTGCGCTCGCCCGAGTTCGAGACGGTCTGGCTCAAGCGGGTGCACGACCCGCGCCGCCCGGGCGACGACGGCGGGAAGGTCCTCGGCGCCCCCGCCAAGCCGGTCGAGGTCCACCCCATCCCCGGGATCGATCCCGAGAACGCGACGGCGCAGCGGGCCGTGCCCGGCCCCGCCGCCGACCGGCTTCCCCACTTCCGCGCCGACCACCTCCCCAGCGCCGGCGCCGAGATCCAGTGCGAGTACCTCGTCCCCCGCCAGAACGCCCGGCTCGCCCTGCGCGCGCTCGCCGGCCTGGCCGAGCCGCTCGCCGGCCTCGTCCAGGTGTGCGAGGTGCGCTCGATCGCCGCGGACCTCGCGTGGATGAGCCCGATGTACAACCAGCCGTGCGTGGGCATCCACTTCACCCTCGTGCGCGACGTCGAGCGGGTGGGCGCCGTCCTGCCGCTCCTCGAGGAGGCCTTCGGCGCGCTCGCCGGCCGGCCGCACTGGGGCAAGGTCTTCGACGCGGACCCGGACCGCGTCCGCGCGCTCTACCCCCGGCGCGCCGACTTCCTCGACCTCCTCCGGACGTACGACCCGGAGCGGACGTTCACGAACGCCTTCGTCCGCCGCTGGGTCGGCTGAGGCATCGCCGGGGCCGGCGTCCGCCCGCGGTCGCCGGTGCCGAGCCGGCCGGCCGCCGTCGGCCCCGCCCCGCCCCTCGACGCGGCCCTCGGCCCCGCACGCCGTCGCCGTCGCCGAGCCGGCTGACCGCCGTCGGGCCAGGCTCCTCGGCTCGGATCCTCGCCGAGCGGCCAGCGGCCAGCGACCAGCGGATCAGCGGCGGCCAGCGGTCAGCGGTACGAATTCAGCGGTCAGCGCGAGCGGGGCTTGAGCCGCACCTGCGGCAGCTCCGGCGCCGGGAGCGCCGACCCGTCGTAGCCCGAGACCCGCCCGAAGCGAGCGACACCGTCCGGATCACCCGCGAGCGCCGCCTGCCACTGCGCGCGCGCCGTGACGACCTCGTCGTGGGTCCGGCCGACGAAGTTCCACCACATGAGGACCTCCTCCTCGAACGGCGTTCCACCCATGAGGACAGCACGGACCGGCCGTGCGCCGGCCTCGAGGACGATCTCGTCCCGCCCGGGCGCGAGATAGGCGAGCCATGCGGGCGCGAGCGCGGTCCCGGCGACGGTGAGGTCGCCGTCGTCGAGCAGGATGCCGTGCTCGAAGGCGGGGTCGACCGGAAGGTGGACCCGCGCACCGGCCGACACGTCGATCTGCGCGGCCACGAGCGGGGAGTACGCCCGCGCGGGCGAGGTGACGCCTCCGAGCGTGCCCATGAACACCCGGGCGTGCGCGCCGTCGACAGTGAACGTGGGCACGTCGGCGACGTGCTCGAAGGCGCGGTCGCCGCGCCGGACGCTGTCCGGCAGCGCCGTCCACAGCTGCACCCCGTGCAGCCGCCCCTGGGCCGGGAACCGGGCGAGCGTGCCCTCCTCCGAGTGGCAGATCCCGTCTCCCGCGGTCATGAGGTTGAGCTGCCCGGGCTTGATCGTCTGGACCGAGCCGAGGGCGTCCTGGTGGAGGACCTCCCCCTCGAACAACCAGGTGACGGTCTGCAGCCCGGTGTGCGGGTGCGGCCCGACGTCCATGCCACCCGAGGCCCCGATGTCGTCCGGGCCGTAGTGGTCGGCGAAGCAGAACGGCCCGACGAGGGAGCGCTGCCGTGAGGGCAGCGTGCGCCGCACGGTCATGGCCCGCGGCCCGCCGAGCGGCACCTCCCGCGGCTCGATGAGCTCGACGCCGACCTCGGGGCCGGCGACGCACACCTGCTCCTGCGGCCGCGGCTCGAGGTTCGTCATGGCTCCAGGGTAGGTCGGCCGGCCGTCACGGCGCTCAGTGGCCGAACGCCTCCGCGAGCCACCACGAGGGTGAGTCCGCGACGACCTTGGCGTCGACGAGGAGCGGGCGCTCGCGCGGGCCGGCGAGCCACGCGCGCACGGCACCGAGGTCGGCGACCTCGCGGACCTTCACGGCGTCGAACCCGTACCCGGATCCGATCGCGGCGACGTCCGTCGGCGGGAACGTCACCGTGCCGACGTCCTCGCCGGCGAAGTGGTGGACCTCCGCGCCGTACGCGTCGTCGTTGTAGACGACGACCACCATGGGCAGGCCGAGCCGGCGGACGGTGTCGAGCTCGGCCGCACCCATGAGCGCCCCGCCGTCGCCGAGGGCGGCGACCGGGAGCCGGTCGGGCCGCGCGAGCGCCGCCCCGATCGCGGTCGCGAGGCCGAGCCCGATGGACTGGAAGGCCTGGGTGAAGCAGAAGCCCTCCTCGTCGGGGACCTCGAGGAACATGCTCGGGTAGCCCATGAAGTTGCCCGAGTCGACGGCGACGATGCGCTCGGCGGGCAGGAGGTCGTCGAGGGCGATCGTCAGGGTGCGTGGGTCGATGCGCCCGGCGCCGGAGAGGTCGGCGAACGGCACGTCGCGCCACCGCAGCTCGGCGTCCAGCCGCGCGCGGACCTCGGGCGTGCGGTACCGGCGGGCCGGGCGCGCGGCGCCCGCGTCGACGGCCGCGAGCGCGGCGTGGGCGGTGGCCGCGACGTCCCCGACGACGCCGAACGTCAGGGCGCGGTGCACCCCCAGCGCCTCGGGCGTGTCGTCGACCTGGATGACGGTGGTGCCGGGTGCGATGAGCCGGCCGTGGCGCATCGTCCACATGTTCAGCGCACAGCCCCACCCGACGACGAGGTCCGCCCCGCGGATGAGCTCGGCGGCGAGCGGTGAGGAGAAGCCGCCCGAGACGTCGAGGCTCCACGGGTCGTCGTGGAAGAGCCCCTTCGCGACGGCGGACGTCGCGAGCAGCGCGCCGCCGGCCTCGGCGAGGTCGCGCAGCGCGTCGCGGGCCGCGGGCGAGCGCGCGCCCCGCCCGGCGACGAAGACCGGCCGGCGCGCCCCGGCGAGCGCCGCGACGAGGCGGGCGACGTCGTCGGGCGCGGGCGTCTCCGGCACGGGACCGGGCGGCATGGCGGCTGCGGCGGGTTCCCGGGGCACCGAGTCGCCCGCCGGCTCGCCGGGTGCAACCGGCTCGGCGGGCGCAGCGGTCTCGGCGGGCGGAGCGGTCTCGGGAAGCGCACCGGGCGCCGCGGGCTCGGCCGCTCCCCCGCCGTCGTCGGCCTCGAGGACGTCGAGCGGGAGGTTGAGGACGACGGTGCGCCGCTCGTGGAGCGCGAGCGCGACCGCCGCGACGGCGTCCGCGGCGGCCGTCGCGGGGTCGGTGACCCGCACGGGCACCGCCCCGACGGCGCGCGCGAGGGCGTCCTGGTCGACGTAGAAGTTCGACGTCGTCACGGTCGCCTGCGGCGCGAGGACGACGAGCGGGGTGCGGGACTTTGCCGCCTCGGCGATGCCGGTCATCGCGTTCGTCAGGCCGCAGCCCTGGTGGACGGTGAGCGCGGCGACGCCCCCGGCCGTGCGGGCATAGGCGTCGGCCATCGTCGCCGCGCCGCCCTCGTGCCGTGCGGCGACGAACCGCGCGCCCGCGGCCGCCATCGCCGCCGTCACGTGGAAGTTCCCTGAGCCGACGACGCCGAAGACGTGGTCGACGCCCGCGGAGACGAGGGCTCGCCCCACGGCGTCCGCGACGCGCATCAGCGCTCGACGAGGGCGAGCACGCGCGCGGGCGAGCCGGACCCGCCGACGATCTTCAGCGGCGAGGCGACGACGACGGCGCCGGTGACGGGCAGCCGGTCGAGGTTCTGCAGCTGCGCGAGCCCGTACTTCCCGTTGCCCATGAGGAAGGAGTGGCACGGGAACATCGGGTCGAAGCCCGACGCCGCGCCGGCGTCCGTGCCGACGGTCTCGACGCCGATCCCGCACAGCGGGCTCTCCTCGGCGACCCAGCGGGCGCACTCGGCGGACATGCCGGGGCTGTGGGGCCCGTCGTCGTCGTTGTTGAGCATGTCCTCCTGCGTGGTGCGCGCGGACCAGCCGGTGCGGCACAGGAGCCAACCGCCCTCGGGCAGCGGGCCGTGCTCGGCCTCGAGCGCGCGGATGTGCTCGACCTCGATGAGGAAGTCCGGGTCCTGCGCCACCTCGGCCGTGACGTCGAGGACGACGGCGGGCGCCACGAGGTCCGCGGCGGGCACGGAGCCGATGTCGGCTCCGTCCTTGCCGCTCACCCAGTGGTTCGGCGCGTCGAAGTGCGTGCCGGTGTGCTCCCCGGTGCGGAAGTTGTTCCAGTACCAGGCCGGGCCGCGGTCGTCGTAGCGCGAGATCTCCTCGAGGGTGAAGCGCGCCGTCTGCCCGAACTGCTCGGGCAGCTCGAGGATCGGGGTCTCGTGCGTGAGGGGCGCGGTGAGGTCGACGACCTCGACGGCGCCGGAGCGCAGGGCGGTGAGCAGCTCGGCGAGCACGGGCATGGGTGTGTCTCCTTCGACGCGAGGGTTGCTCGGCCCAGCGTGGCACATCGACCGGGCGCTCGCGGCGCCCTCGGCACGACGGTTCCCCACGTGCCACGGCCGCCGACACCGGAGCCGGGCAGCGTGCCCGGCGCCGTCCCCCGGGGCGGGCGGCGCGGGGGACGGGCCGCGCTCCCGGCGTCGTCCCCCAGGCCGGGCCACGACGCGGGGCCGGCACCCTCCCCGCGTCGTCTCTCGGGGGCCGGGCGAGGAGGTGGGGTGCCAGCTAGCGTCGCGTCGTCGGAGCGGCGACCGGCTCGTCACTGCCGCGAGAGGCCGTCTCGGCCGCCTCCGTCGCCGGGTCGCCTGCACGCGGGGCTGCCTCGGCCGGGGCGACGGGGTCGCCCACGAGGACCGCGTCGGCGGCCGGCTCGTGGTCCAGGCTCGTGGCCAGCGGCATCTCCTTGACGAAGCACAGGAGCACGGCCGCGATGAGGCCCAGCGGCGCGATCCAGAGGTAGATCGGCGTCAGGGCGTCGTTGTAGGACTCGAGGATCGGCTGACGGATCGCCTCCGGCAGGCCGGCGACCACGGCGGGGGTCAGCGACTCCGTGCCGCCGCCCGTGACGCTGCCGGCCGCCCCGGCGGGCAGGCGCTCCGCGAGCAGGCTCGCGAGGCGACCAGTGAAGATGCTCCCCACGAGCGCCGAGCCGAGGGTCGCCCCGATCTGGCGGAAGTAGTTGTTCGAGGCCGTCGCGGTCCCGACCTCGCGGAGCGGGAAGGTGTTCTGCACGATGAGCACGAGGATCTGCATGGACATCCCCAGTCCGAGGCCCACGACGCCGACATAGACGCACACGTGCCACACGCCGAGGTCCGGGGTGAGGGTGGAGAGCAGCACGAGGCCCAGCGCGAGCAGCAGGCTGCCCGCGATCGGCATCCACTTGTAGCGCCCGGTGCGCGAGACGAGCTGGCCGGTGACGGTCGCGGTGACGAGCATCGTCCCCATCATCGGGATCATGAGCAGCCCGGACCCGGTGGCGTCGACGCCGAAGGTCATCTGCAGGTACGTCGGCATGTACCCGATGGCGCCGAACATGCCGACGCCGATGAGGAGCCCGGCCACGGTCGTGAGGTTGAAGTTCCGCTGCGCGAATTGGTGCATCGGCAGGATCGGCTCGGCCGTGCGGCGCTCGACCCAGACGAACGCCACCGCGGTCAGCAGGGTGGCGGCGGCGAGGCCGAGGATGACGGGGTCGGTCCAGTCGTAGGTGTGCCCGGCCCAGGAGGTGACGAGCACGAGGCACGTCGTCGCGACCGCCAGGAGCGCCATGCCGCCGATGTCCAGCTGGATGCGGCCGCGGTGACGAGGCAGCTTGAGGAAGACGAGCCCGGCGGTGAGCGCGAGCAGCCCGAGCGGGATGTTGATCCAGAACGCCCAGCGCCACCCGGGGCCCTCGGTGAACCAGCCGCCGAGCAGGGGCCCGGCGACCGAGGAGACGGCGAAGACGGCGCCCATGACGCCCATGTACTTCCCGCGCTCCCGCGCCGGGACGACGTCGGCGATGGTCGCCTGGGACAGGATGATGAGCCCGCCGCCACCGAGCCCCTGGATCGCCCGGGCGACGATGAGCGCGCTCATCCCGTCGGCGAGTCCGCCGACGACCGACCCGACCATGAACAGGACGATCGCCGCGAGCAGCAGGGGCTTGCGACCCATGAGGTCACCGAGCTTGCCGTAGATGGGCATCATGATCGTCGAGGCGAGGATGTAGGCGGTGATGACCCAGAGCATCTGGCTCACGCCGTCGAGCTCCCCCACGATCGTGGGCAGGGCGGTGCTGAGCACGGTCTGGTTCAGCGACGCGAGCAGCATGGACAGCATGAGGCCCGCGAAGAGCAGGCCGACGTGCTGGGTGCCGGCGCCCAGTTCGGTCCGCCGGCTGGTGGTCGTCGAGGTCATGAGAGCTTTCCGAGGAGCTGGTGCAGGAGGGAGAGGGACGACGCCAGGTTTTCGGGCGTGAGGCCCGCCGCCGCGTCGTGGTCGGGTGACTGGATCGCCGAGCGCAGCGGGACGGCGGCGAGGATGACGAGCATGCGCGCGACGTCCTCGACCGCGTGCTGACCGAGACCGGCCGACCAGTCGGGGTGCGCGCCGAGCAGGTCGGTCAGCGTCTGGCGGACGAGGTCCTCGGCTCCCGCCATCAGTTCTCGCCGGCGCTCACCCAGGCGCGGGTTGTCCCTGACCAACCGCTGGCGGCGGGCGACGTCCGTGCCGGAGAAGGCGCTGCGGTACACCGCGAGGAGCAGGCGCGAGACCTGGTCGAGGACGTCGTGGTCGAGCCTCAGCTCGTCCACGAGCGCCGGCTCGAGCACGGGCTGGCGCATCCCCAGCACCGCGTCGTCCTTCGTCGCGAAGTAGTTGAAGAAGGTCCGGGGCGAGACACCCGCCGCCTCGGCGACGGCCTCGACCGTCGCGTTCTCCAGACCCCGTTCGAGGGCGAGGGACGCGGCGGCCTCGTGGATGGACATCCACGTCTCGGACCTCCGGCGTTCGCGCAGCGAGGTAGAGGGAGAACTCATGCGGCAATGGTTGCACTCATGCAATGACTGCACCAGTGCACGCGTCGTGACGTCGGCCACCCTCTCCGTCGTGCTCCTCGTCAGCCTCCTGCCACCTCGGCACGCCGGCGGGTGAGGAACCTCCGCTCGGCGGCGTTGCCCGCGAGCGCGAGCGCCGCGTCGTACTCCGCGACCGCCTCCCTCGGGCGACCGAGACGGCGCAGGAGGTCGGCACGGACGGCGTGGAGCACGTGGTAGCCCGCGAGGTCGAGCGCGTCGACGACGGCGAGCGCAGCGGCCGGACCGTGCACCTCGGCGAGCGCGACGGCCCGGTTGAGCGCCACGACCGGGCTCGGCGCCCTCGCCATGTGCTGGTCGTAGAGGGCAAGGACCTGGACCCAGTCGGTGTCCGCGGCCAGCGGGGCGTCGCTGTGGACCGCGCTGATCGCTGCCTGGAGCTGGTAGGGCCCGGGCCGGTTGCGCCGCAGGCACCGGCGCACGAGGGCCTGCCCCTCGGCGACGAGGTCCGCGTCCCAGGCGCGCCGGTCCTGCTCGCCGAGCGGGACGAGGGCGCCGTCCGCTGCCGTGCGCGCCGCGCGGCGGGAGTGGGTGAGGAGCATGAGGGCGAGGAGGCCGAGCACCTCCTCCTCGTCCGGCATCAGCTCGGCGAGGAGACGGCCCAGCCGGATCGCGTCCGCGCAGAGGTCCTGGCGCACGAGGTCGTCGCCGGACGTCGCCGCGTACCCCTCGTTGAAGACGAGGTAGACGACGCCGAGCACGGCGGGCAGCCGGTCGGGGAGCTCCGCCTCGCCCGGCACCCGGTACGGGATGTTCGCGTCCCGGATCTTCGCCTTGGCGCGCGAGATGCGTTGGGCGACGGTCGGCTCGGGGACGAGGAACGCGTGGGCAATCTCCGGCGTCGTGAGGCCGCCGAGGAGACGGAGGGCGAGGGCCACCTGGGCTGCCCGGGCGAGGGACGGGTGGCAGCACGTGAAGATGAGGCGAAGCTGGTCGTCGCGCACGGTGCTCTCCTCCCCCGGCTCGTCGCGGGCGTACAGCAGGTGAGACGCGGCGTGCCGGGCCTCGCGCGTGGACTCTCGCCGCAGCCGGTCGATCGCCCTGTTCCGGGCGGTCGTGATGATCCAGGCGGCCGGGCTGGGCGGGACGCCCGTCGCGGGCCAGCGTTCGACGGCCGTGACGAACGCGTCCTGCACCGCCTCCTCGGCGAGGCCGATGTCGCCGAGGAGGCGGGCGAGGACGGCGACGGCGCGGCCGTACTGCTCGCGGAAGACGCGCTCGACGTCGGCGGCGGCGCCGGGCGCAGCGCCCGGGCCGGGCACGACCGCCGGTGCCGGCTCAGCACCTGAGCCGGCCGCAGGTGCGAGCACGGACCGCGGACCGGAGTTCGGCCCGGGCGCGCGCGGCGCACCGGGCCCGGCCCGCGCGCGCGGCCCGGCCACGCCTCAGCCGGCGTCCGCGTAGCGGAAGGGCTTGACCTCGATCGTCAGCCCGCTCGCCTCGCAGATCTGCCTGGCCCAGCCGAGGGCGACGTCGAGGTCGGGTGCCTCGACGACGGAGAGCCCGCCGAGGTGCTCCTTGCCCTCGGCGAACGGGCCGTCGGTGACGAGCACCTCGCCGCCGTCGCCGGGGCGCACGGTCGTGGCCGTCTCGGGCCCGTGGAGGCCACCGGAGAACACCCAGCCGCCGGCGGCCTTGATCTCGTCGTTGATGACGGCGAGCCGCGCCATGACCGGCTCGAGGAACTCAGCGGGCGGGGTGGGGCCGACGGGCTCGATGACGCTGAGCAGGTACTGGGACATGGTGCACCTCCGTGTGCCGGTGGCCGGCGTCGTGCCGGCCTCTCACCCTCTGTACGAACGCCGTACCGAGAATTCGACACCGGCGGCGGCGCCGCGTCCAGGGTGCGAGCGCTCGCGCGGGGCGGCGCCGCGTGGGCGAGGGAACGCGGCGTGAGACGCCCGCGGCGTCTGGTCCACTACGCGGACACGGCCCCCGACGCCCCCGGACGCCGCTAGCGTCAGCGCCATGTGGACTGTGATCCGCCTCACTGAGCGTCGTTGGCTCGACCTCGGTCGCGCCTGCAGCCAGCGCTGTCTGCCGTCCCGCTGAGTACGCCCGGCCTGCGCCGTACGCCCGGCCCGCGCCGCGCGCGCCGCTGACCGACGCCGCACGCACCTCCTCGCTCCTGACCGCGCCGCTCCGGCGCTTCTCGTCGCTGACAGCGCCCGATCGTCGGCGACCGCGCGCGGTGCCCGTCGCCGGGCCCGGCGCACGTCGGCCTCGTCCCATGCACGTCCCCGCGCTTCCGCAGCCGTCCGCGCCTTCGTCGGTCCTCGCGGAGCGTCGGCACAACGAACCAAGGAACCCACGTGTCCCCACGCCCTTCCCGCCCGATCGGGCTGCTGCTCGCCGCTGCCCTCGCCCTCACCCTCACGGCTTGTGGCGCGGACGACGCGACCACCGATGACGGCGCCACGGACGCCGCCACCGGGGCCGACCGCGCCGGGGGCACGTTCACCTTCGGCGCCTCCATCTCACCCGGGTGCCTCGACCCGCAGCAGCTCGCCCAGGGCATCACGATGACCGTCGGGCGCCAGATCACCGACTCGCTCACCGTGCAGGACCCGGAGACCGGGGAGATCAAGCCCTGGCTGGCCGAGTCGTGGGAGACCTCCGAGGACGGCACGGTCTTCACCTTCACGCTCCGGGAGGGCGCGACCTTCTCCGACGGCGCGCCGGTCGACGCCGAGGCGGTCAAGGCGAACTTCGACGGCATCCAGGGGCTCGGCGCCCGCTCGCTGCTCGGTTCCACCTATCTCGACGGCCTGAGCTCGACCGAGGTCGTCGACCCGACCACGGTGGAGCTGACCTTCGACGAGCCCAACGCCCAGTTCCTCCAGGCGAGCGCGACGATCACGCTCGGCCTGCTGTCCCCCGCCACTCTCGCGCTCACGCCGGAAGAGCGGTGCGCGGGTGACCTCATCGGGTCCGGCCCGTTCGTCATCGACAACTACGTGCCGGACGAGTCCATCACCCTGACCAAGCGGGAGGGGTACGACTGGCCGAGCGCGCTGGCCCAGCACGAGGGCGAGGCGTACCTCGACTCCGTCGTGCTCCAGATCATCACAGAGGCCTCGGTCCGCACGGGGGCCCTCCGGTCCGGGCAGGTCCAGGGTGTCCAGGACGTCCAGCCGGTCGACCAGGACCAGTTCGACGGCGGCGAGTACTCCCTGCTCGCCGTCACGAACCCCGGTGTCGTCACGAGCTTCATCCCCAACGAGCAGCGGCCGATCATGGCCGACCCGGTCGTGCGGCGGGCACTCCAGCTCGCGATCGACCGGCAGGAGATCGTCGACACCCTCTACAACGAGCGCTACCCGGTGGCCACGTCCGTCCTCGGCTCGACGACGCCGGGGTACGTCGACCTCTCCACGGACCTCTCCTTCGACGCCGACGGCGCGGCAACGTTGCTCGACGACGCCGGCTGGGCACTCGGTGACGACGGCATCCGGGTGAAGGACGGCCAACGGCTGAGCATCTCGCTCCTCGGCGGCGGCGTGGAGAGCACGCTCGTCCAGCAGCAGCTCGCGGCCGTCGGCGTGGACCTGCAGATCCGCGAGGTGGACGCCGCCCAGTACGTCGAGATCCAGGCCAGCGGCGACTACGACCTCGCCGGCTACAACCTCACGCGCGCCGATCCGGACGTGCTCAAGGCGATCTTCTCCACCGAGTACACCAACGTGCCGCGCCTGGCGCCGAACCCGCTCGACGACGTGCTGAGCGCCATGTCCACCACGCTCGACCCCGCCGCCCGCGCCGAGGCGGCGGCGCAGGCGCAGCAGATCATCATCGAGGAGACGCACGCCATCCCGCTCGTCGAGCAGGCGCAGGTCTTCGCCTTCTCCTCGTCCGTCAAGGACGCCTCCCTCGAGGCCTCGACCCGACTCGACCTGTACGACACCTGGCTGGAGGACTGACATGCCGCTCTCCCTCACCGAGATCTCCGACCGGCTGGAGATCACCGACACCATCACCCGCTACTCCTACGGGCTCGACCAGCGGATCTGGGCCGAGTGGGACCGCACCTTCACGCCCGACGCCGTCCTCGACTTCACGCCCGTCGGCCTGGGAGTGCAGAGCATCGCCGAGGCACGCGCGACTTTCGACGCCAACGAGGCGCGCATCCCGGCCGGGCAGCACCTGCTGACGAACACGCTCATCGAGGTGGACGGGGACGGCGCCACCGCGCGGTCGGAGTACATCCTCAACACCTTCGAGCGGGTCGAGACGCCCGGGCGGGCGCGCTGGAACCGTGGGGGTGGCTGGTACGAGGACGACTTGCGGCGCACCGAGGAGGGCTGGCGCATCACCCGCCGCACGGCGCACGTCAAGTGGTTCCACGTCGAGGAGATCGACTGGCGGGCCGCGACCGACTGATGGGTCGCTACCTGCTCGGCCGCCTCGCACAGGCGGCCCTGGTGCTGTGGGCGGCGTTCACGGTGAGCTTCGTCATCCTCTTCATGCTCCCTGGGGACCCGGTCTCCATCATGCTCAACCCCGGGGGCCAGGCCACGTACGTCGACCCGCAGGCCGAGGCGGACCTGCGCGCGGAGCTGGGCTTCGACCAGCCGCTGCCCGTCCAGTACGGGCAGCGGCTGGTCGCCGCGGTGCAGGGCGACTTCGGCATGTCCATCCGCTCCGGCTCCCCCGTGGTCGCCGCCATCACCGAGGCGCTGCCGGAGACCCTCAAGCTGGCGGGACTCGGTCTGGGCATCGGTCTGCTCGGCGGCGCCGCGCTGGCGGTGCTGGCGACCTACCTGCGTCGCGCATGGCTGCGTGAGGCGCTGCTGTCGTTGCCGCCGCTGGGCATCGCCGTGCCGACGTTCTGGGCGGGGCTCATGCTCCTCCAGGTGTTCTCCTTCCGGCTGGGGTGGTTCCCGGCCTTCGGGAACACCGGCTTCGGCTCGCTCGTGCTCCCGGCCCTGGCGCTGGCGCTGCCGACCGGCGCGGTGGTGGCGCAGGTGCTGGCCGGGTCGCTCGTCGCGACGTGGCGCCAGCCGTTCGTGGAGATCGTCCAGGCCAAGGGCGCCTCTCGGTTGCGCACCCACCTCGTGCACGTGCTCCGCAACGCCACCATCCCCGCGCTCACCATCGTGGGCCTCGTCATCGGCAACGCCTTCGCCGGGTCGGTCGTCGTGGAGACGGTGTTCTCCCGCTCCGGGATCGGGCGGCTCCTGCAGACCGCCGTCACCGAGCAGGACATCCCGCTCGTCCAGGGCCTCGTGGTGCTCTCCGCGGTCGTGTTCGTCGTCGTCAACCTGCTCGTGGACCTCGCGTACCCCCTCATCGACCCGCGCATCGTCACCCGCCGGAGGGCAGCCGCATGAGCGACGTCGTCGCCGTCTCCCAGGACCTGGCGGGCACCGGACCGGCCAGCGGCCCCGACGGTGCCGGGCGTCCGCGTCGCCGGCCACGAACCGGCAGCGACCGGTGGCGGAGGCT
Organism: Georgenia wangjunii; assembly: GCF_036421975.1. NCBI lineage: Bacteria > Bacillati > Actinomycetota > Actinomycetes > Allobogoriellales > Allobogoriellaceae > Georgenia > Georgenia wangjunii. The sequence goes on along the minus strand of NZ_JAZGON010000002.1, from coordinate 365,807 downwards.
CGTGACGCCGGGGCTGGTCGTCTCCGCCGCCGTCGTCGTCCTCGCCGTGCTGTGGGCCCTGTTCCCCACGTGGTTCACCGGGGCGGACCCGCTCGTCGGCGTGACGAGCGACTCGTTCTCCCCGCCCAGCGGCGAGTACCCGTTCGGCACCGACCAGACCGGGCGCGACCTCTACGCGCGCATGGTCCACGGCGCGGGGCTCTCGCTCCAGGCCACGGTCCTGGCGGTGGCCATCTCGCTCACGGTCGGGACGACGCTGGGACTCCTCGCCGGCTTCATCGGCGGGGTCGTCGACGACGTCGTCATGCGGTCCGTCGACGTCCTCCTCGCCATCCCCGGCCTCCTGCTCTCCCTCATGATCGTCACCGCGCTCGGTTTCGGGACCATACGCGTAGCGGTCGCCGTCGGGGTTGCCGGGATCGCAGGTTTCGCCCGCGTCGCTCGCAGCGAGGTGCTGCGGGTGCGGGAGTCCCTCTACGTCGAGGCCGCGTTCACCAGTGGCGCCCGGTGGCCCTCGGTCCTCCTTCGTCATGTCGTGCCCAACAGCGCCGGCCCGATCATCTCGCTGGCCACGCTCGAGCTCGGGACGGCGATCCTCGCCGTCTCCTCGCTCAGCTTCCTCGGCTACGGCGAGCCGCCGCCCACGCCGGAGTGGGGCGTCCTCGTCTCCGAGGGGCGCGACTTCCTCGCCGGCGCGTGGTGGCTCTCGACGCTGCCGGGCCTCGTCATCGTGGCCGTCGTGCTCTCCTTCAACCGGCTCTCGCGGGCCATCACGGCAGGGACACGATGACGACGCAGGCTCGGGCGGACGGATCGACCGGCGCGGCAGCACCCCTGCTCCGGGTACGCGACCTGCACGTCGCGTACCGCGGCCGGAGCGGCCTGCAGGAGGTGGTGCACGGCGTGGACCTCGACGTCCACGCCGGGGAGGTGCTCGCAGTAGTCGGCGAGTCGGGGTCCGGCAAGACGACGCTCGCCCACGCCGTCATCGGCCTCCTGCCCGGCAACGGGGCGGTGACGGACGGGCAGATCCTCCTGCGGGACCGCGACATCACGGCGCTCGCCCCGCGGGCGATGGCACGGGTGCGCGGTGCACAGATCGGGCTCGTGCCGCAGGACCCGAGCATGTCCCTCAACCCCGTGCACCGTGTCGGCCACCAGGTCGCCGAGGCGTTGCGGATCCACCGGCTCGCCGGGCGCACCGGAGCCGCCGAGCGCGCCGTCGAGCTGCTCGGGCTCGCCGGCCTGCCCGAGCCGGCCGTACGGGCACAGCAGTACCCGCACCAGCTCTCGGGTGGGATGCGGCAACGCGTCCTCATCGCCATCGCCCTGGCGTGCGAGCCGCCGCTGGTCATCGCCGACGAGCCGACCTCGGCGCTCGACGTCACCGTGCAGCGCACCGTGCTCGACCGTTTCGCCGACGTCACGGCTCGCTCCGGCACGGCCGTCCTGTTCATCACCCACGACCTTGCCGTCGCCGCCAACCGCGCCGACCGCATCGTCGTCATGCGCGACGGCAACGTCGTCGAGACGGGGGTGGCGACCGAGGTGCTGGGGGCCCCCGAGCACCCCTACACGAGGCAGCTCCTGGCGGCGGCGCCGTCGATGTCGAGCACGCGGATCCAGCCGCGCCCGCGCGCGAGCAGCGGCGGGGCGCCGGCCGCGGGCTCGGGTGCCGCCAGCGCCCCCGCCACGGACCCGACCGCCGCCGGTGCGGCCGCCACGGGCCCGAGCGTCGCAGTCCGGAGCGCCGGGAGGGCGGGCGCGACGCGCCCGCCCGGGGCCGCGGGCAGTGCCTCCGCCCCGGTGCTCGAGGTCCGTTCGCTCGTCAAGGAGTTCCCGCTGCCGGACGGCGGGTCGTCCCGTGTGCTGCGCGCCGTGGCCGACGTCTCCTTCTCCATCCCAGCGGGCCAGACGTTCGCCCTCGTCGGCGAGTCCGGCTCCGGCAAGTCGACCACGGCGCGGATCGCGATGATGATCGAGCGCCCGACGTCGGGCAGCGTGCTGCTCGGCGGGCAGGACGTCACGAGCGTCCGGGGCGAGCCGCTCCGCAAGCTCCGCGCGGAGATGCAGATCGTCTACCAGAACCCGTACGCCTCGCTCGACCCCCGGTTCACGGTCGAGCGCATCGTGGCCGAGCCGCTGCGTGCGTTCCGGGTCGGAACCACGGCGCAGCGCCGCGCTCGGGTGCGCGAGCTGCTCGATCAGGTGGCCCTGCCGTCCGAGGCCGCCCGGCGCCGTCCCGCCGAGCTCTCGGGTGGTCAGCGCCAGCGGGTGGCGATCGCTCGGGCGCTGGCGCTGCGGCCCCGGCTGCTCGTGCTCGACGAGCCCGTCTCCGCGCTCGACGTCTCGGTGCAGGCCCAGATCCTCCGGCTGCTCGTCGATCTCCAGTCCGACCTCGGCCTGGCGTACCTGTTCATCTCTCACGACCTCGCCGTCGTGCGTCAGGTGTCCGACGGCATCGGCGTCATGCGCGCGGGCGAGCTCCTCGAGGTCGGTGAGGCGGACGACGTCTTCAATCGCCCCGAGCACGAGTACACCCGCGAGCTGCTCGCGGCTATCCCGGGCCGGCGGGTCGCGACGTGAGCCGATCACCGGCCCAGCGCGCCGGAGGGCGCACCCGCGCGGCGCCCTTGACAGCCGGTAGAACACGTGTTCGACTCTCGCCATGCGGTGGGACGGGCAGCAGATCACGAGCGAGACGGACGGGGCGCTTCCGGGCCTCGCCCGGATGGCGGGGCTCCTGCGCACGGTGCGCACACCGGAGTTCGCCGGCATCACGTTCCACGAGGTGGCCGCCCGCTCGGTGCTCAACAAGGTCCCCGAGGCGTCGAGCATGCCGTTCCGGTGGACCGTCAACCCGTTCCGCGGCTGCAGCCACGCCTGCACGTACTGCTACGCCCGCTCGACCCACCGCTACCTCGACATGGACACCGGCGCGGACTTCGACTCCCAGATCATCGTCAAGGTCAACGCCGCCGAGGTGCTGCGGCGCGAGCTCGCGAAGCCGTCGTGGACCCACGAGCAGGTGGCGCTCGGGACGAACACCGACCCCTACCAGCGGGCGGAAGGGCGCTACCGCCTCATGCCGGGCATCATCAGCGCGCTCGCCGAGTCCGGCACGCCCCTGTCGATCCTCACGAAGGGGACGCTGCTGCGGCGGGACCTCCCGCTCCTCGTCGAGGCGGCGCGGCGCGTGCCGGTCTCCCTCGGCGTCTCCCTCGCCATCCTCGACGAGGAGCTCCAGCAACTCGTCGAGCCGGGCACGCCGACGCCGCGCGCCCGCCTCGACCTCATCCGCTCCATCCGCGACGCCGGGCTCGAGTGCCACGTCATGGTGGCCCCGGTCCTGCCCTGGCTCACGGACTCGCGCAGCCACCTCGACGCCCTCTTCGCCGCCGTCGCCGAGGCCGGCGCGAGCTCCGCCCATGCCTTCCCCGCGCACCTGCGGCCGGGCGTGCGCGAGTGGTACATGCAGTGGCTGAGCACGCACCGGCCCGCTCTCGTGGCCGGGTACCGCCGGCTGTACGGGCGCGGGTCCTACGTCTCGACCGAGTACCGCGACTGGTTGCGCGAGCGGACCCGCCCGCTGCTGCGCCGGCACGGCCTCGCCGGGAGCTCCCGGCTGCGCGAGGTCGCGGACGCCGAGCGGGCGGGCGCCGAGGCGATGGCGCCGCCCGCCGCGCTCCTGCCGCCGAGCGCCCCCGACGCCGTCATGCAGCACGCGCTCTTCTGAGCCCGGGCCGCGTCGCTCAGGCGCTCTCCCAGAGCCCGACGACGTTGCCCTCGGAGTCCTTGAAGTAGGCGGCGTAGCCCATGTCCGCCACCGCGCTCCTCCCGGCGACGACCTCACCGCCGTGCGCGGTCACGCGGGCGAGGTCCGCGTCGATGTCCGCGCTCGCCAGCGTGATGAGGGGGGCCGCGTTGATGTCGTCGCGGGCCGTCATCCCACCTCCGATGTACCCGGGCTCGCTCGGCATCCCGTCCTCGCCGGACGGGCCGGTGGACACGCCGACGTAGTCGAGCCCGGGCATCTCGTCATGACGCCAGCCGAAGACGTCGGTGTAGAAGCGCTTGGCCCGTTCCTTGTCGTCGAACGGGATCTCGAAGTGGATCACCAGGCCTGTCATGGGAACCTCCACGTCCGGGCCGCCGGCGCCCGGTCGGCGTCGGCGGTGACGCCGTCATCGTAGGAGCGCGACCAGCGCGAGGACCAGACCTCGGCCGCCGTCCGTCCCGCGCCACCGCGTCCGCCCGACGTGGGCGACACGCTGCCCGCCCGCCTCGCCCCGTGGACGTGCCGCAGTAGCACCGGGGCGCCCCGCCCAGCCGCACCCGCCCCACGCAATAGGGTGGCTCGGGCGCGTGGCTCGCCGACCGTCGAGCGCGGTCCCGCACGCCCCGTGCCTCGCACCGTTCCCTCCCGTGAAGGATGCCGCAGCAGTGACGACGTCGAAGAAGCAGTCCCCGAGCCGCTGGCGCACGCTGGCCTGGGCGGTGCCGGCCGCGCTGGTGGGGCTCCTCGCCGTCGTCCTCCTCGCACGGTGGGTCCGGGACCTGCCGGCGGTCGCCTCGTTCATGGCCGACTACCCCGGCGGTGCCCCGCAGCCCGACGCCACCCCGGAGGGCATCCCGGGGTGGCTGGCGTGGCAGCACTTCTTCAACGCGTTCTTCCTCGTCCTGCTCGTGCGCACCGGCTGGCTCATCCACGCCGGCGGACGGCAGAAGGGGCACTGGCAGCGGCACAACACCGGCCGGTTCCGCACGAAGGGCAAGCCGGCGAAGATCTCGCTCAACCTGTGGCTCCACCTCGCCGTCGACCTCTTCTGGGTCCTCAACGGGCTCGCGTTCGTCGTCCTGCTCTTCGCGACCGGGCAGTGGATGCGGATCGTGCCGACCGACTGGTCGGTCTTCCCCAACGCCCTCTCGGTGCTCGTCCAGTACGCCTCGCTCGACTGGCCGACGGAGGACGGGTGGGTGACATACAACGCGCTGCAGCAGCTCACGTACTTCGTCACCGTCTTCGTCGCGTCGCCCCTCGCCGTCCTCAGCGGCCTGCGGATGTCGCCCGGCTGGCCGAAGGACAACGGGGCGCTCAACCGGGTGCTGCCCATCGGGCTCGCCCGGGCGCTGCACTTCCCCGTGATGATCTACTTCGTCGCGTTCACGGTCAGCCACGTCGCGCTCGTCCTCGCCACGGGGGCGATGGACAACCTCAACCACATGTACGCGGCCCGGGACGACGGCGGGTGGCTGGGCCTCGCCTACTTCGCGGGCTCGGTCATCGTCATGGTGGCCGCGTGGGTGCTCGCGAAGCCGGTCTTCACACAGCCGGTCGCCGCCCTCACCGGCAAGGTCTCGCGGTAGCGGCCGGACCCGGCGGTGGCGGTCACCCGTAGGCGCTGCCACGCCGGAGGCACTGGGCACCCCGGCCGCTCGCTGCTACGCGGCCGACACAGGTGCGCCCCGCACACCCCTGGGAGCTCGTAGGTAGGCCCGGCGCCTCTCGCGCTCAGGCGAGCTGGAGCGTCGTGAGGCAGGTGGCGCCGTCGTCGTCCGTGGAGAACGGGACGGTGCCGGTGCGGCCGTCGGCGGTGACCTCGATCGTGCCCGTGACGTCCCGCGGGAGCCACATGCCGACGAACCCGTTCTCCTGCGTCGTCATCGCCTCGTCGAGAATGACCTCACCGGCGTCGTCGAGCACCGTCACCTCGACGTCCTCGCCGACGAGCTCGCCCTGGCACGTCGTCAGGCTGTGGAAGAAGCAGTCGTGCGTCTGCTCCACGTACGGGGCGAGGGAGAGGTAGAACTCGTCCTCGGGCAGCGCGAGGCTGACCTCCTCGACGCCGTCCGACAGGAGCAGCTCGTCCGGGCGCACCGAGGCCATGAGCTCCGTCGGGCGCTCGGCAACGCCGAGGCTGTCGAGGTGCTCGACGATCTCCGACGGCTCCATGCCGCCGAGGTCGTGCTGCGTGAGGAATGCGTCCGCGGGGCTCGGCGTCTGTGCCGAGCATCCGGTGAGGACACCGAGTGCGAGGGCGGCGGTCACGGTCGTCAGTCGCTTCATGGGTCCAGTGTTACAAATGGCGGCGTGCCCGGTTCGGGCCCATGGTCCCGGTGTCGCCGACACGGCGCGCCCTGCCGCCTAGTCTCCAGGCATGCCAGAAGGTCCTCGGGGAGCGCAGCGGGCTCGCGCCGGACATGAGGCTGGTGGCCCAGTCCGGGCCGGTCGCGCTCGCCGTCCGGCTCGTGCTCGCGACCGTCCTCGTCGTGTCCACGATCGCCTCCTGGGGACCCCCGCGCGAGGCCTCCTCGTGGGCGGACCGCGACCGCGCCTTGCGACGAGGTGGGCGTGGTTCTGGATGATCGTGGCCGTGCCACCGGTCATCGTCGCGTTCCTCGTCCTCGAACCCGTGCCCGCCTGGAGGCGGGGACCCACGCCAGGGCGTGAGCGCCGGCTGGCGGGTGGCAAGGCGTTCGTCATCGGGTGGGTAGCTGCCTCGCTCCTCGGGAGCAGCGTCTCCTAGACCGCGCGGTGTGCCCGTCCACGGCTCCTCGCCGCCGACGTCGACGACGAGCTCCGGCGGTGCGCGCACGCCCCGGGCGGCCGCGCGCCCAACGGGACCGGCACGCCGTTCTCAGTCCTCGTAGACACCCACGCGCGCGGCGCTCGCCTCCCACAGGCCGCGGGCGAGCGCGGCGTCGTCGGCCTGGGGGTTCGTCCGGGCGGCCTTGCGCCGCTCGTAGTACTGGCCCGGCTCCCAGTCGCGGCCCGGCGCGCCCCGGGCGAGCCAGACGAGCTGGTCGGCGCCCTTCTCGGCACCGCGCAGGAGCCGCTTGAGCGGGGTGCGGTACAGGAACCGCATGGGTGAGGTCGAGCCGGCCGCGAAGTTCGTCGCGATCATCCCCGGGTGGAACGCGACGGCCGCGATCCCGTGCTCGCCGTGGCGGCGCTGGAGCTCCTTGGTGAAGAGGATGTTCGCGAGCTTGGCGTCACCGTAGGCCTTGTTCGGACTGTAGGCACGGGCGTTGTCGAGGTCGGTGAGGTCGAGCCGCCCGAACGCGCGGGCAGCCGCGCTCGAGCTCGCGATGACCGTGGCGCGCGAGCGCTCGAGGACGTCCATGAGGAGGTGGGTGAGGAGGAACGGCGCGAGGTGGTTGACCTGGAGGGTCTTCTCGTTGCCGTCGACCGTCGTCTCCCGCTCAGCCATGATTCCCCCGGCGTTGTTGGCGAGGACGTCGATGCGTGAGTACGTCGTGCGAAGCTCGTCGGCGAGATCGCGGACCTCGTCGAGGCGGGCGAAGTCGGCGACGTGGTGCGGCTGGCCGAGCTCGTCCGCGAGCGCCGCGGTCTTCTCCGGCGAGCGACCGACGAGGACGACGGTGTTCCCGGCGTCGCTGAGCTCACGGGCGGCGGCAGCGCCGATCCCGTCGCTGGCGCCGGTGATGACGATGGTGCGCATGACGCAGACCCTACGGACACGCACGCTCGTGTGCGCGCCGCGCCCGGGCCCCGGCGGCGTCACGCCGCTGTAACGCCGGCGACACAGCCGCTCAACACCGCGGTGGTCCGATGGCCCCCGCGCCGGGTCGGCGCACTCACCGTCCGGAAGGAACCCCAGTGGACCTCAGTACCGTCCCTCGCGCGCGACGCCGCACGCGCCTCACCACGTGCCTCGCCGCCGGGATCCTCGCCGCCGCGACGCTCGCGCCGTCGTCGGCCCTCGCCGACGAGGAGCCGTTCCCCCTCGACCTCGCGACCGCGGGCCTCATCGAGGTCGAGGCCGGCCTCGCCTCCGGGTCGTTCACCTCGGTCGAGCTGGCCGAGGCGTACCTCGAGCGGATCGACGCGCTCAGCGTCCACGGCCCGCACCTCAACGCGGTCCGCTCGGTCAACCCCGCGGCCCTCGCGGACGCCGCCGCCCTCGACGCCGAGCGCGCGGCCGGCACGGTCCGCGGTCCGCTCCACGGCGTCCCCGTGCTCGTCAAGGACAACATCGACGTCGCCGGCATGCCGACCACCGCGGGCTCCGTCGCCCTCGCGCGCTCCTTCCCCGCCGGCGACGCCCCCCTCGTCACCCAGCTGCGCGAGGCCGGCGCCGTCATCCTCGGCAAGACCAACCTCACCGAGTTCGCGAACTTCATGACGAACGGGATGCCCGGCGGCTACAGCTCCCTCGGCGGCCAGGTCCTCAACCCCTACGACGCGAGCCAGAGCCCCAGCGGGTCGAGCGCCGGCAGCGGGTCCGCCGGCGCCGCCGCCCTCGCGACGCTGACCATCGGGACCGAGACGTCCGGATCCATCCTCAGCCCGGCGCGGTCGAACTCGCTCGTCGGCATCAAGCCCACGGTCGGGCTCGTGAGCCGCACCGGCATCATCCCGATCTCGGCGAGCCAGGACACCGCGGGCCCGATGACGCGCAGCGTCGACGACGCGGCCGCCCTCCTCACCGCCATGACGGCCGTCGACGCGGAGGACCCCGCGACCGCGGGCAACCCGAGCCCCGGCATCGACTACCGCGCCGCGCTGTCCGACACGGCGCTCGAGGGCGCCCGCCTCGGCGTCGTCGCGAACGAGGACGCGCTCTACAACGCCGCGCTCGCCGAGCTCGAGGAGCAGGGCGCGACCCTCGTCCCGGTGACGATGACCGGGACCACCGCGCCCAACATCCTCGCGCTCGAGTTCAAGCGTGACCTCAACGCCTACCTCGACCGGCTGCCGGACGACGCACCCATGCAGTCGCTCGCCGACATCATCCAGTACAACGAGGCGCACGCCCAGGACGCGCTCAAGTTCGGCCAGACCACGCTCATCCAGTCCGAGGCCGTCGACCTCGGCGACCCGGCGCAGCTGGCCGAGTACGAGGCCGCACGGGACCAGGGCATCACGGAGACCCGCGCGGCGATCGACTCGGTGCTCGAGGGAGGCGACCTCGACGCCATCGTCTCCGCCTCGGCGACAACGGGTCTCGGCGCCCGCGCCGGCTACCCCTCGGTCATCGTCCCCAACGGCTACGCCGAGGCGAACCGCCGGCCCACCGGCCTCGTCTTCCTCGGCACGGAGTGGACCGAGGAGAGCCTCCTCGCCCTGGCCTACGACTTCGAGCAGGCGACGCAGCTGTGGCGCTCGCCCGAGACGATCAACCCCACGCTCTTCCGCTGCACGGCGATCAGCACGCCGAGCGTGTGGGACGAGGAGTGCACCGACGCCGACGACGCCGAGACCCCGGCGCCCGAGCCGGAGCCGGAGCCGACGACTCCGGAGCCGACCCCGACGACGCCGGCCCCCGAGCCCAGCTCCCCCGCCCCGAGCGAGGAGCCGAGCGAGGCCCCGAGCCCCGACGAGACCCCGAGCCCCGACGGCCCGCCCGCCGGTGACGGCGGTCCGACCGGCGGCACCGGGGACGGCACGGACGGAGCCGGCGCGGGTGGCGCCGGCGGCACGGGCGGACGCCCCGGGGCCTCCGGGCCGGGCTCGCTCCCGTCGACGGGTGCGACGGTGCCGGGTGCGCTCGTCGGCGCAGGCGCAGGTCTCCTGCTCCTCGGCGGGGCGGTCATCGCCGGGACGCGGCGGTTCGCGGCCACGCGCTGACGTCTGACCACGCGCAGGGGCGGTCGCGCAGCGGCCGCCCCTGCGCGGGCGCGTCGGAGCCCCCGCGGCGCTCGCCCTGCCCGTGCGTCGCGACGGGTCACGGCGCTGCGCGGGTCGGTGGTGCGCAGCTCATCCGCCGCCACCGCCGTCGTCAGGCCGGACGGATCCGGTGCGCGTGGGTGTAGGCGTTGAGCTGCGTGCCACGGTTGAAGGCCACGAGGGTCAGCCCGGCCTCCTCCGCGAGCTCCACCGCGAGGGCCGACGGCGCGGACACTGCCGACAGCACCGGGATGCCGGCCATCGCGGCCTTCTGGACCAGCTCGAACGATGCGCGGCCCGAGACCTGCAGGACGGCGCCCGCGGCGGGCAGCATCCCCTCGCGCAGCGCCCAGCCGACGACCTTGTCGACGCAGTTGTGCCGGCCCACGTCCTCGCGCAGGCAGGCGAGCGCCGGCGGCGTGCCGTCGTCCGCCCCCGGGACGAACAGCCCGGCCGCGTGCACGCCGCCGGTGCGCCCGAACAGCTCCTGGCGCTCCCGCAGCCGCTCCGGCAGCGCCAGGAGGTGGTCGAGCCGGACGACGCCGCGGTGGGGCTCGACGGCGAAGGCGGAGACCTTGCGCACCCCCTCGATGGACGCCGTGCCGCACACCCCGCAGCTGCTCGAGGTGTAGACGTTGCGCTGCGCCGCGGGGCTGGGGAGCGCCACGCCCGCGGCCAGGCGCACGTCGACGACGTTGAAGTCCCGCAGGCCGTCGGCCCCGATCCCGGTGCGGTAGTCCATCCGCACGATGTCCTCCGGGGCGCGGACCACCCCCTCGGAGACGAGGAAGCCGGCGACGAGGTCGAAGTCGTGACCCGGCGTGCGCATCGTCACGGTGAAGGGTGTGCCGTGCAGCCCGATCTCCAGCGGCTCCTCCCCCGCGAGGACGTCCACCCGCTGGACGGTGCCCGCCCCGGTCATCCGGCGCACCGGCCAGCGCTTGGTCACCCGTGTCATGGCCGCATCTTCTCCCATGGCGCGGGCCGCACCCGGGTCCGCGCCACGGCGGCGCGTCACGCCTAGGATGGCCCGATGGCAACGCCGCCGACGAGCGACCGTCCCGAGCACCGGACCGATCCCGCAGACCTGCACGTCACGCCGCCGAAGCGGACCTCCGCGGGACTCCCCGCCGTCGTCTCGGCGATGCGGCACTCGCTGCGCGAGCTGGGCCCGGCGAAGACGGCCTCCGGGCTGCTCAAGCTCAACCAGCCCGGTGGTGTCGACTGCATGAGCTGCGCGTGGCCGGACCCGGCGGCGGGTGAGCGCAGCCACGCCGAGTTCTGCGAGAACGGGGCCAAGGCGCTCGCGTCAGAGGCCACCCGCAAGCGCGTGAAGCCGGCCGTCTTCGCCGAGCACTCGATCGACGAGCTCTACGCGATGGACGACTACCACCTCAACCGGCTGGGCCGGATCACCACGCCGATGCTCCGCGAGCCCGGCGACACCCACTACCGGCCGACGACGTGGGAGCACGCGTTCGCGCGCATCGCGGCCATGCTCCGCAGCCTCGAGAGCCCCGACCAGGCGGCGTTCTACACGTCGGGCCGGACGTCGAACGAGGCCGCGTTCTGCTACCAGCTCATGGTCCGCGGCCTCGGCACCAACAACCTGCCCGACTGCTCGAACATGTGCCACGAGTCCTCGGGCACGGCGCTGGTCCGCAGCATCGGGATCGGGAAGGGCTCGGTCACCCTGCCGGACGTCGAGACGGCGAAGGTCATCCTCATCGCCGGGCAGAACCCGGGCACCAACCACCCCCGGATGCTCACGTCGCTCGAGAAGGCCAAGCGCGCCGGCGCGGTCATCGTCGCCATCAACCCCCTGCCCGAGGCGGGTCTGCTGCACTACCGCAACCCGCAGACCGTGCGCGGCATGGTCGGGCCCGGGACCTCCCTCGCCGACATCCACCTCCAGGTGCGCCTCGGTGGAGACCTCGGGGTCTTCCGCGGGCTGGCCAAGGTCCTGCTCGAAGCCGAGGACGCGGGGCGGCACACCGTCGGGATGAGCACCGTCCTCGACCACGCCTTCCTCGAGGCGCACACCGAGGGCCTCGAGGACTACCTCGCCGAGGTGCGCGCGACACCGTGGGCCGACATCGAGCAGGCCACCGGGCTGCGGGAGAAACAGCTGCGCGAGGTCGGGGAGCACCTGCTCGCCTCGAGGCGGACGGTCGTCGCGTGGGCGATGGGACTGACCCAGCACAAGCACTCGGTCGCGACGATCGCGGAGATCGTCAACGTCGTCCTGCTCCAGGGGAACCTCGGCCGGCCCGGCGCCGGGCTGCTCCCGGTGCGGGGGCACTCGAACGTCCAGGGCGACCGGACCATGGGCATCTTCGAGCGGATGCCCGCCTCCTTCCTCGACGCGCTCGAGAAGGAGTTCGCCTTCTCGAGCCCGCGCGACGACGGGTTCGACACCGTCGACACCATCCGCTCGATGCGCGACGGCCGGGTGCGCTTCTTCATGGCGATGGGCGGCAACTTCCTCAAGGCCGCGCCGGACACCGCGGTGACCGAGGCGGCGCTGCGGTCGTGCGAGATGACGGTGCAGGTCAGCACCAAGCTCAACCACTCGCACCTGGCGCCCGGCGGGACCGCGCTCATCCTGCCGACCCTGGGCCGCTCGGACCTCGACGTCCAGCGGTCCGGCCGCCAGCGGGTGACCGTCGAGGACTCCATGTCGATGGTGCACGCCTCCCAGGGGCACCTCACCCCGCCGTCGGGCGATCTGCTCTCCGAGATCGCGATCGTCTGCCGGCTCGCCCGGGCGCTGTTCCACGACGAGCACGGACGTCCGAGGCGGGGAACGCCCCACGTCGACTGGCAGGCGATGGAGGACGACTACCGGGTGATCCGCCGGCACATCGAGGCGGTCGTCCCCGGCTTCACCGACTACGAGCAGCGCATCGACGACCCGGGCGGCTTCCGGCTGCCGCACGGACCGCACGAGAGCCGGACGTTCGACACGGCGAGCACGCGTGCCGGGTTCACGACGACGCCGCTGTGGTGGCCCCGGGTCCCGCCCGGCCGCCTGCTGCTGCAGACCCTGCGCTCGCACGACCAGTACAACACCACGGTCTACGGCAACGACGACCGCTACCGGGGGATCAGCGGCGGCCGACGCGTCGTCCTCGTCAACCCGGCAGACCTCGCGGACCTGGGGGTGGCCGACGGCGACGTCGTCGACCTCGTCTCGGAGTTCACCGACGGGGTCGAGCGCCGTGCGACAAGCTTCCGCGTCGTCGGCTACGACACCGCACGGGGCTGCGCCGCCGCCTACTTCCCGGAGACCAATGTGCTCGTGCCCCTCGACTCGACGGCTGACGGGTCCAACACCCCCACCAGCAAGTCGGTCGTCATCCGGCTCGACCGACGCGCCGAGGCGGCGGCCTCGTAGGAGAGGGGCCAACGATCCCCTACCGGCCCACCTCGGACAGCGTCAGCCCGGTGCCCGCGTCGAAGAGGTGCGCACGGTCGAGGTCGATGGTGACCTGCATGCGCTCGCCGAGGGTGCCGGTGACGGTCGGCCGCGCCTTGACCTTGAGCATCTCCTTGCCCACCTTGACGTCGACGACGGTGCGGTCGCCGAGCGGCTCGAGCCCGTAGAGCTCCCCGGCGAGCGCCGCGTCCCCGCGCGCCTCGACCGACAGGTCCTCGGCGCGCACGCCGAGCATGAGCGGACGGCCGTCCTCCGCCGTCGTCCACCGCGGCCGTGGGAGCGTCCAGCCCTCCGCCCCGACGAGCCGGTCCCCCTGGGCGTGGCACGCGAGCAGGCTGATCCGCGGGCTCCCGACGAAGCCGGCGACCCACTGGTTGGCCGGGCGGTCGTACACCTCGGTCGGGGTCCCGACCTGCTGGACCTTGCCCTCCCGGAGCACCGCGACCTGGTCGGCCATGGACAGGGCCTCGACCTGGTCGTTCGTCACGTAGACGAACGTGCCGCCGAGGCTGCGGTGGATCCGGGTGAGCTCGGTGCGCATCTCGACCCGGAGCTTGAGGTCGAGGTTCGTCAGCGGCTCGTCCATGAGGAACGCGCGCGGGTTGCGGACGAGCGCACGGGCGAGTGCGACGCGCTGCATCTCACCTCCCGAGAGCTGGGCGGGCTTGCGCTTGAGCAGCCGCTCGATGTGCAGCAGGCCCGAGACCTGCTCCACCGCGGCGGTGATCTCCGCGGACGAGGCGCGCCGGGCGCGCAGCGGCGAGGCGATGTTGTCGAAGACCGTCTTGCGCGGGTAGAGGGCGTAGCTCTGGAACACCATCGCCAGGTCGCGCGCGGCCGGGGTGTCCCCGGTCGCGTCCCTGCCGTCGATGTGCACCGAGCCCGCATCGAGCTTCTCGAGCCCGGCGATCGACCGCAGGGTCGTCGTCTTGCCCGCGCCGGAGGGCCCCAGGACGACGAAGAACGCGCCGTCCGGCACCTCCAGCGTCACCCCGTCGAGCGCCTGCACCTCACCGAAGGACTTACGAAGCCCGTACGCGGCCACCGTTCCCATCAGGCCACCAGCTCTTCCGTGCTCGAGTCGTAGACCGGCGGGGTCCCGCCGGTGTGCCGCAGACCCACCGCCGCCTCGGGTCCGAAGCGGTTGGTAGGAGGCATCCGCACGCGGACGTCACGCCCCCCGCTGGCGACGACGTAGATGATCTCGTCGCCCAGGACCTCGACGGACACCACCCGTCCCGGCACGGTCCCGTCAGTCCCGGCCGCGGTGATCTCCAGCGCCTCGGGCCGCACGCCTGCGACGAGCGGGCGGTCGCGCCCCAGCCCTGGCGGCGGAGCGAGCGCGAGCCCACCCGCCGCACGCAGCGCACCGTCGGCGACCTCGACCTCGAAGAGGTTCATCGGCGGGGAGCCGATGAAGGCGGCACAGAACAGGCTCGCCGGGCGGTCGTAGACCTCCAGGGGCGTCCCGACCTGCTCCACCCGACCCTTGTTGAGGATGGCGATGCGATGCCCGAGCGACATCGCCTCGACCTGGTCGTGCGTGACGTACACCATCGTCGTGCCGAGCTCGGCCTGGAGGTGCTTGATCTCGGTGCGCGTGTCCGCACGCAGCTCGGCGTCAAGGTTGGTGAGCGGCTCGTCCATGAGGAAGGCACGCGGCCTCCGCACGAGGGCCCGGGCCAGCGCGACCCGCTGCTGCTCCCCGCCGGACAGCCGGTGCGGCTTGCGGTCCAGGAGCGCGCCGAGCTGCATCATCCGGGCGGCCTCGTCGACACGTTCGCGGATCTCCGCCTTGGGCATGCCCTCGGCGCGCAGCGGGAAGGCGAGGTTGTCCCACGTCTTGAGGTGCGGGTAGAGGGCGTAGAACTGGAACACCATCGCGATGTCCCGCTCGGCGGGCGGCAGGTCGTTGACCAGTTTGTCCCCGATGCGGATGTCGCCCGACGTCTGCCGCTCCAGACCCGCCATGGCCCGCAGCGTCGTCGTCTTACCGCACCCCGACGGTCCGAGCATGACGAAGAGCTCGCCGTCGCCGATCGACAGGTCGACGTGCTCCACCGCCACCGTGCCGTCCGGGTACTGCTTGTGGAGGGAGGTGACCTCGATGCCCGCCATCAGCGTCGCACCGCCCCGAGGGTCACGCCGGCGACGAGGTGCTTGCGCACGAGGTAGGCGAAGACGAGCACCGGCAGCGCGAACACGACGGCAGAGGCGGCGACCAGCCCCCAGTTCACCGTCGTGCCCCCGATGAGGCCGGCGATGGCCGGTGGGGCCGTCCGCACCTCCTGGCTGGACGTGAGGAAGATGGCATAGACGAACTCGTTCCAGGAGAAGATGAGCGCGAAGACCGCCGTCGCAGCGATGCCGGGGACGAGCAGGGGCAGGGTGAACTTGTGGAACGCCTGCAGGCGGGTGTAGCCGTCGAGCATCGCGGCGTCCTCGTACTCCGCGGGCACCTCGTCCACGAACCCCTTCATCATCCAGATCGTGAAGGGGAGGTTGAACGCCGTGTAGATGAGGATGAGGCCGAGCCTGGTGTCGATGAGTCCCAGCTCGCGGTACATGAGGAAGACCGGGATGACGACGACGACGGGCGGCATGAACCGGGTGGAGAGGATGAAGAAGAGCTGGTCCTTCTTGGCCTTGAGGGTGAACCGTGAGTAGGCCCAGGCCGCGGGGACACCGAGCAGGGTGGCCAGTACGGTCGACGACCCGGCCACGACGACCGAGTTGAGGAACGACTGGGACAGGTCCGAGGCGCCACCGTTCGGGCCGACGAAGACGTCCCTGTAGTGCTGCAGGGTGACGTCGAAGCTGAAGAACTTCGCCGGGACCGCGTAGATGTCCTGGCCGGTCTTGATCGACGTCTCGAGCATCCACACGACGGGGAAGAGCAGGGAGCCGATGAGCAGGAGCAGCAACGCGATCTCGATCGCGGAGCGGACCCTGCCGGCGTTCCCCCGGCGCGCCCGGGTCGAGCCGCGGGTGACGGGGCCGGGTACGGCCTCGTCGACGGAGATCGCCATCAGCCCTCCTTGAGCTTGTTGAGGTAGCGCAGGTAGAACTGCGCCAGGACGATGACGACGATGACCATGAGGATCCCGTACGCCGACGCGGTCCCGGTGCGGAAGCCGAGGAACGCGACCTTGTAGACGTGGAACGACAACGTCTCCGTGGACACCCCTGGTCCGCCGTTCGTGAGGACGTACACGAGGTCGAACTGGCGGAAGGCCTCGATGGCACGGAACATCACCGCGATGAGGAGCAGCGGCCACACCATCGGCAGGGTGATGTTGCGGAACCGGAACCACTCCGAGGCCCGGTCGATGGACGCTGCCTCGTACAGGTACTTGGGCACCGCGGTGAGCCCGGCGAGCGCGATGAGCATGATGAACGGCGTCCACTGCCAGGTGTCGACGAGGACGAGGGAGATCAGCGCCATCCGCTGCTGGGTGAGCCACTCCACCGGCTCGATCCCGAGGGAGCCGAGGATGCTGTTGACCACGCCGAACTGCGCGTCGAGCATGAAGCGCCAGAACAGCCCGACGACGACCGGCGAGAGCATCATCGGGACGAGGAAGAGCGTGGTCAGCAGCCCGCGCCCCCGCGTCCGCCGCGAGATCAGGTACGCGATGGAGAAGCCCAGCACGGTCTGCAGGATCACCGCACCGGCGACGAACAGCGCCGTCGTCAGCGCTCGCGTGTGGACCTCCGACGACGTCAGGACGTCGGCGTAGTTCGCGAACCCGACGAAGCTGCCGGGCACGGTGCTCGTGGCCGAGTAGTCCGTGAACGACAGGTACAGGGCCCACAGCAACGGGAAGACCGACATGCCGAGCAGCAGGAGCATCGCCGGCGAGATGAAGGCAACGGCGAGGCCGCGGTCACGCACGCGGGGGGACCGCCCCGGTGCAGGAGGCACGGCTGCTGCCTCCTGCACCGGGGCGTCGATCGACGTCGTCATGGTCGACTCACAGCCCGCCGTCGCCGTCCAGCACGGACTGCTGCTCCCTGGCGATGTCGTCGAGCGCCGTCTCGGGCTCCTTGGCCCCGTTGAGGGCCGCGTTGACGTTGGTGTTCTCGATGTCGATGAGGCGGGCGTACTCGGGCACGTTCCACATGTCCCGCTGCCGGGAGACGGAGTCGGCGTAGACCTGGTTGAACGGTCCCGCCTCGAGGAACTCCGGGGACTCGAGGGCGTCCGTGCGCGACGGCACGCCGCCGGCCGCGGCCCACTTCTTCTGGATGTCCTCCTGCTCGAACCACCGCATGAAGTTGAGGGCCTCAGCGACACGGTCGTCAGGGGCGTAGGCCGAGATGTGCATCCCCATGCCGCCGAGCGGCACGAGGTCCGTCTCCTGCGTCGGCAGGGTGGCGAAGCCGAGGTTCTCGAGGATCTCCTCGCGCGTCTCGCCGAGCACCGTCTGCGCCGGGTCGAGCAGGCCGCCACTGGCAGCGATCCAGTTGAACGCGATGCACGCGGTGCCCTGCGCGACTGCCGCGTTGACCTCGTCGATGAACCAGTTGCCCGAGCCGGTCGCGGTCAGCGGCTTCATCTCGTTGACGAGGACGTCCATCGCCTTCTGCCCGGCCTCGTCGTTGATGACGCCCTCGATCTGGCCCTCCTCCCGGTTCCAGAGGTTGCCGCCGTAAAGGGCGTTCACGGTGTTGTAGGTGACCGCCGCGGCGTCGGAGCCGTTGGCCTGGTGGAAGGCCAGTCCGCTGACGCCCGGGTTGTCCGCCTGGCACTGCGCGGCGACGTCGATCATCTCGTCCCAGGTCTCGGGGGGCTCGTCACCGATGAGGTCCTTGCGGTAGATCATCGTCCAGGTGTCGCCGAGCAGCGGGAGTCCGTACATCTTGGCGCTCTCGTCACGCTGCCCCGTCTCGGCCTGGGGGTACTGGCCGTAGGCGGCGAGGAGGTACGGGTCGTAGGCGTCGGTCTCGATGTTCTCGTTGATGAAGTCGGTGATGTCGAGGATGTTGCCGTTCGTCACGGCCTCGCCGATGTGCTGCGAGTCGAGGACCGCGATGTCGAAGTCCGTCTGTCGCGCGGCGAACTGCGTGAACATCGCGTCGTGCCAGTTCGCGTTCGGCACGGTGTTGACCGTGACGGTCACGTTCGGCCGCTCCTTGGTGTACTCCGCGTTCGCGAAGTCCTCGAGCAGCTGAGCGGGGGGCCACTCGAACCAGATGAAGCTGAGGTCCAGTGGCTCGTCGGTGAGCTCGGGGATCGTCGCAGGCGCCGCGGGACCGCTCGCGTCCGCGGTCTCCCCGCCCTCGCCGTCGGGGTCGTCGCCGCCGCCGCCGCAGGCCGCGAGGGTCATGGCGACGAACGTGGCCGCCGCCGCCGCCCGCACCTTGCGGCTGTGGCGAGAACTACGTCGGTCTCGCTGCACGTTGCTCATCAGTTCTCCTGCTTCCTGCATCGGGGATGTTGCTGGATGTGTTGCTGACGCGCGGTCCGGCGTCACCAGGACGTCGCTATGTACTGGGCCTCCATGAACTCGAGCAGTCCCTCGGTGCTCCCCTCGCGCCCCAAGCCGCTCTGCTTGGTGCCGCCGAAGGGCGCCGCCGGGTCGGAGACGATCCCGCGGTTGAGGCCGACCATGCCGCTCTCGATGCCCTCCGCCAGACGCAGGCCGCGGCCGAGGTCGCCCGTGTAGAGGTAGCTCACGAGGCCGTACTCGGTGTCGTTGACCATCGCCAGCATCTCCTCCTCCCGCTCGAAGCGGACCACCGGGGCGACAGGTCCGAAGATCTCCTCGTGGAGGACGCGGGCCTCCGGCGGTACGTCGACCAGCACCGTCGGGGGGTAGAAGCAGCCCGCCCCGTCTCCGGGGCGCCCGCCCAGCACGGCGCGGGCGCCCCGGTCGAGGGCGTCCCGGACGAGCTCGTCGACCTTGCGCACGGCCTCCTCGTTGATGAGCGGGCCGCACTGGGTGCTTTCGTCGGAGCCCGGGCCGACCCGGACCGCGGCCATCTGGGCGACGAGACCCTCGACGAACGAGTCGTGAACCGGCCCCTGCACGAAGAACCTGTTCGCGGCGGTGCACGCCTGGCCGCCGTTGCGCATCTTCGCGATCATCGCGCCCTCGACCGCCGCGTCGACGTCCGCGTCGGCGAGGACGACGAAGGGGGCGTTGCCGCCGAGCTCCATCCCGCACTTGAGCACCTGGTCGGCGGCGGTGCGCAGCAGGCGGCGGCCGATCTCCGTCGACCCGGTGAAGGACAGCATGCGCGTCCGGCGGTCGGTGAGCATCGTCTCGACGACGGGACCGGGCTGGGTCGTCGTGACGACGTTGAGCACACCGGGTGGTAGCCCGGCCTCCTGCAGCAGGGCTGCCACGGCGAGCGCCGTCAGGGGCGTCTCGGTGGCCGGCTTGAGGATCGCGGTGCACCCGGCGGCCAGGGCCGGCGCGATCTTGCGGGTCGCCATGGCCGCGGGGAAGTTCCACGGGGTGATGAGCACGCTGATGCCGACGGGCTGGTGCGTGACCAGCAGCCGGTTGGCCCCGCTCGGGGAGCGGCCCACCTGGCCCCGCAGCCGGACACCCTCCTCGGCGTACCAGCGGAAGAACTCGGCGGCATAGGTCACCTCGGAGCGCGCGTCCGCGAGCGACTTGCCGTTCTCGAGGCTGATGAGCAGGGCGAGCTCCTCGCTCCTCTCGTGCATGAGCGTGAAGGCGCGCAGCAGCAGCTCACCTCGGGCGCGGGGCGCCGTGGCCGCCCATCCGGCCGCGGCCGCGGCCGCGGCGTCGACCGCCGCCTCGGCGTCACGGATGCCCGCGTCGGCGACCGACGCCAGCACCGCACCCGACGCGGGATCGCGGACGTCGATCCGTCCCCCGCCCGAGCCCCCGCGCCAGGCACCGGCGACCAGCAGGTCGGTGGGCACGTCGAGGCGGTCGAGGACGGGACGCATGGACTCGTGCATCGTGCTGCTCATCGGGCACCTGCTGTCGTGGTGAGGTCCGGCGAGGATGACCCTCGGGGCTCGCGCAGGGCCGCCCGGTCACCGGTGTACGCGGCGCGGACGATCTGCTCCAGGGCGTCGACGTCGAGCGGACGCGGGTTGTTCGCGACGAGCCGCGCGGCCCCCAGCGCCTGCTCGGCCGTCCAGCGCAGCCGGTCGCCCGGCAGCCCGAGATCCGCGAGGGTGGCCGGGATCCCCACCGAGGCGAGCAGGGCCGAGACCCGGTCGATCGCCTCGTCGGCCAGGTCCTCGTCGGACGCCTCCGGGGACGCACCCATCGCCCGCGCGACAGCGGCGAGCTCCGGGACGCGCACGGGTCGGTTGAACTCCATGACGTAGGGCAGCAGGACCCCGACCCCGATCCCGTGCGGGGTGTGCGTCAGGGCGCCGACCGGGTACTGGATCGCGTGCGCCGCCGCCGTGCCGGCCGTGCCGAGGGCGAACCCGCCGGCGGTGGCGGCGAGCATCATCGCCTCACGAGCACCCGTGTCGCTCGGGTCCGACCAGGCACGCTGCAGGCTGCCCCCGATGAGCCGGACGGCCATGAGGGCGTAGGAGTCCGTCAGCTCGTTCTTGCCGACGAAGACGCGCTCGGTCGCCAGCTCGGTGGTCACCGGGCGGCGCACCGCGGTGAAGGCCTCGATCCCGTGCGACAGGGCGTCAGCACCCGCGCTCGCCGTGAGACCCGGCGGGCAGCCGGCGGTGAGCTCCGGGTCGCACACGGCCGTGTGCGGGATGAGGTACGGGCTGGAGATGCCCACCTTGCTGACGCGCTTGGGATCGGTGAGGACGGCCACGGGCGTGACCTCCGACCCGGTCCCGGCGGTGGTCGGCAGGGCCACGACAGGCATCACCGGCCCGGGGACCCTGTACTCGCCGTAGTAGTCCGACGGCTCGCCACCGTGAGTGAGGAGCACGGCCACCGCCTTGGCGAGATCGAGGCAGCTGCCTCCGCCCATCCCGATGACGACGTCCGGGGCGGCGTCCGCGGCGAGCGCGGCGCACTGGGTCACCTGGTGGACCGGGACATCCGGCAGCACCTCGGCGAACACCGTCACCCGCACACCCGCACCCTCGAGCAGCCCGACGAGCTCGGCGAACTCGGCCGTCTCACCGAAACGGGCGTCGGTACAGACGAGCGCGCGGGAACCGAGGGCCGCGGTCAGCGTCCCCAGGGCGCGCCGCTGCCCGGCGCCGAACACAACCTGCCGAGGCCCACGCAGGACGCCGAGCATGCTCATGGAGACTCCAGAGATAGACAGTCGGAGGAGGAACTAGCGGGGCCGATGCGCGACAATGCGCAAGAGACGACGCCCTGATTTCCTATACGATCTGATGTGCGAAGATCATGGAGCAGGCAAGCGGCTGCTGTCAACCATGATCGCCAACGAGATGAAAGGCGGCACCCACCTGTGGACGAAGGAGCGACGATCGGACGGGACCGTGGGACCCGCGGCACGCAGCCGCACGCGCGATCCCACGGACGGCTCGCCGACGAGGTGCACGACACGCTGCTCCGTCAGCTCATGTCGTCGCGCATCGTGCCCGACTCGCGCGTCACGATCGACGCCCTCGCGCGCGAGCTGGGGGTCTCGCAGACGCCGATCCGCGACGCCCTCAACCGCATGGAGGCCGACGGGCTGGTCGTCCGGGTGCCACACGCCGGCTACCGGATCCCGCCCCAGATCACCCGTGAGCGGTTCGACGACATGCTCGAGATCCGCTTGCTGCTCGAACCCGCGGCCGCTCGCCGCGCGGCGGAACGAGCCACTACGTCGCAGGTCAGCGAGCTCTACCGGCTGCTCGACGAGATGGCGGAGCTGGAGAAGGGTGACGAGCCGATGGCCTACGGCGCCTTCGGCCTGCGCGACGCCGCCTTCCACGACCTCGTTGCGCGCAGTGCGGGGAACCAGCTCGTCCGCGAGGCGCTCGCCCGGCTGCACACGCACGTGCACCTGTTCCGGCTGCTCTACGACACCCAGGTCACCTACCTGGCCATGGGCGAGCACGACGAGATCCTCGCCGCCATCGCGGCGCGCGACCCCGATGCGGCGGCCTACGCCATGCGTCAGCACATCCTGCTCTCGGCCGACCGGTTCCGTCCGCTGTTCGACGACGCCCCGACGCCGGGAAGGTCCGCAACCGGGGCTTGACGGACGGGCCGCGGCGCGCGATCCTTGCGCATATGATCGGATCCGATCCGATCCGATCTGCTCGTCCGACGTGGCCGAGCGCCACCCCACACCCAACGTTGAGTGCGAGGAGAACCAGGTGCCCAGAGCGTTGCTCCTGACCGGCGATGCCGCCGAGGAGCTTGACACGATGTACCCCTACTACCGCGTGCAGGAGGGCGGCTGGGACGTCGACGTCTCATCGAGGACGATGCGCGACGTGCAGCTCGTCATCCACGAGTTCGACCCGAACTCCGACGCGTACGTCGAGAAGAACGGCCGCAAGCTGCCGGTCGACGTGCCGTGGGAGGACGTCGACGTCGAGCTCTACGACGCCCTGATCATCCCCGGGGGAAGGGCCCCCGAGTGGATCCGGGTGGACGAGCACGTGCGGCGCATCACCGAGCACTTCTTCGCTCGCGACCTGCCGATCGCCCTCGTCTGCCACGGCGCGCAGGTGCCGGCGGTGTACGGGCTGCTCAAGGGCCGCAAGACGGCGTGCTTCCCGCCCATCACCGGTGACATGGAGAACGCGGGCGCGACGGTCATCGACGCCCCCGACGTCGTGGACGGCAACCTCGTCTCCTGCCGGGGCTGGCCCGACATGCCGCAGTTCGGACGGGCGATGATGGAGCTCTTCGCTAAGTCCGTCAACGCCTGATGAGCACGTCCGCCGTCGGCCGGTGACGGCCGAACGCACCGTCGCCGTCCGCGGCTCGTCCGTCCAGGTCACCGAGGGCGGAACCGGACCCGCGGTGCTGCTCCTGCACGGCTCCGGACCCGGGACCACCGGGTCTGGGGCCTGGGCGGCCACCATCCAGGCGCTCGCGGGGTCGCGGCACCTGGTGGCCCCCGACCAGGCGGGCTTCGGCCGGACGCCGCTCCCGCCGGGCTCCCGAGGCGGGCTACGGCTGTGGACGGAGCAGGCCGGCGCACTGATGGACGCCCTCGGGCACCGCTCGTACGCCGTCGTCGGCCACTCCATGGGCGGCGCGGTCGCCCTGGCGCTGGCGGCCACGCGGCCCCAGCAGGTCACGCACGTCGTGCCGGTGTCGACCATGGGCACCCCCGGGGCGCCGCTGTCGGCCGAGCTCGACGCGTTGTGGGCCGCCCCCGCCACCGAAGACGGCGCGCGGGACCTCTTGGGCCGCCTCCTGCTGGACCGGTCGCTCGTCACGGAGTCGGCGGTCGCGGCCCGGACCGCAGCGATGCAGGCCGGCGAGGCCGCGTTCGCGACGCTCTTCCCCCCGCCCCGGGCACGGTGGGCCGAAGACCTGACCCTGTCGGAGGAGACGCTGGCGGCAGTCCGCGCGCCGGTGCTGCTCGTCCACGGCGCCCAGGACCGCGTCACTCCCCTGCGCCCGGCGGCCCTGCCTCTGCTCGACCACCTCAGCGACGTCCGCCTGCACGTCCTTGGGCGGTGCGGGCACGTGCCGGCGGTCGAGCACCCGCACGACTTCCACCGCCTGGTGTCGGACTTCCTCGCCCGCGGGTGACGGCGCCGCCCAGGCACCAGCTCGCGCCCTGAAGCGCGAGGGGTCGCGCGAAGCACGCACCCCTCCCGCCGCGTCCTCCCACTACCCGAGGCCGCGTTGGCGCGCGCCGTCCTAGAGTGCCGTGCATGACCCCGCCGCCTTCCCGGCGCCCCACGCGCGCCGAGCTCGAAGCTGCCGCCGACCGGACGCTCCCGACCGTCATCGCTCCGGGGCTCCGCGTCCTCTTCTGCGGGATCAACCCCGGCCTGTACTCGGCGTGGACGGGGCACCACTTCGCGCGGCCAGGCAACCGGTTCTGGCCGGCGCTGCACCGTTCGGGCTTCACGCCGCGTCAGCTCGGTCCGGACGAGCAGCTGGAGCTGCTCGACCTCGGTCTGGGGGTGACGAACGTCGTCGCGCGCGCCTCGGCGACGGCGGCCGAGCTCTCCGCAGCCGAGCTCCGCGCCGGGGGTGAGCGCCTCGTCGCCGACGTCGAGCGCTACGTGCCGGCGTGGCTCGCCGTGCTCGGCGTCACCGCCTACCGCACCGCGTTCGACCTCCCGAAGGCGACGTTCGGGGAGCAGGACCGGCGGATCGGCGCGACCCGCGTGTGGGTCCTGCCCAACCCGAGCGGGCTCAACGCGCACTACACGCCCGCCGCCCTCGCCGAGGCGTTCGCCGAGCTCCGGCGCGCGGCCGAGGCGCCACCCACCGGGTGACCGTGCGGCGGAAGCGGAGCGGGAGGCCCGCTCCCACGAGGGACCGCGCTCCCAACGGCACAGCGCGCCCCTTCCGACGTGGGACCGCGCCCCGAACGGTGCGCCGTGCCCGTTGCACCGAGCACGGCCGACGCGAAAGGGCGCGGCCACCGATGAGGCTCGGCGGGACCACGGCGAACGGCATCGAGTACGACCGAACGGGGCGCCTGCCGCGGCGCCGGGGAGCACAATCGGGCCCATGAGCGCGACGAGCGAGAGCGTGACGGTGCTGCCGGCCAACGAGGCGAGCTGGGAGGACCTCCAGACGGTCCTCGGCACGCGCGGGCCGTCCTCGCGGTGCTACTGCCAGCGGTCCAAGCTGGCGCATCGCGAGACCTTCGCCGGCACCGCACCGGAGGAGCGGGCCGAGCGGATGCGCGCGCAGACCCGCGCCGGTGAACCCGACGCCGAGGCCACGTCCGGTCTCGTCGCCTACCTCGACGGCGAGCCCGTCGGCTGGTGCGCGGTCGAGCCCCGCCCGGCGTACACCGGCCTCGTGCGCAACAGCCAGCGCGTGCCGTGGCTCGGCCGGGACGAGGACCGGACGGACGCGGGCGTGTGGGCGGTGACGTGCTTCGTCACCCGAGCGGCGTACCGCCGCCGCGGCGTGGCCCACGCCCTCGCCCGCGCCGCCGTCGACTTCGCCCGCGACCGCGGTGCTCACGCGCTCGAGGGCTACCCGATCCTCACGACGGCGGTCATCTCCGAGGAGCTCCACGTCGGCACGGCGAGGATGTTCGCCGCCGCCGGGTTCACCGAGGTCAGCCGGCCCACGCCGCGCCGCGCCGTCGTCCGCATCGACTTCTGAGAGCGACGGCCGTCAGCCGCAAGCCGTCAGCCGCCGGATCGAACCGTCAGCTGCACGACCGCGCGGCGAACGGCGCGGTCTGCGTCGTCGTCCCCGCGATGCCCGCGGCAGTCGCCGTCACACGGGCCTCACCGGGGGGCACCGAGCCGGCCCGCGTGCTGAAGGTGACGGAGGTGGCCCGGTCGGCGGCGACCGTCGTCGTGCGCGTCCCGTGCGACGTCATGATGACGGCCTCGACGGACGAGGACGACTCGTTCGTCACCCGGACGACCTCGACGACCTTGCCCGCGACGCACCGGGTGTCGGCCGTGACCGCGATCGCCGGTCCCTCGCTCGCCGCCTCGGTCACGCGCACGGTGGCGGTCACGGTGATCGCCGTCGAGCTGTAGGGCACCCGGTCGGGCGCGTCCCACGCCGTCGAGCCGCCCGCGCCGATCCACTGGTTGAGGTTGGCGCCGATCGAGCGCACCGTCCCGGTCACCTCGTACTCGCCGGCCGTCGACGCGTCCACGGCGGACGCGTCCCAGTCCACCGGCAGCTGGGCGGTACCGCGGTTGTACGCGAGGGTGACCTCCGCCGTCGCGGGGAGCGCGGCGGCGAGCTCGTCCGCCGTCGCCCCCTCCTCCACCGTCACGGTGCCGAGGTCGTCGGCGACGCCGCCCGTCGCGTCGGCGGCGCGCACGGTGTCGTACTGCGCCTTCGTCAGCGAGACGACGCCGCCGTGCTTCGTGCTCGGGGCCATGTAGAAGTCGGGGCTCGTGAGGAGGTCCCAGCCCTCGTCGAGGTCCGTCGTCACCATGGGCCGGTAGCCGACCGTGGGGATGACGTCGACGTAGAGGTACCACCGGTCCTCGTCGTTGCTCTTGAAGACGGCGGGGCCCTCGACGCCGCCGGCGTTGCCGCCGGCCCACTCCGCGCCGATGCGGGTCTGGAGCGTCGTCCACTCCGTGCCGGCCTCCCACCAGCGGGCGTCGTCCGTCGACTCCATGTACAGGCCGCGGCCCGCCGTGTTGTCCTTCGTCACCCGGTACGTCGTCCCGTCGTGCTGGACGATCGTCGTGTCGATGTTGTTGATCCCGGCCTCGTCGACGAACGTGCCGCCGTAGGAGTACGTCTCCTGCGTGAAGTCGGTCGTCGCGCCCCACAGCACCCGGCTGTACGTCGTGCCGGTGTGGGCCTCGTTCGCGTAGACGTTCGAGGACCAGTAGAAGACGAACGCCCCCTCGCCCTCGCCGTCGTAGTCCGCGACCCACGTCGCCTCCGGCGCCCACGCCATGCCCATCTCGGGAGCCGCGCCGACGCCGAGGTCGATCTGGCGCACGTCGCTCCACGTGACGAGGTCCGTCGACTCCCACACGTTGAGCTCGGTGCTGCCCTGGCTCGACCAGTAGCACCACTCCACGCACGAGCCCGAGCCGCGGTCGCCGCCGAAGACCCGCAGGTCGGTGGCGATGATGTAGTACGTCTGCGTCTCGGGGTTGTACGTGAGGAAGGGGTCGCGCACGCCGGTCGTGCCGAGGTGCGAGGCGAGGATGGGGGCGCCGCCGTTGAGCGGGTCCCACTGCTCGGGGTTGTCGCCGTGGGAGACGTCGAGGTAGATCTTCTCCGCGTACCCGGCGGAGTTCTCGATGAAGTGGACGAGGAGGTAGCCGTAGGCGTCCTCCGCCGCGGGGACGGGCTCGATCGTCACGGGCACCTCGACGGTCGCGGTGGCGCCGCGGACGGTGGCGGTCGCGACGAGCGTGCCGTGGGCGGCCGGCTCGCCGGGGGCGGGCTGGACCGCCGTGAGCGTGGCGCCGTCGGCGGCGACGACGAGGCCCTCGCTCGCGGACGCCCACGTGATGACGCCGTCGTAGCTGGGGAGCACGGTGGTCGAGTCGCTCACGGTGACGGGCGCGACGTCGTCGAGCACCGCCTGGGCGGCGGCCGCGAAGCTCTCCTCGTGGATGAGGGCGTCCGCCTCGGAGACGTCGCGGACCTCGTCAGCGCTCAGGGCGCGGTCGTAGACCCGGAACGTCGAGACCTCGCCCATGAACATGGGGTCGGGCCACGGCGAGCGGCCGATCGCGTTGAGCGACTGGTCCGTGATCGAGGCGGGGGTGAGCGTCGTCGGCGCGGACGCCACCCGGACGCCGTCGACGTAGAAGCTGATCGTCCCGGCCTCGCCGTCGATGACGGACGTGAGGCTGTACCACCGGTCGGCGTCGAGCCCGGCGCCGGCGCGTGCGTTGACCTCGCCACCGCCGGAGGTCGTCGTGATCGCGGTGCGGGGCGTGTCCCGCACGGAGACGAAGTAGTAGGTCTCGTTGGCGTCGTTGCCGATGTTCCAGAGGAAGTTGTACGTGTTCTTCATCGAGGCGTCGATCTTGACCTCGGACGTGACGGTCGCGGACTCCGCACCCGCGAGGATGTCGTCCGGGAGCTCGACCCAGCTCGCCGTGGGGCTCGTCTTCGCCCCGCCCGTGAAGACGAGGGAGTCCCCGGTCCACAGGGCGTCCGTGCCGTTGACGACGCGGGCGTCGCCGACGGCGCCGGGGCCGGTCGCGGTGTTCTCCACCGTGGCGCCGGCGGTCTGCGAGAAGACGAACTCGCCGACGAGCCCGTCGTCCGGCGCCGCGGCGACGCTCACGGCCGGGGCCGCGACGGGGGCGCTGTCGGCCGAGGCCGGCGCCAGCGCCCCGAGGGACATGGGCACGAGCGCGAGCGCGGCGATCGCCGCGGCGACGCGCGGCCTCCTGAAACGGTGGTCATGACGCAACGTGGAGTGCTTCAACCTGTCACCTCGGGGTCTCGGGGCGTGGCCGGGGGGACTCCTCGGCCGACGCGGTGGAGCGGGCACAGCGGGTGGCGGCGCCGGTGACCCTGCCGCCAGGTCGTCGTCGAAGGGTCCGGACGTCATCGTCGGAAGGCAGGGGCGGAGCGCGTCGTACGGGTCGATGTTAGCGCGCACACCCGGCCGCCGCCAGGGTCGAGGCGGATTCGGCTCCGCTCGCGCTGCTGGCGCGCGCCGTCCCGGTCACGCCGTTCAGGTGCGCACGAGCCCCCGGCGTAGGCACACTGCCTCCATGCCCGCACTCGTGCTCGGCCCGATGGTCCGCCGCGTGGACGCCACGTCGGCGGCCGTGTGGGTGCAGACGGCCGCCGCGGCGGTCGTCACCGTCCGGCTGCCCGAGCGGGACGACGACGTCGCGTGGTCGGCCCGCACCTTTGCCGTTCACGGGCACCACTTTGCGCTCGTCGAGGTGACCGGCCTGCGCCCAGGCGAGCGCCGGGCGTACGAGGTGCTCGTCGACGACGAGGTCTGCTGGCCCGAGCCGGGCACCACCCTTCCCGCGAGCACCCTGGCCACTCCCGGGGGCGACGGACCGGTGCGCGTCGCGTTCGGCTCGTGCCGCACGAGCGTGCCGCACGACCCGGTGCACCACGTCAGCCACGGCGTCGACGCCCTGCGGACCTACGCGCTCGCCATCGCCGACGGAGACACCGGGCCGCTCGCCTCCGCGCCGGACCTGCTCCTCCTCCTCGGCGACCAGGTCTACGCCGACGCGACGTCGGACGCGATGCAGGAGTTCATCGCCGCGCGGCGCGACATCACGCAAGCACCCGGTGACGAGCTCGCCGACTTCGCCGAGTACGCGCACCTGTACCGCCTGGCCTGGGGCGAGCCGGCCCTGCGGTGGCTGTTCTCCTGGCTGCCCTCGCTCATGATCTTCGACGACCACGACGTCCGGGACGACTGGAACACGTCCCAGACGTGGCGCACCCAGATGGAGGCGACGAGCTGGTGGCACGGGCGGATCGTCGCCGGGCTCGGCTCGTACTGGGTGTACCAGCACCTCGGGAACCTCTCGCGCGCCGAGCGCGCCGCGGACCCGCTGTGGGTCGAGCTCCAGCGCCGGCAGGAGGGCACCGACCGCGAGGTGGACCTCACCGACGCCGTCGACGCCTTCGCCGAGCGCGCCGACGCCGACCCGCGCAGCTACCGGTGGAGCTACACGCACGACCTCGGCGACTCGCGGCTCGTCGTCGTCGACTCCCGCGCCGCCCGCGAGCTTGACCCGCAGCACCGCTCCATGCTCGACGACGACGAGATGGCCTGGCTCGACACGCAGCTCACCGGGGACGTCGAGCACCTCCTCGTCGCGACGTCGCTGCCGTTCCTCCTGCCCATGGGCCTGCACCACATCGAGGCCCTCGACGAGGCCGTCGCCCAGGGGAGGCTCGGCCGGCGACTCGCGGGCCTCGGCGAGCGGCTGCGCCAGGGTCTCGACCTCGAGCACTGGGGTGCGTTCAACCGCGCCTTCACCGCGGTGGCGACGATGGTGACCGAGGTGGCCGACGGGCGCCGTGGGTCCCCGCCCGCGTCGATCCTCTTCCTCTCCGGTGACGTCCACTTCTCCTACATCACGGAGGTGGACCGCGCCTCCGGCTCACGGATGCTCCAGCTCGTGTGCTCCCCCATCCGCAACCCCCTCCCCCGGGCGCTGCGCGCGTTCGCCGCCGTCGGGTCCCACGCGGCGCGCCCGGTCGGGGCGCTCATGTCCCGCTGGGCGCGGGTGCCGGAGCCGCCGTGGCGCTGGCACGGCATCGCCGGCCCGTGGTTCGACAACAACGTCGCCGTCCTCGAGATCGACGGCGACGACCTGCGCACCGTGTGGCTCGGCGGGCGCGTCCTCGGCGGGCCGCCCGACCGGCCGGACCTCGACGTCGTCGCCGACCTGCGCCTCGACGTCCCGCCGGCCGGGACGGCTCACCGGCGCCCCCTCGCGCTCGTCCACCCGGACAGGGGCCGGGGCCTGCGCGCGCGGCTGCGGCGCCGCCTGACGAACCGCCGCTGACGGGGCCCGGTACGACGACGCGCGCCGCAGACGGGTCTCCCCCGTCCGCGGCGCGCGCGCCGTGCGACCGCTCAGGTCATCCGCAGGAGGACGCCCCGTAGGTGAGAGCCGTCGAGTCCCTGACGACGCCGCCGTCGACCGTGGCCTCGGCGCTCACCTCGACCGAGCCGCCGGCGATCCCGACCTGGCGGGTCGTGAACGCGTAGGACGCGCTGCGGCCCGGCGCCAGCGCGGCGGTCTGCCGTGCGCCGAACGGCGACGTGGCTCCCACCGCGACCGGCACGTCCTCACCGTTGGTCAGGGTGACGACCTGGACGGTCTTGCCGACGACGCAGCGCGTCGCGACGCTCGCCGTGACGTCGAGCCCCTCGTCCGGGGTGCCCGTGACGGTGACGGTGACCCGCACGGTCCGGTTCTGGGGCGCCACCTCGTCGTCGATCGACATGCTGAAGACGGGCATGCCGTCGGCGGCCCAGTGCACGCGGCGGACGAAGGTGTCGCGGCCGGTGAGCCCGCGGTTGCTCGTGCGGGCGTGGAACACGTAGATGAGGTTGTCGTCCTCGTCGTAGGACCACATGCCGTGGCCCGGGCCGAGCTGCCACTCGCCGTTGATGATCTCGGACTTCTGGACGGGGTAGTTGAGCTTCGTCCACGCGGCGGGGTCCGTGAGGTCCACGCCCTCGCCGGCCGTGGCCGTGACGAGGCCCGTCGCGTACGTGTCACCGACGAGGGAGCCGGAGTAGATCATGTAGATGACGCCGTCGCGCACGTGGACGTTCTGGCCCTCGGCGATGGTGTTGTCCCACGCGTACTCCGGGGCGATGATCCGCACCGGCTCCGAGGTGAGGCGCGTCGGGTCGGACGGGTCCATCGTCGCGATGAAGACCGCTCCGAGCATCTGCCAGGCGTAGTACGACTGACCGGAGTCCTCGAAGTACGTCATGTCGAGGGAGATGTCCTGGATGGGGTTGAGGATCGACCCGTCCTCGCGCAGGACCTGCTCCGCCTTCGTCCAGTTCTCCGGCACCGCCGGGTCGAGGTCGTTGCCCGCGGCGTCCTTCTTGAGCTGGATGATGCTCGCCCGGCCCGTCCACATGTCCGGCTGCCCGTTGGAGCCGTCGTAGCAGGGCATGAAGAGGATCGAGAGGGTGTCGTCGATGACGTGGATCTCGGGTGCCCAGAAGCACCCGGTCATGACGTTGCCGTAGGCGTCGGTGTCCCCCGCCACGATGAGGTCGACCTCGACGTTGCGGCCGGCGCGGATCGCGTCGTCCGAGAGGTCGTCGATGGTGTCGGCGACGCGGAACGGCATGTGCGGGCCGTTCGCGGGGTTGATCGGGTTGAGGTTGAGGTCCTCGGTGGCGATCATGAGGAACTTCCGCTCCCCGTTCCAGTCGTAGCGGAAGATCGTCGGGTCGGCCCGCTCGTCCGCGAACGGCATCGGGTACTCCGGCGTGCGGATCGTGCCCGTCACCTCGTACTCACCGGGCGTCGTCGTGTCGACCCCCGCGAGGGACTCGGCATCCCACTCGATCGCCCGGGTGGCGGTGGACCCATCGTTGTAGAGCAGCTCGGCCCGGGCGGGCAGCGCGGCGGCGTCGAGCTCGGCGCCGGCCTCGACGCTCACCCCGTCGAGGGGGCTCACGCCCGTGTTGACGATCCGTCCGAACCGCACCTCGAGCGCCTCGGCGATCTCGGCGGTGACGGGGATCGTGTTGCCGGTGGCGTAGTTGGCCACGCCGGTGCCGGTGACGCCGGCGGTGGCGCCGACGGTGCCGCGCTGGGGGGCGGTGCGGGTGGAGGCGTCGGTGAGGTCCGTGAAGGTCGTGTACATCGCCGCGCCGGCGTCCGAGGTCCACGTGACGACGTACAGCTGCGCGGCGCTGTCGAAGACGACGGCCGGGTCGTTGACGCCGCTCGTGACGCCGAGGTCGATGAGCCCGACCTCCTCGTAGGCGAGCAGGTCGCTGCTGCGCGCGAGGAGCATGCTCGAGCTCTGCGTCCCGTCCGAGCCACCGTTGCGCGCGGTGCGCGTGGCGACGATGCCGAAGTCGCCGTCGGCGAGGTAGAAGATGTGCGGGTCGCGAAGGCTGCGGATGATGCCCGAGCTCGTGCCGCCCACCGGAGGCGTGACGGACGTGCGCGGGAAGAAGATGCCGTAGTTGCCGTTGAGCGGGTCCCACCCGGTCTCCTGCTCGAGGGCAAGGTGCATGCTCAGGGCGATGTCGGCGTTGTTCGCCTCGGAGGCGCTCGTGGGCGTGCGGTTGTAGGCGAGGAGCTGCGTGGCGGCGTCGGTCGGCAGGACGCGGACCGCGAAGGTGCGCAGGACGCTGGCACCCGTGGCCTCGTCGGTGACGCGCAACGCGATCTGGGCGTCCGCGGCGGAGCTCGACGTGGCGACGATCGCGCCGTCGGCGACGTCGGCGCCGGTCACGGACTCGACGACGACGCTCGTCCCCTCGGGCGCCGCGGGCAGCGGCGTGCCGGAGGCGACGACGGGCGGGACGATGACGCGCTGGGCGAGGCGCGCGGCGCGCTCCTCGGCGCTCTCCGTCGACGGCAGGACCGTCACGGTGATCGTCTCGCTCGCGCTGATCCCGCGGACCGAGGCGGTGGCGGTGAGCTCGACCTCGACGGCGGGCTGGCCGGAGAGCGGCGCGACGACGGAGCCGTCGGCCCCGACGACAGCCGGGTTGCTCGACGTCCACGTGACGCGGCCGGCGGCCGTGGGCAGGTCGATGTCGCCGCTCGTCTCGATGTCGGCGAGGTCGAGACCGTCGAGGACGGCCTGCGCCTGGGCACGGAGCTCGGCGGCGTGCGCCTCGACGTCGGTGGCGGCGACCTCGGCGACCTCGGCCGCACTCAGCGCGCGGTCGTAGACACGGAACGCGGAGATCGCGCCCTGGAACAGCGGGTCGGGCCAGGGGGCGCGCCCGATCGTGTTGAGCGACTGGTCGGTGATGTCCGCCGGGGTGAAGGGGACCGCCCCGCTGGCCACGCGCACGCCGTCGAGGTAGAGCGAGGCGGTGCCCGCCGCGCCGTCGACGACGGTCGTGACGTTGACCCACTGGTTCGCGACGAGCCCGCACGAGCCGGACTGGACGAGGTGCTCCGCGCCACCGGACTTGATCCCGACGAGCGGTGAGCGACCCGAGCCGCAGTTGAGGGAGGCGAAGAAGTACTCGGTGGCCGAGGACTCGTTGCCGACGTTCCAGAGGAAGTGGAAGCCGTTGAGCATGGCGGCGGACGCCTTGACCTCGGCGGTGACGGTAGCCGACTCGGCGCCGGTGAGGATGTTGTCGGGCAGCTCGACCCAGTTGCCGGTCGAGGTCTTCGCCCCACCGCGCATGGTCAGGGCCGTGCCCGTCCAGTCGGTGGGCTGGACGTTGCGGACCGTCGCGGCGCCGAGCTCGGCGCCAGGGGCGGTGTTGGGCACGGTCGCGCCCGCGGTCTCGTCGAAGAGGTACTCGGCGACGAGCCCGTCGTCGGGGACGTCGGCGAGGGCGCTCGTCGTCCCCGTGAGGATGACGGCGCTGAGGGCGGCGACAGCGATGGCCGCTCTCGGTGTTCGGGACAGCAGTCTCATTCCACTCTCCATCGGGTGTGTCGAGCCGTGAGGGTCACGGTGGTGGTGCGGTGCGAGGAGGTGCGTGGTGCTCCCCGTCGCGTCGGGGCGCACAGGGCGCCCCGGGTGGGGTCGCGCGCAGCGCCCCTGGTGCGGTGGGGCACGGGATGACCCGTGCCCCACCGGGATGGGCTAGCCGCAGGACCGCGCCGCGTAGGACGCGCTGACGCTCGTACTTCCGGGCAGCCCGTCGGCGCTCGCCGTCACGCCGGCCGCGCCGGCCGGGACGGACGCCGCGCGCGTGCTGAACGTGAGGGAGGCGGCCCGGTCCGCGGCCACGGTGAGCGTCCGGTTCCCGTACGGGGTCGAGACGACGGCGGTGACGGGCACCGGGGACCCGTTGGCCACCCGCACGGTCTCGACGACCTTGCCCGCGACGCAGCGGGTGTCGGCCGTCGCCGTGACGTCCGGGCCGGCCGGGGGCAGCTCGATCGTCTGCGGCGGCACGCTCTCGAGCGTCGGGGTGACGGGCTGCATGAGGCCGTCGGGCCCGAACTCGAGCCGGTCGATCGTCGTCTCCCGGTTGTTGCCGTTGCCACCGGGGATGGCGAAGCGGTGGTAGACGATGTACCAGTCGTCCGTGCCCGGCACGTTGAGGATCGAGCTGTGGCCCGGGCCCTTGATGCCGAGGGACAGGTCCTTCTCGAGGATGACGCCGCGGTACGTCCACGGCCCGTCCATGCTCGTCGCCGTCGCGTAGCCGACCCGGTAGTTCTCCGAGCCGGTGTCGTCGATGGAGTAGGTGAGGTGGTA
The DNA here is from genome assembly GCF_036421975.1 of Georgenia wangjunii. Taxonomy (NCBI): domain Bacteria; kingdom Bacillati; phylum Actinomycetota; class Actinomycetes; order Allobogoriellales; family Allobogoriellaceae; genus Georgenia; species Georgenia wangjunii. The sequence continues at coordinate 331,330 of NZ_JAZGON010000002.1, read as the reverse complement.
GATCCCGTCCCGGTAGTTGAAGAAGACGCCCTCGCGGAAGTCCGTCAGCCCCTCGATGCGCTGGAACGTGCCCGGCTTGATCGAGACCATGTCGTCGGCCAGCTCGGCGAGGACCGGACCGTTCGTCGGCCCGCCGTTGCCCCACCCGAGGTAGTACTTGCCGGTCACCGGGTCGTGGAAGGCGGCCGGGTCGATCGCCTGGCCGGACGTGACGGCCTCGTTGTTGAGGATCATCGCCGTCGGCTGGGCCGTGAACGGTCCCTCCGGGCTGTCGGCGACGGCCACCCCGATCGTCTTGCGGTCGTACGTGGGGTTGTGGCCGCTGAAGTAGAAGTAGTACTTCCCGTCGCGCTCGATGACGGTCGGCGCCCACGCGTTGCCGCTCGCCCAGGGGACGTTGCCGTTCTCGCCGTCGAGGGTGAGGAACGGCTCGTCCGAGCGCTCCCAGTCGACGAGGTCCTTCGAGCTCCACACGTAGAACTCCTTGCCGCCCCAGCCGGGGTAGCCGTCGGACGTCGCGTAGATGTAGTACGTGTCGCCGAACGCGGCGATGTTCGGGTCGGCGTACAGGCCCGGCAGGACCGGGCTGCCCATCTCGACGGCCTCGAACGTCCAGGTCGCGGTGGACCCGTCCGACGCGGTGAGCGTGTAGGTCACCGGCTCGCTGAGGTCGACGACGGTGCCCGAGGCGGGCGACACCGTGACGCCTGCCGCGGCCGTGAACGTCGGGGCGAGCGTGGTGAGGTCCGTACCCGGGGTCACCGGGAAGATGACGCTCCGGTCGGCACCCGAGACGATCGGGTCGACCTTGAGAACCGCCGGCTCGGCGAGGGAGATGTCGATGAGCTGGTCCTCGCCGAGGAGCTCCTCCTGGGTGAGCGCACGGTCGTAGACCCGGACGTTGTCGAACGAGCCCTGGAAGGCGCGGTCGCCGGAGTAGAACGACCGGCCGAGGTAGCCGGCGAGGTTCGTCCCGAGGTCGTCGACCGTCGTGCCGAGCGTGGTGTTCTCGCCGAGCTTCACGCCGTCGGCGTAGACGACCATCGTCGCGCCGTCGAGGACGACGTCGAGGCGGTGCCACTGGCCGGCGGCGACCGAACCGGTCACGGCCGACTCCGACTCCCACGACGTCTGCGTGATGGCGCTGCGGACGTCACCGCCGCGCAGGCGCAGGAAGTAGTACCGCGTCTGGTCGGTCCCGAAGGCGAAGGTGAAGAAGTTGCCGCTGCTCAGCTCGGACCTGACGTCCATCGAGACCGTCATCGTGTCGCGACCGTCGAAGAACCCGGTCGGGAAGGACGCGTAGCCGTTCGCCGAGCCGTCGAGGCGCAGCACCTGGCCGCGCTCGGCGTCGGTGACGACCCTGGCCGTGCCGAGTGCGGTGAGGTCCGCGTCCCCGACCGAGTCCGCGAGGGTGCCGTCGTCGAAGGTGTACTCGGCGACGAGCCCCTCCGGCTCCTCGGGCTCCTCCGGCTCGAGGTCGCCGTAGGCGACGAGCAGGCGCCGCTCCTCCGCCGCCGAGAGCCGCAGCACCGAGCCGTGGCGGAAGCGCTGGTCGAAGGAGTACTGGTCGGGCCCGGAACCGACCGTGAGCTGGCGGAACTGCAGGCTCGCGAGCGAGTCCGTGACGTGACCGTAGTAGCCGCTCTGGTCTCCCATGACGGCCCAGCGGCCGTCGGGCAGCTGGTAGACGGTCAGGCCCTCCATCGAGGCACGCAGGCCGTGCGCGGCCGCCTCGCCGCGGCCGATGACGGTCGTCCACGGACCGTCGAGGCTCGGCGCGGTGTCGACGATCGTGTGCCAGTCGGAGGTGGAGAAGCGGTAGTAGACGCCGTCCTCGACGGCGATGCTCGAGTCGATGATGTTCGGGCCCGTCGCGCCGTCGCCGTGGGTGTTGAGGGACGCCCAGATCTCGGGCTCGGTGAAGGTGACGAAGTCGCGAGTCTTTGTGACGTAGACGCGCAGCGCCCAGTCCGGGGTCTCGTTGTCCCGGCGGTCGCGCGCGGACCAGTAGACGTAGTACTCACCGGTGGCCTCGTTCCAAATGGCCTCGGGCGCCCAGACGTTGCCCGCGTGCGGGAAGCCGGCGAAGACAATGCGCTGGTCGCTCCAGGTGACGAGGTCCGTCGACTCCCACACGACGAGGTTCTGGCTCGCGTTGAGCTGGTCCCAGCCGGACCCGCCGGGTCCGCCGCCCTCGGCGTGGAGGTCGGTGCCGATGATCCAGTACTTGTCCCCCTCGGGGGCGCGGACGAGGTGCGGGTCGCGCACGCCGAGGTCGCCGCCGAGGTTGGCGAGGACGGGCGCGTTGTCGTTGAGCTTGGACCAATGGAGCCCGTCCTCGCTGTGGCCGAGGAAGATCTTCTCGTAGCCGCCCTGGGCCGCGAAGTGGGTCCACAGGTAGCCGGCGGTGTAGTCGGTGTCGAGGTCGGCGGGCGCCGCGGTGACGGTGACGGTGATCTCGCGCTCGGCGTCCGTGCCGGGCACGGTCGCGGTGAGCGTCACGGTGGTGTCGGTGGCGCCGCGGGTGACGACGCCGGCGGGCTTGCCGTCGGTCGCTGTCGTCGTGATGACGCCGGCGGGCGAGGCGCTCCAGACGATGGCGTTGCCGTTGACGGTCCCGGTGGCCGGGAGCGTGATGTTGCCGCGGACGTCGCCGTCGTTCGGGATGACGAGCGCGTCGAGGTCCTCCTGCGCGAGGACGTCGCTGCCCGGCATCGGCACCACGGTGGCGACGAGCTCGCGCGAGCGGGACGCCGAGCCGAGGCTGAGCTGGGCGGTGAGGGTGACCTCCGCCGGCTCGTCGCCCGCGGCGGGGCGCGTGACGGCGCCGGTGGCGGAGATGACGTCCGTGTCGCTCGTCGTCCACGCGACGGACGACCCGTTCGGGGCGGTCGTCGGCAGGGTGAGGTTGCCGGTGACGGCGGAGAGGTCACCGAGCGTGAGCGCCGCGGCGTCGCGCTCGAGGCGGACGTCGTCGGCGGGGTGCAGCGCCGCGACCTCGGACGCGGAGAGGGCCGCGTCGTAGATGCGGACGTCGCGCAGGCTCCCGGCGAGGTAGCGGTCGGCGGTGTAGACCGAGCGGCCGAGGTAGTTCGCCGCCGTCGTGCCGCCGCCGATCTCGCCCGGCTTGATGGTGACGCCGGTGTTGACGCCGACCTGGACGCCGTCGAGGTAGAGGCGGGCCGTGTCGGTGGCGTCGTCGAGGGTGTACGTGAGGGTCTTCCACACGTCGCGCGGAAGGTTGGTCCCGCTCGAGACGGTCTGCTCCGTCGACCAGTTGCCGGTGGCGATCGAGGCGCGGTAGGCGTTGCCCGAGGAGAAGAGGTAGCCGTTCCCGACACCGGCGGCGTCGGTGTTGCCGAAGCCGTAGATGAAGTAGTTCCCGCCCTGCGAGGCGCGCACGAGCACCTCGGCCTTGATCGTCACCGAGTCGAGCCCGGCGAGGATGTCGTTCGGCAGGCGGACGTGGTCGTCCACGCCGTCGAGGCGCACGCCCCCTTCGCCGGTGAGCGACGGCGAGCCGACGTACGTCGCGTCGCGTCCCGCACCGGAGACGTCGACGGCCACGGCGCCGGACGCCTCGTCGAGCGGGTAGTGGGCCACGAGCGCGGCGTCGGCCGCCGCTGGCTGCACCGCGAGCAGCGCTCCCGTCAGGCCCAGCAGGGCGGCTGTCGCGCCAGACACGGCACGTCGGATGGTTCTCGGCGTCATTGCACTTCCTTCTCCGGTGCTCCGGGGTGGAACGGGTCTTTCCGTCTAGCTGTCTGTTCGCGGGCCCGTCCGGCTGGTGCGCGGACGGAAGGCGCGCTCACGCCGCTGCCGGTGACTGTCGTGATGACGTCACCGGTAGGGCTCTCCAGGCGATGGTGGAGGGGGTGGCGCGGGACATGGACGAGGGGAACTCCCGATCTTCCGCGACTGCGGGCAACGACCGACCAGATCTGGGTGCGTGGGCGGTACGTGCGGCGTTGCAGTCATCCGTCGGGCGCCCCGTCGGTGGAGCGCCCGTGAGGGCCGCTACTCGCGTTATCAGCCAGTGTTAGCGCAAACAGTGATGGCTTGCCTCGAACGTAAGAGGTCGCGGGCAGCCTGTCAAGAGCGGAGCGGGGAAGAGGAGCTGGACAGCGCCCGGGCGCGCCGGAGGCGGAGCACCTGGCACCGCGTACGACGAAGCGGCCCGGCACCGTGGCGCTGGGCACCTGGCTTCGAATACGACGGAGCCGCCCGGCGCCGTGGCGCTGGGCGGCTCCGCCGCAGTCAGTGATCCGTGCTCAGCGGCCGGTGGTCATCCCACGCCGGCGTGCTGCGAGCAGCGCGAGCGCGGCACCCGCGGCCAGGAGCGGACCCGTCACCCACAGCGCGGCCGTGAGGTCGACGCCGGTGTCCGGAAGGTCCCCGCCCGGGGTGGAGGTGTCCGTGGGGGCCGGTGTGCCGGGCGACGGCGATCCCGTCCCGGTGGGCTCCGCGTCCGTCGGCTGCTCGCCGCCGTCCGTCGGCTCGTCCGTGGTCGGCTCCTCGGACGTGGGCCCCTCCGTCGTGGGCTCCTCGGTCGTGGGCTCCTCGAGCGGCGTGATGTCCACCCGCACCCCGACGCCGTCCGAGTCCTCCGGGGCCGCGGCGGCCGCCGTGGGCGCCAGCGCGGCGACGAGCAGGGCGGCGGTCGCGAGCAGAGCGCTCGCGCCGGTGGTGCGACGACGGGTCATGAGGTCTCCACTTTCTCTTGGGCCGACTTCCGGCCTTGTTCGCGCGCTTCGGCGAGGAGGGCGTCGAGCTTGCGGCGGGAGCGTGTGCGCCCCGACATGATGGCGATAACGATAAGTGCAATCCCGGCAACTATACCGAGGTGTGGCCACGGTATGGCCCAAACGGTGGTCTCGGCAACAACAGGCTCCAGGGTCGAGGTGGCACCGTCGGCCGTGACGACCTCGGGGGCGAAGCTGACCGCGACCGGGACGGCGAAGAGTGGCCACACGCCGTCGACGCGGAAGCTCATCTCGCGGGTGTCCCCCGGCAGCAGCTCCTGGCGGTTCTCGCCCTCGAGGGGGAACTCAACGTTCTGCCCGCCCGCACTGACGGTGCCCTCGGCGAGGAGACGCGTGTTGCCCTCGTTGACGACCTCGAAGGTGACGGTCGTCTCGCCTGGGCGCAAGGGGTTCCACGAGAGGTCGTACTCACCGTTGACGTTCTGCACGGAGGCCGCGGGCGTGATTTCCCCGGTCACCCGGGTGAGCACCCGGAAGCCGATGCGACTCTCGACGCCGACGCTCGTGCCGTCCTCGGCCGACTGCACCGAGAGGACCGACGCGGTGATGCCGGCGGCGTGGTCGCCCGGCTCGGCGCGCTCGGGCACGGTGACGCTGAAGTCGATGACCTCCGTCTCACCGGGCCCGATGGTGACGCTCTCCGGGAGGCTGATCCACGTGCCCGCCGCGACCGACTCCTGGTCGCCCGCGAGGATGTCGAAGCGGCCCGTGCGCGTGTAGAAGCCGTCGGCAGCGGTGAGCTGGAACGTCACTTCCTCGTCACCGACGTTGTGGACGGCGAAGCGGTCCTCGACGGTCTCCCCCGGGTCGAGCTCGTGCTCGACGACCCTCCGGCCGTCCGGGCCGGACTCGTCCGCGGGCGCGACCGACCACCGAGGCTCGGCTGGCTCGTCGGTGGGTACCGCTTCAGCAGTGGGTGAGGAGGTGGTCCCGCTCGCGGGCAGCGCGACAGCGAGGGCGGCACACAGCGCGATGGCGAACGCCGCCGCGACGAGCAGCGTCCTCGCGAGCGCGCCGAGGCGCGACATGGTGGATGGCACAGCAGTCCTGGTGATCGCAGGTACACAGGGTCTGGGGGCGGACCCAAGGGCGGGCCGTCAGCGGCCCCGGGTCGGGGCCGCGCGGTGCGCGGCCCCGACCCGTGAGGTTACGTCTGGGTCAACGACCCGGTCAGTCCAGGTAGGAGTCCTCCCACAGGGTGAGCGTCAGCGTCGCCTCGTAGCTGCCGGGCTCGACGTTGACGTCCGTCTTGAGGAAGAGGTCGGCGCTCGCCTCCCACTCGCCCTGCGCGTGGGCGGCCTGCGCGTCCGGCGCCATGGCGAGCAGCTCCTCGGCAACGAGACCGACGGCGTCGGGCCCCTCGTCGAGGGACGTGAGGACCTCGTCGCCCGCCGCGACATCGCCGGTGCCCTCCTCATCCACGATCTCGGGACGCCAGCCGAGCTGGTCCGGGCCGAGGTCTTCCGTAGCGTCGTCCGACGTGAAGGCGGAGGACTGTCCGGTGACGTACCAGAACGAACCCTCGGGGACCTCTTCGCGGTCATCGGCAACCGTGACGGTCGGAAGGGTGCCGTCGAACTGCCGGACGTCGTCCTCGCCAGACTCGACCTCGGTCAGCGTCGTCGAGTCCCCGTCCACGCTCATCGTGAGCGCACCGACCGGCGGGATCGCCGCGATCTCGACATTGACCGCAACGTCGTCGCGGTCGACGTCGACCTCGTCCGCGATCGCCGCGCCGGCGACCCCGGTCAGCAGCATGGCTCCCGCGGCGCCGATGCCAACGCGAGCGAACAGGCTGTTCTTGTTCATTCGGTTCTCCAGTTCCCGGTCGGCGCGTGGCCGAACCGAACCTACGAACGACCGGGACTTCCGATCGTCCGGGTGCGCCGGAGCGTCAGCCGCAACGGGCTGCTCCGGGCTGAGCGGAGCCACAGGACGGCCCCGCTCTCCCCATCTGTCCCCGGCCATGGTGACCGGGTGTCGCGGCGAGCCTATGTCCGCACGTGCGCCGTCGTACGCCGCTCCGGCCGACCCCTGCGTCGCCGTTGCCACGCCAAAGCATGACGCCGCGCGGCGAAGAGTCTGCCTGAGCATTGCACCAGCACCTTTGCTTGAATCCTGCGTTGGATCGACGGGCTCGAGGATGAGACTAGCGGGGCGTGTTAGCGCGAACAAGGCTATCGCCGCGCAGGTCTCTGAGGTGGCGGAAAGCGCTCGCCGACGCGGGTGTGCCAGCCCAGTGCCGCGCGGACGCCCCATCGCTTGGTCGGAGTGCCACGTCAGCGGCCACGAAGCGTGACTCGAAGCTGGTTGAAGCCGGCGATGCCGCCGAGCTCCACGCGCATGTCCGTGACCGTGTACGTGCTCAGCCAGTCGCTGATGCCGCCGGTGTCGCGCTCCCCGATGTTGGCGAGCGCGTCACGGATCGCCTCGCCCGGGTCGTGGTTGCGGGAGATGCCGGTCAGCTCGACCTCGGGCGGGTAGAAGTCGTCGCCGGCACCGCCAAGCCCGCCGAAGGACCGCGCCTGTCCGCCGAGCGTGGTCACGTCGACGCGGATCGCCTCACCGGCGTGGTGGACGACGACCTCCTCGCGAGGGCTCCCGATACGGAAGGCCTGGACAACTTCGTAGTCGGTGACCACGGCGGCGCACCGCATGCGCGGGTCGATCCGCATACGCGCGACGAAGGCGGGCGGCTCGACGTCGGTGAGGGCCTGCTCGATGGACACGATGTGGCACGGGGTCGGCTTCGTCCCCGCCAGGCGGACGAGCAGCACGTCATCGAACTGGTACGCCTGCGCCGTCGTAACCGTGGCGAGGTCGTGCTCGACGATCTCCATGGTGGCCTCCTTGCCCGCTGTCAGTCCGAGGCTGGCAGAGCACCGCCGCCGGGTCAAGGCTTAACGGAGAGTGCGCGGCTTTCGACAGGCCGCATCTCAGCAGGCGGTCGGCGGCGCCGGCGTCTCCACCGTCGCGCGGGAGGGCGGCGGGCGCTCGCCGCCATTGCCCACACGGGACGGCGCTCGCCGCCCGGCCGCTCGTGAACGCGCCGTCGAAAACCGGCGAAAGTTCTTTACACGCCCCGTGGAAGCGCATGCACACCTGCCTCAGCGCGAAGGCGCCCACTCCGATGCCGGTGCCGGTCTCGGTGCCGCGCGGGTGCCGGTGCCGGTCCCTGTAACGGTGCCGGTGCCGGTGCCGGGAGGCATGACGGAGGTGGTCTGGTGCGCGCCCCCGGCGGTTACCGTGAACCCGCGCGGCGACCACTGGCGCGGGGCGCTCCCGCAGGCGCTCACCGTCCTCGTCCTCGGGGTCCGGCTCGCCATGCTCGCGCCCCGGTACAACGCGGTCCGCCGGCAGCAGCTCGAGAACCTCCGCTGAGGGCTGCCCGCACGGTCGCAGCCCGGACAACGGTTCGGGCTGCGACCGCCGCGGCACCGCGCGCTGGAGCTACGTGACCTCGGTGAGCGTGCCCTCGGTGACGGAGTAGACGAAGCCGCGCACCTGGTCCTTGTGCGGGAGGAACGGGTTGGCCGCGATCCGCTTCAACGACTGCCGCACGTCGTCGGCCGGGTCGCCGAAGGCCTCGGCCGCCCACGTCGGGCGGATGCCGGTGTCCTCCTCGACACCCGCCTTGAAGGCGTCGTCGGTGAAGGTGAGCATCCCGCAGTCGGTGTGGTGGAGGAGGAGCACCTCACGGGTGCCGAGCAGGCGCTGGCTGATGGCGAGGGACCGGATGACGTCGTCGGTGACGACACCGCCCGCGTTGCGGATGACGTGCGCGTCACCCTCGGCCAGGCCGAGCAAACCGTAGGGGTTGAGGCGGGCGTCCATGCAGGCGACGACGGCCACGCGCCGCGCTGGCGGCATCGGCAGGTCTCCCTTGTCGAACGAGGCGGCGTAGGTCTGGGCGTTGCGAAGCAGGTCATCGGTGACGCTCATCGTGGTCCTCTCTTCTGAGCCTGATCTTCTCGGTCCGGGGTGAGCCAGGAGCGGGCCGATGGTCCTAGCGGCCCACCGAGCCACCAGTGGAGCTCAGGCGCCCGCCGTCGGGCGCCCGTACGCCTCGAGGAGCCGGAGCCACACCTCGCTCGCCGTGGGGAACGGCGGCACCGCGTGCCACAGGCGCGCGAGCGGAACCTCACCGGCGACGGCGATCGCGGCGGACTGCGCGAGCTCGGCGACCTCCTGGCCCACGAACGTCACCCCGAGCGCCACACCCCGCTCCTCGTCGACGACCATCCGCGCCGTGCCGGTGTACCCGTCGGCGTGGAGGGCTGCCCCGGACACGCCGCCGAGGTCGGCGTCGACCACGCGCGTCGAGTAGCCGGCCTCCTCCGCTGCCGCCGCCGTCATCCCGACGCTCGCCACCTGCGGGTCGGTGAAGACCACCTGCGTGACGGCCACGTGGTCCGCCGTCGCCGCGTGGACGCCCCACGGGGCGTCGTCGACGGGCCCGCCCTGGGCCCGGGCGGCGATGACGTCGCCCGCGGCCCGCGCCTGGTACTTGCCCTGGTGGGTGAGCAGGCTGCGGTGGTTGACGTCCCCGACGGCGTAGAGCCACTCGACCGGCTCGCCGTCGGGGCCGAGCACGCGCAGGGTCTCGTCGACGGGCAGCCAGTCGCCGTCGCGCTCGATGCCGACGCCGGGTAGGCCGAGGTCGTCCGTGCGGGGCTCCCGGCCGGCCGCGACGAGCAGCTCGGCGACCTGGAGGGAGGTGCCGTCGTCGAGCGCGAGATCCACCCCGCCGTCCTCGCCACGCGTGACCCGGCTCGCGGAGACGCCGCGGCGGATCGTCACCCCGCGCTCGGACAGCCCCTCGCCGACGAGCTCGGCGGCGAACGGCTCGTAGCCGGAGAGGAGGTCGCTGCGCACGAGCATCGTCACGTCGCTGCCGAGGTCCGCCCACGCACCGGCCAGCTCGCACGCGACGGCGCCGCCGCCGATGACGGCGAGGCTCGCCGGGGCCGCCTTCGCCTCGACAGCCTCGCGGTTGGTCCACGGCTTCGCCTCGCGCAGGCCGGGCACGTCCGGGATGCGCGCGCGCGTCCCGGTGGAGATGACGACGGCGTGGCGCGCCGTGAGCCGGCGCTCCTCACCGTCGGGCGTGGCGACGGCGACCTCGCGGGCACCGGCGAGGCGCCCGCGCCCGCGGACGAGGTCGATGCCCGCGGACTCGAGCCACTCGACCTGCCCGGCATCGTCCCAGTCGCTGACGAACGAGTCGCGCCGGGCAAGGACCGCGGCCACGTCGAGGTCGCCCGTGACCGACTGCCGCGCGCCGTCGACCCGTAGCGCGCCGCGGCGCGCGTCGCCGCTGCGCAGGAGCGCCTTGGACGGGATGCACGCCCAGTAGGAGCACTCACCGCCCACGAGCTCGCTCTCGACGATGGCGGCGGTGAGCCCACCGGCGACGGCGCGGTCGGCGACGTTCTCACCCACCGGGCCGGCCCCGATGACGACGACGTCGTAGGTCTGGTTCTCGGCAGGCATGCGTTACCCCGTTCCGTGGAAGGAGTTCCGGACTTTACGCTCGGGTCATGACACGCGCACCAGGCGGTGGCCCATGATCGAGTTCCGCTCGGTTAGCAAGCGGTTCGACGACGGCACGGAGGCCGTCGTCGACCTCGACCTGATCCTGCCCGCCCACCGCACGACGGTCCTCGTCGGTTCCTCCGGCTCGGGCAAGACGACGATCCTGCGGATGATCAACCGGATGGTCGACCCCACCGCCGGGACGATCGAGATCGACGGCGTCGACCTCCGCGAGCGCGCGCCGGTCGCCCTGCGCCGCGGGATCGGGTACGTCATGCAAAGCGCCGGCCTGCTCCCCCACCGGCGCGTGCTCGACAACATCATCACGGTGCTGCGCCTGACAAAGGTCCCGCGCACCGCAGCCCGCGAGCGCGGGCTCGCGCTCATGGACGTCGTCGGCCTCGACCGTTCCCTCGCCGGGCGCTACCCGAGCCAGCTCTCCGGCGGCCAGCAGCAGCGCGTCGGCGTGGCGCGGGCCCTGGCGACCGACCCGAACATCCTCCTCATGGACGAGCCGTTCGGCGCCGTGGACCCCATCGTGCGCACCGAGCTCCAGGACGAGCTGCTGCGCGTGCAGGAGCGGCTCGCCAAGACGATCGTCTTCGTCACCCACGACATCGACGAGGCGTTCCGGCTCGGGGACCACGTCGTCATCCTCGAGGCCGGTGGGCGCATCGCCCAGCAGGGGACCCCCGCGGAGATCCTCGCTGCCCCCGCGAGCGACTTCGTCGCGAGCTTCATCGGCGCCGACCGCGGCCGCCGCACCCTCCACGTCGTCGAGACCGGTGGGCGGAGCCTCGTCGTCGACTCGGCGGGCCGCCCGGCGGGCGTCCTCGAGCCGCGGCCCGGGAGCGTCCCCGCCGCGCGGCCCCTGCGCTGATGGACTGGGTCCTCGCCAACACCGGGCTCATCGGCGAGCTCGCGCTCGCCCACGCCCGGCTCAGCGCCCTGCCCGTCCTCCTCGGGCTCGTCCTCGCGCTGCCGCCCGGGGTGCTCGCGTGGCGCTACCGGCGCGTACGGGGACCGCTGCTCGCCGCCGTCGGCCTGATCTACACGATCCCCTCGCTCGCCCTCTTCGTCCTCCTCCCGCCCGTGCTCGGGATCAGCTTCCTCAGCGACGCGAACGTCGTCATCGCCATGACGCTCTACGCCGTCGCGCTCATGACGCGGTTCGTCGCCGACGCCCTCGCCGCCGTCGACCCCGCCGTGCGGGCCTCGGCGACGGCCATGGGGTACTCCGCGTGGGGCCGGTTCTGGGCCGTTGAGCTGCCCCTCGCCGGGCCGGTCCTCCTCGCGGGCCTGCGCGTCGTCGCGGTGAGCACGGTCAGTCTCGTCACCGTCGGCGTCCTCGTCGGGATCCGCAGCCTCGGCACCCTGTTCATGGACGGGCTCCAGCGCGGGATCGTCGCGGAGATCGTCGCCGGGATCGTCGCGACGGTCGTCGTCGCGCTCCTCTTCGACGCCGTCCTCGTCGCGCTCGGGCGCCTCCTCCTGCCGTGGGCGCGCGCGGGCGGCGGCCGCACCGCGCGGCGGGTGCGGCTGACGACGGGGGCTCCGGCATGACGCTCTTCGCCGAGGCGTGGGCCTGGCTGAGCGCCCCGGAGCAGTGGGCCGGTGGCGGCTCCCTGCCCGCGCGGCTCGGCGAGCACCTCCTCTACACGCTCGTCGCGCTCGCGATCGCCACGCTCGTCGCCGTCCCCCTCGGGTACGCGGTCGGGCACACGGGGCGTGGCCGGCAGGTCGCCGTCGCGCTCTCGGGGGCCGCGCGGGCCCTGCCCTCGCTCGGGCTGCTCACCGTCCTCACGCTCGTCGTGGGGGTCGGCGACGCGGGGCTGGCCGCGACCGCCGTCCTCGTCGTCCTCGCCGTCCCGCCCGTGCTCGCCGGCGCGTACGCCGGGGTGGAGAACGTCGACGGTGCCGTCACCGAGTCCGCGCGGGCGATGGGGATGACCCCGTGGCAGGTCCTCGCCCGCGTCGAGGCGCCGCTCGGGCTGCCGCTCCTCGTCGGCGGGTTGCGCAGCGCGACGCTGCAGGTCATCGCGACGGCGGTGCTCGCCGCCTACGTCGGCCTCGGTGGGCTCGGCATCTACATCCAGCGCGGAATCGCGCTGCGGCGGTACGAGGAGATGCTCGGCGGGGCGATCGCGATCGTCGTCCTCGCCCTCGCCGTCGACGTCATCTTCGCGCTGCTAGCGCGCGTCGCCGTGCGCATGAGCGGCGGGCGCGGCAGGCTCGTCACGACCACCACGACGTAAGGACTCTCGATGACCGCGCTCCGGCGTCCCCTGCTCACCGCCGCGGCCGGCACCGCGCTCCTCGCGCTCGCAGCGTGCGGCTCCGGCGACCCGCTCATCAACGACGACAACGCCGTCACCACCCCGGGCTCGACCGGCGGTGCCACGGACGACGCGGCGGGCACCGTCGTCGTCGGCTCCCAGGCGTACTACTCGAACGAGATCATCGCGGAGATCTACGCGCAGGTGCTCGAGGACGCCGGGTACGAGGTGGAGCGGCAGTTCCAGATCGGCCAGCGCGACGTCTACCTCCAGGCGATGGAGGGCGGCGAGGTGGACCTCCTGCCCGAGTACACGGGCAACCTCCTGCAGTTCTACGACGCCGAGACCGAGGTCCGCAGCTCCGAGGACGTCGCGGCCGCGCTGCCGGACACCCTGCCCGAGGGGCTGGCCGTGCTCGACTACGCCGAGGCGCAGGACGCGGACTCGTACAACGTCACCGCCGCGTTCTCCGAGGAGAACGGCATCACGAGCCTCGCGGACCTCGCGGGCTACGACGGCGAGATCACGATCGGCGGCAACGCCGAGCTCGAGGAGCGGCCCTACGGCCCCGCCGGGCTCGCGGAGTTCTACGGCGTCGAGGTCGGCTTCCTCGCCATCGGCGACAGCGGCGGTCCGCTGACCAAGGACGCCATCCGCGACGGCACGATCACGATGGGCGACATCTACACCGCCGACCCGGACCTCGCCTCGGGCGACTTCGTCACGCTCGAGGACCCGGAGAGCATGATCCTCGCGCAGAACGTCGTGCCGCTCGTGGCCGCGGACCTCGCGGAGGAGCTCGCCGAGGTGCTCGACCCGGTCAGCGAGCTGCTGACAACGGAGGAGCTCATCGCGCTCAACGCCCGCAGCCAGGCGGAGCAGCTCGACTCCGCGACGATCGCCGGCGACTGGCTGGCCGAGAACGACCTGGGAGCGTGACATGACTTCCGCGACGGACCTCCTCCTCGACGCCTTCTCCCGCGTGCGGGAGGAGGTGCACGGTGCGGCCGAGGGGCTCAACGCCGACGACCTCGCCGTCCGGCTCGACCCGGACGCCAACTCGATCGGCTGGCTCCTCTGGCACCTCACCCGGGTGCAGGACGACCACATCGCCGGCGTCGCCGGGCGCGAGGAGGTGTGGGTCGCCGGTGGCTGGGCGGAGACGTTCGCGCTGCCCGACGGCGTGGACGGGATCGGTTACGGGCACACGTCGGAGCAGGTGGGGCTCGTGAGCGGGTTCGACGCCGCGCTCGCCCTCGCCTACTACGACGCCGTGCACCAGCAGACGGTGGCCTTCCTGCGCGGGCTCGACGACGACGAGCTCGACCGGGTGGTCGACGAGAACTACGACCCGCCGGTGACGGTCGGCGTGCGGCTCGTCAGCGTCATCTCCGACTGCCTCCAGCACGCGGGGCAGGCCGCGTTCGTGGCCGGGGTGCTCGAGCGGCGGCACTGAGGGGCCGGACGACGGCGACGCCGACGGCGGGACGCGGCTACGAGCGGCGGGGAGCCGCTGCTCAGCGGCTCCCGGACCAGTCCGTCAGACGAGCCCCACTAGAGAGTCGTTATGAGGATCGACGCGCCTGGATTCTCACCCTCACGCACGGTCCGCTTGGACGCGACAAGGCGGTCGACGCGCTCGTCGTCGACCTGCTCGGGCCTAGCGATGGCTCGCTGACCGAGGACTGGAGTGAGCGCGTCGAGAGTTGGCTTGACAAGGTTGTCGAGGTCCCACCCCAGGTCCTTTCGGCTCGCGACGGGGAGCCGGAAGTGGACCGTGACCTCGAGCCGCCCCGGTAACGGGTCCATCCCCTCGACGGCCGCGGAGGCCGCGGTGCTCACCGCCGCTCGCCAACGGTGCTCACCCGATGTCGCGAACGTTGCGGGGACGCCGCTCACCTCGAACGCGACCATCGTGGGCCTGCGCGGTGCGTTGGTCGTGACCGCCGCACCGGCGGGCTCGGTGGCTACCAACTCCGCTGGCTTTGCCACCCTCTCCTCGCGGGCCGCGACCGGGTGCGTCGGTGGCGGAGTGGCGACGATGTAGCCGTCGGCGAAGGTGCCGTACATCCGGAGCGACTCCGGCCGATGGTTCCAGCGCCAGGCGAGGTGCGCGCAGAAGACCGCGTCGACCTCGTCCTCGAGCCTTTCCAGCTCGAAGGGCCGCGTCGCCTTCTCCGCGGTCCCTCTGATTGTGAGCCACCGATCGTTGACCGTCAGCTCGAGCACGCGCAGCGACTCCATGTGCCGCATGAGCTCAAGGAAAGCCGCATGCCGACGAACAAACGGCCTCCCTCCCTTCGCCTTGTAGGGGAGGACGGTCCCCAGCTCGAACAGTCCGACCATCGCTGGATGGGGGTAGACCTCGAGGCAGACTGGGCGACCGGCGGGCGCCTGATCAGGGTCCAGCGACCAGCCGAGACGTTCGGCGAGCGACGCGCCGCGAGGCGGGTTGAAGTAGGGCCGGGTGAGGTTGCTCGCGTGGCACGACGCTCCGTACCTCCCGAACACGCGTGAGACCTCGCGCTCGCAGTCCCTTTGCCCGGTGGCATTCGTGACGATGAGTGGAGCGTCCGCGGCGGCTGTGCGGACGGTCCATCCAGGGCGGCGCGCCCACTCGACGATCTCCTCGTCCGTCTGCACGGAAGCAGAGGTGACCAGCCGTCCATGTGCGTCGACGGCAGCGAGTCCGGTACGAGCGCGGGTGCTCCACGCCAGGTCTACCCCGAGGTACACGTCCATCACCCCAAATGTGCCACCTTTGCCGAGGTCACGACCCAGGAACGGTGGCGCCGAGGAGCGGCGCGCAGTCCAGCTACCCCCATGACGTTTCGGATGGCCGACTCGCGCCCGGTGGGTGACGCTCTTCCCATGACCAAGCACACGCTGACCATCGAGATCGACGCCGAGATCACGGACGAGGCCGCACTGGTCGAGTCCGTCCGCGAGAGCACGCCGGAGGGCTCGCTCTCCCCCGACGACATCCGCGAGGAGGACCGGGCCTCGTCCTCGCTCGTCGCCGGCGTCTCCAAGGCGCTCAAGGACCTCGCGGTCCCGGGCGTGGCGATCTCCGAGCCCAAGGTCACCACGCGCGACGCGTAGCGGTACCCGGGGGCGGACGAAGCACCCACCTCGGCGCGGACGGGCTCGCTATGCTCCCAGCGGGCTTCCTGTGCGGCCCTTCCTCCGAGAGGCCGAGGTGAACCATGCAGCTCGCGATCAAGCCCCGTCACATCGCGCTCGTCGCGCACGACAACAAGAAGGTCGAGCTCCTGCGCTGGGCCGAGTACAACCGCGGCACCCTCGCTCAGCACGTGCTCTACGCCACCGGGACGACCGGGACCATGCTCGAGTTCGAGCTCGGTCTGCCCGTCCATCGGTTCCTGTCCGGTCCCGTCGGCGGTGACCAGCAGATCGGTGCGCGGATCGCCGAGGGCGGCATCACGATGCTCGTCTTCTTCTGGGACCCGCTCGAGCCGCAGCCGCACGATCCCGACGTCAAGGCGCTCCTGCGCATCGGGACCGTATGGAACGTGCCGATGGCGTGCAACGTCGCGTCGGCGGACCTCATGATCTCCTCACCGTTGCTCGCCACCGACTACGAGCAGGTCCGGCCGGACCTCAGCCCGCGGACGTGGGACGGCGTCGCGGACGGACACTGAGCGACGAGGCAGCCTCTCGATGCACCTCTTCGCCTATGGATCGCTGCTCAACCCGGTGTCGCTGAGCGCCTCGCTCGGTGACGTGGCGACGCAGGGCTGCGCACCGGCGTCGTGCTCGGGGCTCCGGCGCCACTTCGGCGTCGCGTTCCCCAACGACGGCTCACAGCCGGACAAGGCCTACTACGACGCGGCCGGCGCGCGCCCGCCCGTCCTCCGGTTCGCCGACCTCCGCGACGCCGACGCCGACGACGGCGGCGGAGGCGTCAACGGCGTGTGCGTGCCCGTCACCGAAGCCCAGCTCGAGGTCCTTGCGGCGCGCGAGCTGAGGTACGACCTCGCCGACGTCACCGGCCTGGTCTCGCCCTATCCGCAGCCCGCCGCCGGGGCGCTGGAACGCGTCGTCGTGTTCGTCGGCAAGCCTCGCTTCACCCGCGAGGACGACGTCGCGCGCGGCGTGGTCCCGGAGGCCTACCTCAGTCTCGTCCTCGACGGCGTCCGGTACTGGGACGACCGCTGCCCCGGCTTCGGCGCGGACTTCCAGCGGTCCACGGACCTCCCGGCCGCGTCCGACGTCGTCCCACTGAGGCGGATGGATGCAGCGGCCGGCCGCCCCGCGCCACGAACCGGGCTCAGGTCAGGCGCGGCCTGAGCTCGGCGGCGAAGAAGTCGAAGAAGGCGTCGGGGTCGGGGCCGGCGTTCATGGTGACGATGTGGTCGAAGCCCGCGTCCGTGAACTGCTGGATGACCTCGAGGTGGCGCTCGACGTCGGGCCCGCACGCGAACTGCCCGACGACGTCCTCCTCGCGGACCGTCGTCGTCGCGGCGTCGAAGTTGACGGGGTTCGGGAGCTCGGCCATGACCTTCCACCCGGTCAGCGCCCACCGGCTCTTCTCCAGCACCTCCGCGGCCCCCTCCGCCTCGCTCGCGGCGTAGGCGAGGGGCGCCTCGGCGTACCGCGGACCCGATCCGCCGTGGGAGGTGTACGCCTCGATGAGGGAGGCGTCCGGGTCCGTGGCGATGAGCCCGTCACCGAGCTCCGCGGCCAGTCGGGCGGCGACCGGTCCACCGCCGGCGACGATGATCGGGGGCAGCGTCTCGGGAAGGTCGAAGACCTTCGCGTCCTCGATCTGCAGGTACCGCCCGTCGTAGTCCTGGTAGCCGCCCTCCCACAGCTTCCGGATGATCTCGAGCGCCTCGACGAGCATGGCCTGGCGCTTGCCCGCCCCTGGCCAGTCCCGGCCGACGACGTGCTCGTTGAGCCGCTCGCCGGAGCCGACGCCCAGGGAGAAGCGGCCGTCGGAGATGAGGGCGATCGTCGCCGCCGCCTGGGCGATGACGGCGGGGTGGTACCGGACCGTCGGGCACGTCACGCCGGTCATGAGCTCGATCCGCTCGGTGCGGGCGGCGATGGCACCGAGGATCGACCACGTGAAGCCGCTGTGCCCCTGGCTCTCGAGCCACGGGTGGTAGTGGTCGCTGATCTCGACGAAGTCGTAACCGACCTCCTCGGCGCGGACCGCCTGCCGGATGATCTCGGCCGGGCCGAACGCCTCGGTCGCGAGCTTGTAGCCGAGCTTCATGGGTGACCTCCTGAGGGTGCGGGGACCACCACGGTCCACGTTTTGACAGGTGTGAGAGATTGGCCACCGGAGCGCGTGGGCGGGCGCTGGTCCGCACCGGCGCCCGCCCGTCCCTGCCCCGGAGTACGCGCCCACGTCCCCCGGTGGGCGGTGCCCCTAGGGAACGATGACGGCGCGCCCGCGCAGGGTGCCGTCGTGCAGCTTCTCGTACGCCTGAGGCGCGTCGTCGAGCGAGAACACCTCGGTCTCGACGTGGACCGCCCCGGTGCGCGCGAGCTCGAGCACCTCGAAGAGCTCGTGGCGGTAGCCCCAGTACGGGGCGCGGACGGCGGACTCGTACGGCCGGTCGAGGAAGCCGACCGGCAGCGTGCCGCTCCCGACGCCGACCATCACCTGGTCACCGCCGACGGCGACCATCTTGCTGCCGAGGTCCATCGTGGGCTGGGCACCGACGAAGTCGAAGACGGCCACGGCGCCCAGGCCACCGGAGAGCCGGCGGACCTCCTCGATCGCGGCGTCGTCGGAGAGGAACGCGTGGTGGGCGCCCACGTCCCGGGCGAGGGCGAGCTTGTCCTCGTTGAGGTCGAGGGCGACGACGGTCGCGGAGCTGACCGCCCGGAGGATCTGGATGCCGACGTGCCCGAGACCACCGGCCCCGATGACCACGGCCACGGATCCTGGTACGAGCTTCTCGAGGGAGCCCTTGATCGCGTGGTACGGCGTGAGGCCCGCGTCCGTGAGGGAGACGTTGGTGACGGGGTCGAGGTCGCCCAGCGGCACGAGGTGGCGCGCGTCGTCGACGAGCATGTACTCGGCCATCGCGCCGGGCGAGCCGAGCCCAGGCGGGGTGATGCCGAGCTCCGCCGCCCGCTGGCAGTAGTTCTCCTTGCCCTGCGCGCACGTGTAGCAGCGCCCGCAGCCCTGAGGGCCGTAGACGGCGACGGGTGTGCCGAGCTCGAGGCCGGTGACGCCCTCGCCGAGCTTGTCGACGATGCCGGCGCCCTCGTGCCCGAGCGTGAGCGGGAGCCCGTAGATGTACTGCTCCTCCGGCAGGCTCATGATGAACGAGTCGGAGTGGCACACGCCCGCGGCGGTGACGCGCAGGCGGACCTGCCCGGGTCCGGGCTCGGGGGTCTCGATCTCGACGACCTCCGGCGGGGCGCCGATCGTCCGGTACTGAAGGGCCTTCATGACCGTCCTCCTTCGTGGCCGACCGGGACCGCCGGCCTCCACCCCAGGATCCCAGCCGGGCCATCGCAGCGCATGGGTAGGAGGTCCCGGGTGGCACCGCACCCCCGGGTACGGGGCCTCGTCAGGCCGCGCGAGGGCGGGTGGTCCTCGCGCGGTCGGCGGCCGGCACTACGCCCGCTGCTCGGACCCCTCGGACAGCACCTCCGCCACCCACTCGGGGACGAGCCGGGTGGCGAGGCCCGTCCGGACGTCGTCGAACATTGACGACGCGCTGCGCTCGAGATTGAGCTCGACCGTGCGGGCACCGGAGGAGCGGGCGAGCGCGACGAACCCGGCTGCCGGGTAGACCTCCCCCGAGGTCCCGACCGCGACGAACACGTCGCACACCCGCAGCGCCGCGATGATCTCGTCGAGGTGGTACGGCACCTCGCCGAACCACACGACGTCGGGCCGCAGCGACGGGGCACCGCACCGCGGGCACGGAGGCCGGGAGCCGAGGTCCGCCTCCCACGGCACCCGCAGGCCGCACCGGGCGCACAGCGCGCTCCGCAGCTCGCCGTGCATGTGCAGCACACGCGTGGACCCGGCGCGCTCGTGGAGGTCGTCGACGTTCTGGGTGACGACGAGCAGGTCGTCGCCCAGCTCGGCCTCCAGCCGGGCGAGCGCCCGGTGCGCCGCGTTGGGCTCGACGGCGGGCAGCGCGCGGCGGCGGGCGTCGTAGAAGCGGTGCACGAGGACGGGGTCGGCCGCGTAGCCCCCGGGCGTGGCGACGGCGGCGACGTCGTACCCCTCCCACAGCCCCCCGGCGTCCCGGAACGTCGGGACCCCGGACTCCGCGGAGATCCCCGCCCCGGTCAGCACCACCGTTCGCATGGCGCCATGATTCTCCGGACGGCCGCGGGGCGCTCGCCAAGGTCGCGGCTCACCCGCGCGACAGCTCCAGCGAGGCGGCGGGGTGCGGAGGGCCCCGGTGCGCCACGCCGACAGCTTCGACGCTCACAGCCCCCGCGCACCCCCTCACGACAACGCAGCGCATAACGCCTCCACATCACCCGAGCGACCGACCTGCGGGGTTATGGCGAAGCCCTCACCAGTGACCACGAAGTCCAGCCGGCCCGCTGACAGGAAGGTCGACCCGTCCGGCAAGGGGACACGAAGCACGAGTCCGGTGACGTACGAGTGCTGCAGCTGGCCGTCAGGGCCGAAACCGAGGTGGATGTTGTACGGGAAGGGTTCCGCCACCAGCTCCTTGCCGTTCGCGCTGTACGTGAACTCCTCGGTGCCGTGGATGATCACGCGCCTGAGCACGCCGGACTTGGCGTAGAAGAGCGTTGCGCGCCCGGTGTTGCTCCCCGTGATCGAAACCTCGAAGGGGCACATCTCGTCCGTCACGAAGGGCGCGTCGTCGACGAACGTCTCGCGCGTCGGCGGATCTGCCGCGGCCAGCCCGGGCCACAGGACGAGGGACAGCAGGACCGAAGCCCCGACGAGCGTGAAACGTCGCATGACAACCTCCAGGAGAAGAAGCGGCGACCGACCAGGTCATCGAGGCCGCCGCGATTGAGGACCGACCCCCGGAGCGCGAAGCTGGCAGCCCACCGTCGGGGGCCCATTCCGCGAGAACACCTCCCTTCGTCCGTGAAGGCAAGTTCCATTTCCATGCTCCCGCTCATCGAGAGGAGCCGTCAAGGGCACCCGATGACGTTCCTGAGGCTCCCGGGTGCGTCGTCGGGAACGGTGCATTCTTCGCTCGTGGCTCACGGCCGCGGCATAGTGGGTCCCGATGCGCCACATCGACGACGCCGAACGCCGCAGCCGCCTGGCTGTGCGCCACGCGCTGCACCCGGACCACCGCCTGCCCGACGCCGTCACGGCGACGCGCGCGATGACCGTCCTGCACGCGACCGAGCCGGCGACCGTCCACCTCGCCGTCCACGCACGGACCGAGGGCGTCACGCCGTCGGACGTCGACCGCGCGCTCTACGAGGACCGCACCCTCGTCAAGCAGCTCGCCATGCGCCGCACGCTCTTCGTCCTCCCCCGCGACCTGCTCCCCGCGGCCCTCGGCAGCGCCTCCGCCCGGGTGACCGCGACAGAGCGCCGCCTCATCGCCCGGGACGTCGAGAAGCACGGCGTGGCCGACGACGGCGAGACGTGGCTCGCTGCGGCTTCGCGCGCCGTCGTCGCCCGCCTCGCGGAGTCGGAGCCGCTCTCCGCGCGGGAGCTGCGGGCGCAGGTCCCCGAGCTCGCGGGGACGGTCACCGTCAACACCGACAAGAAGTACGGCGGCACCTTCCAGCTCGCACCGCGCGTCCTCACCCTCCTCGGCGCCGAGGGGCGCATCGTGCGCGGGCCCAACGCCGGCCACTGGCGCACCGGTCGGCCCACGTGGACGCTGACGGAGTCGTGGCTCGGCGAGCGGCCCGAGCCGCTTCCGGCGGAGGAGGGTTACGCGGAGCTCGTCCGCCGCTGGCTCGTCACGTTCGGACCGGGAACCGTCGAAGACGTCCAGTGGTGGCTGGGGTCGACGAAGGGCGCGGCGCGGGCCGCCCTCGCCGCCGTCGGGGCGCTCGAGGTCGGGCTCGACGGCGGGCAGGCCGGTTGGGTGCTGCCCGACGACGTCGACCCGGTCCCCCCGCCCGGGCCGTGGGCGGCGCTCCTGCCCACGCTCGACCCGACGACGATGGGCTGGAAGGCTCGCGGCTTCTACCTCGACCCCGCCGACGTGCCCTACCTCTTCGACAGCAACGGCAACGGCGGCAACACCGCGTGGTGGGACGGACGCATCGTCGGTGCGTGGGTGCAGGACGACGACGGCGTGGCCCGCGTGGTCCTGCGGGCGGACGTCAGCGCCGACGGCCGCGCGGCGCTCGACGCCGAGGCGGCGCGCCTCACCGCGTGGCTCGACGGCGTGCGGATCACGAACGTCTACGCCTCGGAGCTCATGAAGCAGGCGCCGCTGCCCTGAGCGAGAAGCAGGCGCCGCTCCCCTGCCTCACTGACGTCACGCGCATCCGCTGGGCATCCAGGCGGCCGTTCCGAACGGGCCCGCGGCGCTCGGTGCCTTCTTCTTACGTCGCCGCCGAGAGGTCGGCGCTGCGCCGGGCGATGTCCGGGTGCGGGATGGCGCGGTAGGCAGCGATCGAGGCCGCGGCGAGCCAGGCCCAGACGGTCAGCACCGCGAGCCAGATGAGCGCGACGCCGGCGGGCCCCGCCGAGAGCGCTGCCCCGGCGGCGAAGGCCACGACGATGACGACCGCCGCGAGGCGGGACCAGAGAGCCGCGCCGGGTCGGCGACGGGCGAGCCAGGGGGCCGCGACGAGCGCCGCGACCGCCATGCTGACGAAGCCGATCGCGCCGAAGGCAAGGTGGAGGAGCCCCGCCGTCGTCATCTCGCCCCCGCCGGCACCGGGCGGGAAGCTGCCGGTCGCGTCCGGCGGGAAGACCGCGCTGAGCACGAGGCAGACGCCGTAGAGACCGACGAGCGCCGCGGCGGCGCGCGGCCAGCCGGGCGTCCGGGCCAGCCCGACCGCTGCGACGACGCTCATGAGCCCAGCCAGTGCGAGGTTGAGCCACTGGAGCCACCCGAGGTCACCGAGGAGGAGCAGGCTGAGGGCGTCGCGGGTGAGGTCGAAGCCCTCGCGCGTGAACGCAAGAAGGAGGCCGAAAACGAGGTAGAAGGGGCCGGCGACGACCCCCCAGCCCAGCATCGAGCGCGTCACCGCCGCCCTCATGTCGAACGTGTCGTCTGTCGTCGCGGCGTCCATCACGGGTCCTTTCGTCGGGCGGAGGTGCTCTCCTACCGTTCTGACCACAGCCGACGGCGGAACTCATCGTCCGGGCAGCCGGTGGAAGCACGGACCCGCCGATGACGCCCGATGGTGGGCGCTGTCGCCCCTGGTGAGGACCTAGCGCTGTGCGGGCAGGCGGCGGGCCAGGAACTCAGCCGTGAGCCGCCAGGCGTCTGCGCGGGCGGCCTCGTGGAGGAACATCGGGTTGGGGTTGTCGAAGGCGTGCCCCGCGCCGTCGTGGAGATGGAACTCGACCTCGGGACCGGCCACGGCGGCGCGGATCGACTCGACCTGCTCGGTGCGGATGTACGCGTCGGCCGTCCCGAAGTGATGGAGGCTCGGCGCGTTGACCCGGTCGGCGAGGTGGAGCAGCTGCGGCAGGGCAGAGCCGTAGTAGGAGACGAGGACGTCCGGGTCCGCGACGGCCGCGACATTGAACGCCAGTCCCCCGCCGAAGCAGAACCCGAGGACCCCGGCACCACCGCTCACCTCGGGCCGCGCCCGCAGCGCATCGAGGGCGGCGACGGCGTCGGCCACCGTCTCGTCCCAGTCGAGCTGCCCCTGCAACGCCATGCCCTGCTCGAGGACGTCCGGGCGCGACTCGTCCACCGTCTCGCCGGTGCGCCAGTAGAGCTCCGGCGCCAGGACGACGTAGCCGAGGTCGGCCAGGTCCTGCGCGCGGGCGCGGATGTAGTCGCTGACACCGAAGATCTCCTGGAGGAGCAGGAGGCCGGGACCCGTCCCACCGGACGGGAGCCAGAGAAGGGCCGGCATCTCGCCGTCGGGCCGGGGAACGCTGATCACCCGCGCAGCCGCGTTTCCGGTTCTACCCACGCTCATGACGGCCACTCCCTCGTGTCGGCACCGAAGCCCGTAATGCGGCGAGCTGGCCGTCACCCTACCCAGTGGCGCGTGCGGGCGTGCGGACGTGCGGACGTGCGAGGCCGCCTGCCCGCCGCGGTCGGACTCGCGAGATCAACGCGGCCTCGGCGCCTCAGACGTGAACGACGGAACCCGCAGCAGTGACGGCGTCCGCGGCGTCGTCGTCGAACCACACACCGCCGGTGGCGAGATAGCGGAACTGCAGCGGCCGACCGGGCTCCACGAGCACCGTGGTGCTGGCGGTGCCGTTGCTGCGGCGCCGAAGGACGTTGATCCCAGGGGTCCAGTCGTTGAACGTTCCGACGACGCTCACCGTGCCTTGTACCTGCTGCACAGGAAGGGCGAACGTGACCTTGGCGGCGCCGGTCTTGGCGTCGCGAGACTTCTTGATCATGGCCGTCCTTCGCTCAGTCGATATACCGGAGGCAGTGTGCCGGACAGCGCGCCTCCAGCACCGCTGACACGCCGGACCATGCGGCCAGGCGACGTGACCTACCGAGCAGACGGATGACTACGGCCGCGCCGCTACGCACGGCTGCTCCCCAGCCGCGCCGACGACGCCCGGGGCGCCAGTCACGTCTCGAGCGCCGATCGCGCCCTGGGCGCGGGTCTACCTCAGTACCCGTAACTCGCCGCGCCCACGGCTCACACGAGCATGGGTTGGTTGTGGGTCTGGGTGGTGGCGAAGGTCTGGCCGTTGGGTCTGACGAAGCGCCAGGAGTCGGGGTATCTCTCGATGCTGAGCTCGCGCTGGTGGACGAAGCCGTGGTGGTAGCGGCACAGCAGGATCCCGTTGGCGGTGTCGGTCGTGCCGTGCTGGGCGTACCACCACAGGGAGTGGTGGATCTCGCCCTGCCCGGGTGGGGCGGTGCAGGCGGGGAACATGCAGTGCCCTCCAGCGGTCAGAGCGGCCGGGCGTTCTCGTGGGGGCGGCTCCCGTACAGCGAGACCCAGATGGTCTCGCGGTTCCGGAAGATCCAGCCTGGCAGGCGAGAGCGATCGGCCTGGTCGAAGACGATCCAGCTGGACTCGGTGGGCATGTCAGCCGGTCGGGCCTGGTCGTTCCCTCGCGCCCGCTCGCCGGTGGTCCGGTCGAACCGTTCGCGGAAGGTGTCGAAGTAGTCGTAGACGTCCCCGCTGGGAGGTGGCACCTCCGCCGACGAGCCGGCGTGCATGACGAGCACCATGTAGTTCCACATCGCTCTACCGCCGGGCTCGACGCCCGGTCTCGCCGGTCGACCGTCGAACCGGACCCAGTCGTCGTTCTGCTCACGCAGCTGGTGCGACAACCTGCCGAGCATCGCGTCGATCTGCTCCAGCGCCGGGCCGATGTGGCCGGTGACGAGGTCGAGCGGCACCCCGGCGAAGCTCGCGCCGGTGCTCGCGACCGCCCAAGCGTTGCGGATCGCGCTGATCCCCTCGGTCGCCGTCCCGAAGGTCCCCGGGTTCGCGGACTGCCAGTCACTGACGAGGTTCACGAGGGAGAAGGACCTCGACACGATGTTGCTCATCCCCTTGATCGCCGTCCCCTCCTCGCTGAGCGCGCCGGCGAGGCCGGTGACCACTCCCTGTGTCTTGTCGGCGACACCCCAGAGGAACTTCAAGTGAGGATGGCTGTCCGAGCTGCCGCTGAGGAACGCGGCGCGCAGGGCGTTCTGCGCACGCACCTGCGCTGCCTCCGCCGATCGCTGGGCGCGAGCCAGCGCGGCCTGAACCCGGCGGCGGTAGTCGTCGTACCCGCGGCGACCGAGCCGTTCGGCCGTCGACACGTTGCGGCGGAGATCGGCGATCTCGCCCGGGTCGGGCGTGGCGTCCGCGTGCTCGGGCAGGTGGCGCGCGTACGCACGCGCGAGCTCCCGGACCGCGTCCTCGTGCTGCTTGTAGGCCGCCCAGTGCGGGTTGTCGTCCTCGTCCGGCATGAGGTCGTCGTCGGCGAACCACATCTCGGAGCCGAGGTCGTCGTAGGCCTCCACGAGGTCGGTAATGGTGGTGACCTCGAGCGTGACCTCGAAGCGCGTCGGCAGGCTCATGGTGATCGTGGCGGCTCGGGCCGGCGGACCGTTCCCGTCGCGCTGCACGACAATCCCCGTCGCCGCCCGGTTGCCCGCGGTCCGCTGGACGCCGAGGAGCGCTGCGCTGGTGAGCGGTCCACCTTTGCCGGTGTTGTTCCGCACGGATGGCTTCCCACGCACGACGTCGTCGTCGTGACGTCTCGCTCGGGGAGTCTGCTCCTGCCGGTGGGTCATCGAGGCCTCCGAGACACGTTTCCCCCATGCTCCGTGCCCTCGGGCGGGAACGCCCTCACCGATAGGGGTCCCACAGGCGCCGACGACGTTGCCCTTTCGGGCACCCGCCGCCGGCCGTCGTCGGGGTTCAGTCCGAGACCGTCCCTCCGACGCTCACCGTGGCAGGGCCTCCTTGGCGCGACGGCCGGCCGACGCCGACGCCGACGGGATCCACCTCCGCACAAGCGCGAGCGACGCCCCGAGGAGGACGAGCGCGAGGGCTGACACCACCGCCCCCGACGGTGCCGCGCCGGTGGTGGGGAGATTGCCGCCGGGGCCCGCTCCGCCCGGCAAAGGCGTCGTCGGCGGCTGGGTCGGGTCGGGAGGGGTTGTGGTCGGGTCCGGTGCCGGCGTCGTCGGGTCGGGCGTCGGCCCGTCGGTCGGGTCGGGCGTCGCCCCGTCGGACGGGCTGACCGCAAGGACCGCCGGGTCCGTCGCGATCCAGCCGAGCTCGTTGGTGAACACCGCGCGAACTAGGAGCCCGTCGTCGTCCAGGCCCGCCGCGAAGGACAGCGTCCCCGCCGTCTCCCCGTCGAGGTCGACCCATTCGCCGTCCACCCACGCCTGCCAGCGGACCGCCGGCACAGGATCGCCCGTGGCCGACGCCGTGAACGTCACCGTCTCCCCCGCCTCGGCTGAGACGTCCGCGGGGTGCTGGAGGATCCGGACCACCGCATCGCCCGGCTCCACGGCGCCCGCGCCCTGGTCCGCCAAGAACGAGGCGAGGTAGGACAGCGCCGAGTTCCAGTTGATCGTGATTTCGTTCGATGCCCACGAGTTGTAGTAGTCGACGTAGCACATCTGCGGTGTGCACATGTTGTCCCCGCCGAAGAGCGACACCATCGTCGGGTCCCACGTGCTGACGGTCGAGTTCGGCCCGCCCGCGAGCGACCCGGCCGGCGGGTGCGGGAACGCCGGGTTGGCCTGGGCGGCGAACCAGCGGCTGTGCTGGTTCTGTGCGAACACCGTGCCGTACTCGGTGACGTAGGAGATGTTGAGCGCGTTGCGTCCGAGGAGGTAGTCGAGCGCCTCGATCGCCGCGTCCCGGTAGACGTCGTCGTTCGTCAGGTCGAACGCCGCGGTGAGGACGATCGCGTTGTTCACCACCATGGAGTTCGAGCCCCACTCGTAGCTCTCGCGCTGGGCGTCCTGCCCGGGGTAGGTCGTGCCGAAGGCCTCCTGCGCCTGCCACGCGAGGTACGTGTCGGCTCCGGCGACGACGGAGCTCTGCACCGCGTCCCGCCCGGGCAGCCCGTTGGGGACCAGGGCGAGCTGGATGCGGGCGAAGGCGGCCACGTCGCGCCAGTCGAACGCCTTGGCGCCGAACACGTCGGCCGTGTGGTCCGGGTTCTCGAGGATCGCGCGCTCGAACTCGGGCTCCCCGGTGGTGAGGTACAGCTCGGCCGCCGCCCAGTAGCGCTCGTCGCTCACCCGGGTGTCGTCGTAGGGCCCGCCGCCGTTGTTGCCTGCCTCCGCGGGGGCGTACAGGTCTGGGAACTCCTGCGCGGCGTCCCACGCCCGCCGCGCCGCAGTGAGGAGCTCGCCGGCGAAGTCGGCGTCGACGTCGGCGAACAGGCGCGCGCCCTGCGCCGCGACCGCGGCGAGGTTGAGCGTGGCCGCGGTCGACGGCCGGTGGAGGCGACGCTCCTGGGCGTCGGCGGCCGGCATCAGCGGGATCCCGGTCCATCCGACGTCGTGGATCTTGTGGTGGACGAGTCCACCGACGTCGACGACGTCGCCCCCGAGGGTCATCTCGGTCCCGTCCGGCACCTGCATGGACAGGAGGAACGCGAGCTGCCATCGCGCCTCGTCGAGGACGTCCGAGACCCCGTTGGCGGCCTCGGGCACGTTGAGCGCGCCGTCACCGAGCGCCCGGGGCGTACCGGTCGGCGTGTAGAGCGAGCGCTCGTACGTGCTCATGACCTGTGCGACCGAGATGCCGCCGTTGACGACGTACTTGCCGTGGTCGCCGGCGTCGTACCAGCCTCCGACGACGTCGAGCGCGTAGCCGTCGCCGCAGGCCCAGTCGCCGTAGGACCAGCTCGCGCCGTCCTCCTCCGCGGTGAGGCACGGGACGTCGTAGTCGCCGCGGTTGGGAGTGTCGTTGCGGGTGCGCGCCGGGTCGTTGAGGTGTCCGGCGTCCCGGGCGAAGCTCGTCCCGGCGAAGTCAGTCCCCGCGATCGACTCCTCGATGTCGATCCCGCTGCGGGCGAGGTAGAAGTAGTTGAGGGCGTCGTAGCGCAGCTGCTGGTAGAGGTCGGCGTCGATGGTGAACGGGTGACTGACGTCCCCGTCCGCGCGCAGGGAGTAGGTGCCCTCCGCCGTCGTCCCGCTGAAGTCGAGGACGTGGACGTCGAGGCCGGAGCTCCAGTCGGTCCCGCGGGGCTCGCTCGTGCCCGAGGCGACGACGGCGCCCGCGTCGTCGAGGAGCTCCCACCCCGTGGGGTCGGTCGCCTCGGTGACGAGGGTGGCGCGCTTGGGCCCGTCGGGCAGGTAGCCGTGCTGGTTGACCCGCACGCGTGGCCCGGTGTCGGGCTCGTACACGGGCGCCTCCCCACCCGAGGTGAGCGAGACGTCGTCGAGGCAGAGCGTCCACGGCTCCGGCGAGCCGCCGATCTGGAAGGCGACCTGACCGGCCTCGCTCTCCTGCGTCGCCGGCCAGTCATGGGCCTCGTTGACGGCCGACCACGTGAACGTCGTCGGCTCCTCGCCGGGCGTGACGGTCTGGTCGAAGAGCGTCGGCCACGGGTCGCGGTTCTGCTGCACGAGCGCGCGGACGGCGCCGGCGGGCGCTGCCGACGCCGTGAAGCTGAAGGTGTAGGTCTCGCCCGAAGAGACGGGGATGCCGTTGACACCGACGATCGCGTCCCACGGGTTCACCGTGCCGCCCGGGACGGCGAGGCAGAGGGCGCCGTCCTCGACGGTCCAGGCGTCCGCGAGGTTCCCGGTGACGAACCACGGGCCCAGGTCCTCGCCCGCGAAGTCGCCGCCCGGCACCCATTCCGTGAGGACGTCGTCGCCGTCGTCGGGCACCGGCTGCACGTCGGCTGAGGCAGACGCGCTCAGTGACGCGCCGAGGATGACGGCGGAAGCGGCCACGGCCGTCGTTCGACGGGCGCGCATACGTCGGGAAACCACGGCGTCTCCAACCTGAGCGGCAGAACCTCGGATACGGCAAGAATGAACCTGCCGGCGACGATTCGCTAGACAGAAGAGCCGATCATCGACGTTCGTCACGCCGCCCGCGCCACGGCACGGCACGCAGGGACCGGCGCGTACCGTGCGTCCGGGTCTCGCTAGGCCGGCACGGCCACCCGAGTCTCGTTAGGCCGGGACGGCCACGCGCGGCTCGTCGCCGGCACTTCCGGCCCCGCCGGCCGCACCGGGCTCGAGCGCCGCCGCCCGGCGCTGCCGCACCTCGAGCACCGCCGAGCACCCGAGCAGCAGGAGGCCGACGACGGCGAGCCCGGCGCCGACGACGTTCGGCGCGCGCAGCCCGGCGCCGGCGGCGATGACCATCCCGCCGAGCCACGCGCCGATCGTGTTGGCGAGGTTGAACGCTGACTGGACGCCGGCGGAGACCATCGTCGGCGCGCCGCCGGCCTGCTCGATGATGCGCATCTGGATCGCCGGGCCGATGCCGAGGCTGGCGAAGCCGAGGAGGAAGAGCAGCGCGATGGCGACCGGCGCGCTGTCGAGGAACGCCGCGAGCGCCACGAGGACGACGACGACGAGCCCCAGCCCACCGGCGAGCGTCCCGAGCGTGCTGCGGTCGGAGAGGCGCCCGCCGAGGAAGGATCCCGCCGTCATCCCGACGCCCACGACGACGAGCACCCACGGCACCGCCGACTCCCCCAGCCCGGAGACGTCCGTGAGCATCGGCGCGACGTAGCTGTAGCTGGCGAAGAGCCCGCCGAGCCCGAAGACGACGACGGCGAGCGTGAGCAGCACCTGCGGCTTCGCGAAGGACGCGAGCTCGGCGCGCAGCGAGCGGGGCGCCGCGGTGCTGCGGTCCCCGCGGGGCGCGACGACGAGGACGGCGGCCATCGCGGCGAGGCCGATGAGCGCGACGGTCGCGAACGTCCAGCGCCACCCGAACTGCTGGGCGATGAAGGTGCCCACAGGGACGCCGATGACGTTGGCGAGCGTCAGCCCGAGCATGACGGTCCCCATCGCCCGGCCGCGGCGCTGCGGGTGGACGAGGGACGCGGCGACGAGCATGGCGACGCCGAAGAACGCGCCGTGCGGCATGCCGGTGAGGAAGCGGGCGGCGAGGAGCGTCTCGTGCGTCGGCGCGAGGGCGGACAGGAGGTTGCCGAGGGTGAAGAGCACGAGGAGGCCGACGAGCGTCCACCGCCGCGCGAGCCGCACCGTCAGCGCCGTCAGGAGCGGTGCCCCGACGACGACGCCGAGGGCGTAGCCCGAGACGTACTGCCCCGCGGTGGGGACGTCGACGCCGAGGTCACCGGCGACGTTGGGCAGCATCCCCATGATTACGAACTCGGTCGTGCCGATGCCGAAGGCGCCGAGGGCGAGGGCCAGGATGGCGATGGGCACAGGTGGACTCCTCCGGGGACTGCCGTGGACGCGGGTCTCCCTCTGGCGCGGGCCGCGGAGGGAGCCGGTGCGTCGCCGGTGCGGTGCGTGGCGCGTGAGGCGCGTCATGCGTGCCGCGCGAGGCGCGTCGTGCTCGCCGCGCGAGGCGACATGCGTGCCGCGCGAGGCGCGTGCCATGACGGCACGGCTCCCGCTATCAACGGTACGAGCCCGTGCCGTTGCGCGCCGCGCCGATCTCGGCCGCTGGCGTGAGCGTTTCGTCACGTCCGCCTGCGGCTCCGCGGCGCGCCGTCCCGCCGTTGTCGCCGCCTGCGGACCGCCGTCGTGAGCGCAGCAGCCCGCCATCGCCCCGAAAACCAGCCGTGCCGTCGTCCCGGACTCGGCCTCGCCGTCACTCCCGGAAGCAGCCCCGCCGTCGTCCGGCATAAACACAGACCGACACGAGTTGCAGAAAAAGCCTGGCGGACGCCGGGCAGGTCAACCGTAGACTCCATCCCTGGTGCGAGGCTGCCCCTGCGGGCGGGAGCGCCGTCGTCGGGGCGCAGCGCGGCACGTCCGGACCACTTTCCCAGGAGCTTTCCTCATGAGCGTCGACCAGCGCCCGAACCCTGCCCCCTCGGGCCCCACCGACACGGGCGCCTCCGCGGCTGCCCCCGCGGACGACGCGATCCCGGCCCAGGTCAAGCTCGTCATCGGCGTGCTCCTCGTGGCCTCGTTCGTCATGATCCTCAACGAGACCGTCATGAGCGTGGCGATCCCCCGCCTCATGGCCGAGTTCTCGGTGACGGCCGCGACCGCGCAGTGGCTCACCACGGCGTTCATGCTGACCATGGCGGTCGTCATCCCGACGACGGGGCTCATCCTCACGCGCTTCTCCACCCGGGCCGTCTTCATCGCCGCGATGAGCACGTTCACGGCCGGCACCGCGATGGCCGCGGCCGCGCCGGTGTTCCCCCTTCTCGTCGCCGCCCGCGTGGTCCAGGCCAGCGGCACCGCCGTCATGCTTCCCCTGCTCTTCACCACGGTGCTGACCTTCGTGCCGATCGCACGTCGCGGCCGCACGATGGGGCTCATCTCGATCGTCATCGCGGTGGCGCCGGCGACGGGTCCGACGTTCTCCGGCTTCATCCTCGCAAACCTCGGCTGGCGCTGGATGTTCCTCGCCGTCCTGCCGATCGCGCTCGTGGCGCTCGTCGTCGGCGCGAAGCTCGTCAAGAACATCACGACGCCGCGGGCCGTCCCGGTCGACGTGCTCTCGATCCTGCTGTCCGCGACGGCGTTCGGCGGCCTCATCTACGGCCTGAGCAGCATCGGCGAGTCCACCGAGGGCAACGCCGCCGTCTCGCCGGCCGTGCCGCTCGTCATCGGCGCTCTGGCGCTGACCGTCTTCGTGTGGCGCCAGATCCGTCTCCAGCGGGACGACGCCGCGCTGCTCGACCTGCGGCCCTTCCGCTCGCGGACGTTCTCCGTGGGCATCGGCATGATGCTCATCTCGATGGGCGCCCTCTTCGGCACGCTCATCCTCCTGCCGATGTTCCTGCAGAACATCATGGGCCTGACCACCCTTGAGACCGGCCTCGTCCTCCTGCCGGGCGGGCTGACCATGGGCCTCATCGCCCCGTTCGTGGGCCGCGCCTTCGACCGCGTCGGCCCCCGCCCGCTCGTCATCCCCGGCTCGCTCGTCGTCGCCGGCGCGCTCGGGACAATGACGCTGCTCTCGGCCGCCAGCCCGACGTGGCACGCCGTGGCCGCCCACGTGACGCTCAGCGTGGGCCTGGGCCTGCTCATGACCCCGCTCATGACGTCCGCGCTCGGGTCGGTCGAGCCGTCGCTCTACTCCCACGGCAGCGCGATCATGACCACGCTGCAGCAGCTCGCCGGCGGGGCGGGGACGGCGCTGTTCATCACCGTCATGACCACCCGGACCGCCGCGGGCATCGCGAACGGCCTCGGCGACGTCGAGGCGCAGGCCGGCGGCATCCACGACGCGTTCTTGTGCGGGGCGGGCCTCGCGATCGTCGCGGTCGCGTTCTCGTTCCTCGTGCGCAAGCCGACGACGACGGACGCCGCCAAGCGGCCGGAGACTGCCGGCGCGCACTGACCCGCCAGGAGCGGCCCGCTACACCGTCAGGTAGCGGGCCGCTTCGCGCGAGGGCCTCCTGCTCTTCGGCGAGCGGCGCCCAACCATCGGTGCCAGCCTGACCTTGACCACCGGCCGTCGGGGAGAAGTCCTGCACGTCAGCATGTGTCGCCTCCGGCGGCGGGTGACCCGCCAACCGGACCGACCAGGAGGAGCTCGACGTGATGGACGGCAGCGACGACGGCCGCAGCGACCAGACCGTGGTGCGGGGACTGAGGAGCACCGTGGGCCGGGAGAGCACCACCTTCGGCTTCTCCATCCTCGCGACCGCCAACTTCGGGGTGCTGCAGGTGATGCACGGGACGCCGGACATCGCGCGCGTCTTCCTCTTCGCCACCGGCGCCGTGCTGTCCTTCACGCTCCTCGAGGCGGTTCTGTCGCGCGGGTTCCGCAAGCCGATGCCGCAGCACGACACCCGAGTCCAGGCCGCCGGCACGAGCCTCAACCTCCTCTCGGTGCTCGGGGGGCTCGGAATTACGTGGCTCATCGGCACGCTGTTCTCTCACGCCGCTGTGTGGGCGGTGGCACCGTTCCTCGGGACACTCGTGTACCTGCTGTTCGAGAGCCTCGAGACCGCGCTGGGCGAGCGGCTGCTCGCGCGTGCGGGCGTGCCGGACGCCGACGAGGTATCGCCCTGAGTCTCTGCCGAGGACGGGGTGGGTCGACCGAACCGCTACGCCGTCATCCGCTCCGGCGGGCGACGGCGAGGAAGACCGAGTAGGTCACGCCCTCCTTGAGGAGGTCGGTGCAGTCGTGCATCGACACGTCGCCGAGGCCGACGTCCACGAGCTGCGCGGTGAGCTCGGTGCGGTCGAAGCCATGGTGGCCGTCGAAGTCGTGGGCGTGGAAGGTCCCGGCCTCCCGGTCGAGGTCGACGACGCACAGGTGCCCGCCGGGCGCGAGGAGCTCCGCGAAGCTCCGCAGGACCCGCCCGAGGTCGCGTACGTGGTGGAGCACGAGCGAGGTGACGATGAGGTCGAACGTCTCGTCCGGCGCTGGCTGCGACTCGAGGTCGAGGTCCCACACCCGCGCGCCGGGCAGGACGCCGGCGTCGACCTTCTCCTTGAGGACGGCGCGCATCCCCGAGGAGTTGTCCGCCAGAGTGACGGGTCCGACGCGGTCAGCCAGGGCCTGGGACACGAGGCCGGTGCCGGCGCCGTACTCGAGGAGCCGCAGCTGCGGGGTCAGCGGGACGGCGTCCGCGACGGCGCGTGCGACCTCCTGGGCGCGGGCGACCTTGTCCGGGTCGGAGTCCCAGTCGGCGGCGATGGAGTCGAAGTGCGAGCTAGCCATGCGCACAGCCTCGCACCCCGCGTACGGAGTGCGTAGCGGCAGGCTCAGGCGGGGTCGGTGCCGAGGTGCTCCTCGACGCGCTCGACCTTCGCCGTGAGCTGGCCGTCGTGCCCGGGCCGGAGGTCGGCCTTGAGGACGAGGCTCACGCGCGGGCTGAACTGGGCTACGGCTTCGCATGCGCGCTTGATGACGTCCATGACCTCGTCCCACTCCCCCTCGATGGTCGTGAACATCGACGTGGTCTCGTTCGGCAGGCCGGACTCGCGGACGACGCGGACGGCCGCGGCGACGGCCTCGGACACGGAGCCGTCGGCGGCGTCGGTCACGGACGGGGCGACGGAGAAGGCGAAGAGCATGGTGACCATGCTAGGTCGCTAGGTCTGATGCCGGCTCGGCGCCTGGGGTGGGCGGGCGCAACGGGGCGCTCCCGCACGGGTAGGCGGCCCGACCGTGCGGGAGCCGGACGGTGCCTGGATGAGTCAATCGGAGCGCCCTGGACGCTCCCGCGGTCTGCGGCTCGTACGCTTCCGGGATGGCCAGCTCGACCCGCCGCATCCGCGACGCGCGCCGCCGGAGACGCCGCCTCGCTCGAGTCATGAACGACCTCACCGAGCTGGAGTGGTGTGCCCTGCAGGCGGCGTGGGGAGGGTGCGCCTACTGCGGCGGAACTGACCGCCCGCTTCAACGAGACTGCGTCCTCCCGATCTCCCGCGGCGGCCGGTACACCGCCGACAACGTGGTGCCGGCGTGCGCCTCGTGCAACGCCAGCAAGTGCAACGCCGAGGTGGTCTCGTGGTTACGGCGCAAGCGACTCGACGAGCGCGCATTCCTGCTGCGGCACGCGGAGATCTGCGCGGGCTTGGAGCTGGCGCTCCCGAAGCGCGACGTGTCGATGTGGCCTCAGCCGTAGGCCGTCCACGGGGCGGCCCGAACGCGTTCGTCGACCGCCTGGGCATCCTCGCCGGTCACCACCCGCCACCGGCCTTCGCGGACCACCTCGAGGATCGCTGCTGCGGCCCTGCGGACCCGCCTCGCGAGACTGTCGACGCCGCATAGCGGCGAGTCTCCTGCATCCAACGGATGTACAGCTCCACGTGCGGACGCTTCGCGGCGAGCGGGTTGAGCCCGCGTTCTTGGCACAGGTGAGGTAGGCACGCAGGTCCGATTCGGTATGCCGGCGCGTCTCGCCCTTGTATCGGGCCAGGTAGCCGGCGACCGCCGAGCGGAGCGGATCGGCGCGCCACTCGTCGTCGATCATGGGTACAACGGGGAACTCCGGTGTAGGTGTCATGGCAGAGCATCTACCCACCAGGGCAGAGCCGCTCCATCGCGGCTGGGGGCAGGCCCAGGGCGGACGTAGCCGTCCATGCCGCGGCATGAGCGGGTATCGGCCGCGTGCCCCGGTAACGTCCGGTGGTGTGATCGTCTGGCTGAACGGGACCCACGGCGTCGGCAAGACAACGACCAGCGGGCTGGTGCAGAACCTGGT
Source organism: Georgenia wangjunii (assembly GCF_036421975.1). Classification (NCBI taxonomy): domain Bacteria; kingdom Bacillati; phylum Actinomycetota; class Actinomycetes; order Allobogoriellales; family Allobogoriellaceae; genus Georgenia; species Georgenia wangjunii. The sequence goes on along the minus strand of NZ_JAZGON010000002.1, from coordinate 295,883 downwards.
CCCGAACTCTCGGGTGTTCGATGCCGAGAAGGTCGGCGAGATGCTCATGGACCTCACGCCGGGGCTGCCGCCGACGGACAACTTCCAGCACTGGCCGCCGTGGCGGCCGCTCGTGGTCGAGACCGCCCGCCGCATCCTCGAGTACACGGGCGGCACCCTGATCATGCCGATGACCGTCCTCGTCGAGCAGTACTGGCGCGAGATCAGCATGGGCTTCGACCACCATGCCATCCCGGTACGGCACTTCGTCCTCCACGCTGACCAGGACACCCTCCGCGGGCGCATCGAAGGGGACACGCTTCTTGGTCCCTCCGACTTCCGTCGCAACCACCTCAAGCCCTATGCCGAGGCCGCCCACACCTGGCTGCACAAGGAAGCTGAGGTCATCGACACGACAGACCTCACGCCCGCCCAGGCCGCCCTCCAGATCGCCGACGCCGTCAACAGATCGGGCGGCCCACCCGACGACGCGCCAGGCGAAAGCTTGTAACCCTGACGGGCGCTCTTCGACGCAACGGCGAGCCGACTACTGGATGACCGCGCGCGCGACCGGCGGCATGTGCGGCCGGCAGCCGCGCGCCGAGCGGGTCGACACAGCAGGCGGCGACGTCGGCCCTGCCCGGTGGCTCTCGGGTCAGGGCACCCCTTCGATGTCGAGATCGATGTCGTCGAGGCGCACCCTGCTCCGACCGACCACAGCCCCCCGTAGGGAGCCCTCGAGCCCCGGCAGGGTGGCGAGGAGGAGCCCACCTCGGCGTAGCCAGCGGGCGCGTCTCGTGGCGGGCAGGAACCAGCCTGCACCGGTGCGTCCGCTCTCCTGCCGGGCTTGCACCACCGGCCGCCACCGGGCCTCGTAGCGAGCGAGCGCCTGCTCGATCGGCATGTCGGTAGCGAGGGCAGCGTCGAGGACGGCGGCCCCCGCCACTGCGAGGGAGGCGCCTTGGCCAGCGACGAGGGACACCGCTTGGCAGGCGTCCCCGATCAGCACGACCCGGCCGTTGTGCCACCGCAGGGCCTCGACCTGGGCGACGATGTCGTAGTAGATCTCGTCGCCCGGCGGGCACGCGGCTACCGCTGCGCCGCCGATCCACGGCCAGGACCCATACCGCTCCTGCAGCTCCGCCCGTGGGTCGACCGGCAACGCCTCATCGGTGCGGTGCGCGGCGAACACGGCGACCCGCTGGTCGGGGAGTGGGTAGAAGCCCAGCATGGCGTTGAGCGTGTCGGTCAAGCAGACCCTGCGACCGATCGCCTCCCGCAATCGCGGGTCGTCGACCGTGAACGTCGCGGTGTGCATGCCGAGGGAGCGAAGGTGCGGATCATCGACCGGGGACGTCGATCGGTACGCCGGATCGACTACCGGGTCGATGACCGTGCGTCGAACCCACGAATGGATGCCGTCAGCACCGACGAGGAGATCCACCTCGAGGGTGGTGGCGTCGCTCAGGGTGACGACCACGCCGTCCGGCCCGTTCTCGACGGTGGCTGGACGACAGCCGTACCGCAGCTCGGCACGGCCCTCGACTCGCTCGCGCAGGGCACGCTCGAGGTCCTGCCTGAGGATGCTCAGGAACCGGCCGTCGACTGCTCGAGCGAGTCGCTCAACGCGCAACCGAGCCCGCGGTCGTCCGCTCGGGCCGACGTAGGCCAGCTCGTCGACGGTGATGGCGAGCTCGTGAAGTCGCGGCAACAGGCCCGAGCGCTCTGCCGCGTCGTAGCCGAGCCCAAAGAAGTCGACGACGTATCCCTCTGTACGCGGGCTCCCGGCTCGTTCCACCACGGTGACCGTCCAACCCCGAGCGGCGAGCCGGTCGGACAGCGCCAGCCCGGCGATGCCCGCGCCGACGACGAGCGCCCGTTGCGGGCGGCTCACCGGTGCTCCCGCGTGCCAAGCAACCGGCTCAGGACGGGGACTGCCATCGAAGCGGTGAGCGAGGGGTCGATGACCCGGTGAAGGAGCACACCGTCGACAGCCGCGGCCAGGACTGCTGCTGTGCCGCCCGGGTCCGCGACCCCGCCCCGGTGCAGGTGACCCTCCAGGGCTCGCCGGAAGGCGAGCAGGAGCCGCCGGAGGTCCCCGTGCAACGCCTCGTCCCGGGCCGAGGCAAGGTACATCTCGACGAAGAGCAACGACCGTGCATCCGCACCGGCGTGCCGCTCTAGTTGCTCAAGCAGCGCCGCAACCCCGTCCGCACCGCCCGCAGACGCCAGGACCTGCTCCGCCTCGGCGAGCGCCTCCGCGAGGGCGTCGACCGCGGCCGTGCGCAACAGCACTTGCACGGAAGGGAAGTGGTAGTGCACGAGACCCGGGGCAACACCGGCGCGGGCCGCGAGCACTCTCGTGCTGACCCCTGTCCATCCGAGCTCCGGCACGCAGACCACCGCAGCCGCGAGGAGCCGTCGGCGGACCTCCGCTCCCCGAACGGCTGCAGAAGGGCCGGTCGACACGGCGCGCCCCGGCCCAGCCTTGGGCGACTGTCTAGGGCGCATGCCCAAAAGCGTAGCCCACCGTACCGATCAAGCGCGAGGTCCGCTGTGGAGCAGGCGACGTGTACGCACAAATCGGTCGCGAAGTGCGTTGCTCGGCCGCGCCAGCCTCCAGGCAGGCCTAGCGAAGCCGTCGCCCCTGGAGGTGCCGTCGGAACGACGGGCCTCTGGCTGCCCAGAAGTCGCTGTCGCGGAGCACATGTGCAGCGCACTCTCGCCGATGCCGCCGTGCCGGCCAGCGGCATGACCGTGTCAACGCCGGGTGAGAACTGACCCCCTGTTGCTGGTGGTCTCAGGGCATCAACGCAAGATCGGCGGTCCATGCTGACCTCCTGAGGGACAGGAGGACCACGGTGGTTAGGAAGCCGAAGTCTGCCGAGGTGCGGATGAGGTTCTTCACCGCGCGGGCCAGCGGGGCGACGTTGAAACAGGCGGTCGCCGCCGCCGGAGTGTCAAAGACGACGGGCCACTACTGGCTGCAGCAGTCCGGCGGGGTGCGCCCGCGGCGGACTGCGTCGCGGTCGGCATTGCGGTTGTCCGCCGAGGAGCGGGAGGCGATCTCCCGCGGGTTGGCCGCGCGCCGGACGATGACGTCGATCGCGGTCGAGCTTGGCCGCTCGGTCTCGACTGTGTCGCGGGAGATCGCCCGAAATGGTGGGCCTGGCGGGTACCGCGCGGCCCGCGCGGACCGCCTGGCGCAGGCGCGTCAGGCCAGGCCCCGCACGGGCAAACTCGCGGAGATCGGGGAGCTACGCCGCTACGTCGAGGACAAGCTGGCCCTGCGCTGGTCACCCCAGCAGATCGCGCACCGCCTCGTTCTCGACTTCCCCGACGACCCGAGCATGCGGGTCTCGCACGAGACGATCTACACGTCGCTGTTCGTGCAGGCCAAGGCGGCCCTGCCAGGTGAGCTGACAGCGCAGCTGCGCACGGGCAGGGTTCGACGCCCCCACACCGGCGGGTCAAGTCCGCCGGCCCCGAGCGCGGGCGCATACCGGCAATGGTGAGCATCAACGACAGGCCCGACGACATCGGCACTCGCCATGAAGCAGGGCACTGGGAGGGTGAGCTCATCGTGGGTCGCCGCGGCCGCTCACACCTCATTACGCTCGTCGAGCGGCACAGCCGGTACCTGATCGCGCTGCCGATCCCCGACGCGACGAGTCGCGTCGTGGTCGCTGCGCTAGCCAGGACCTTCACTGCGCTGGCGCCCACGATCCGCCAGTCACTGACATGAGACCGCGGGATCGAAATGACACTGCACCAGGAGTTCACCGCAGCTACCGGCGTCCCGGTCTACTTCTACAACCCGTACAGCCCTTGGCAGCGCGGCACCAACGAGAACAGCAACGGGCTCCTACGCCAGTACTTTCCCAAGAAGACCGCCCTCAGAGCGGAAGCCCCGATCCCGCTCCTCGAGGCCGTCGCCCAGATCAACGCCCGCCCCCGGGAACGACTGGGATGGAAGACTGCTCATGAGGTCTACCAATCCGCCCTCGTTGCGATGACCGGTTGAGACCACCAGAGCCACCGTCAGGGACACAAGTCTTCCTCATCCGTGGGCCTACAGATTTCGCTTGAGACCCTTTCGAAGCCAGCCGATCGTACAGACCGATACGGCACACGGTCTTCGGCAAGTGCGATCGAGGCGACCCGCGGTCAGCGCCAGGGGTGTGATTCCTGTGCTTCGATGGGGCGATGACCAGTCCGGACCAGGAGTTGCGCGTCGCCAGCGCCAGCCGCGACATCTCGGCCGGTGCCGGCCAGATCTTCGAGCTCATCGCTGACCCGTCTCAGCAGCCTCGCTGGGATGGCAATGACAATTTGTCTGGGGCGCCTACCGGTCAGCGAGTCCGCGCTGTCGGCGATGTCTTCGTCATGAACCTCACCGGAGGGAAGGCCCGCGAGAACCACGTGGTCGAGTTCGACGAGGGCTTCCGCATCGCCTGGCGACCTGCCGAGCCGGGTCAGGAACCGCCAGGCCACCTGTGGCGATGGGAACTCGAGCCGATCGACTCGTCGAGTACGCGGGTGACCCATACCTACGACTGGACGCAGTTGACCGATGGCAGCCGGATTTCACGAGCTCGGGCAACTACGGCGGAGAAGCTCCAGAACTCCCTGGACCGACTCGCGGCCCTGGCCGAGGGCCGGTGACCGTGCACGTTCCTGGGCGCACTGCGCGATAGAGCAGACGCCATCCGCGGCAGGTCGGGATGTTGATTCCGTTGATCGATGTTCGGTCGCCGGAGGTGGGAGCGGCCGGCGAGTTCACCGTCTACTTGGGGGCGAAGGGTGGAGCCGACGACCTGCTGGTGTTCGTCGACGAGGCGAATGCCGCTGGCTGGCAGGACGGCACGAGGGTCGAAATGGTCCTCGAGTCGGTGGAGGCGACGATCAAGGGAGAGACGTCCTACGGCTGGATGAAGGCCCAGTCCGTGAGGACAGTCTCCGGCGGTAGATGAGTCACCCAGACCCAGTGCGCGGCATGTCCGGATGCCACGGACGATGCCCCGAACGGCGCTTGAGAGACCGCGGTACAACCGCCAGCACGACAAGGAGCACGCCCGACCCGTACGCACCGGTCGGCACATGGCCGAAAGTCGGGGAGGCGATGCGGCCACGACTTCCATGGGTCCGTAGGTTGCCAGTGGCTCGCCCTACCTCATCGCTCGAGGAGCACCGAATGGTCATCGTCGCCGGACACCTCACCGTCGACCCCGAGGGTCGCGAGGCCTACTTGGCTGGTTGCGTCGACGTGGCGCGGCAAGCGCGAGGTAGCGACGGCTGCCTGGACTTCCACCTCGCTGCGGACCACGTCGACGTGAGCCGAATCAACATCTTCGAGCAGTGGGTCTCGCAGGCAGCAGCGGAGGCCTTCCGCGGCAGTGGACCGAACGAGGACCAGGGCAGCGCGATCCGGTTCGCGTCGGTGGCGGAGTACGACGTGTCAGCGGTGCGCTCCTTGACGTGATGGGCGCGGCGGGCTGCCTCGGCCACGTCCTCGTTTCGCAGGCGAGACGGCTGAGGGCTCTACACGTCGTTGACCAGGAGGACGCGCTGGGTGATGTCGAGGCCGTCCAACAGGTGCTTGTGCGACTGGCGCTCCTCGTCCGCGAGATAGGACTCGAAGCCGTCCTGTGACAGGAAGGACACGATGTGGATCTCGGTGAGCGCGTCGTCAGTTCGGAAGCGTCGCTCGAGGTGGCCGCCGTGACGCGGGAGCAGGGGAAGAACGGCTGACTCGTACGCCTGGAAGCCAGCCGCGGCTCCGCTCGGGATCTCTGCCACCATGACGGCGGTAACGCTCATCGGAGGATGATAGCGCCGGCCGACAGCGAGGGAGCAGTTGTCGAAGGCGCGCCGACAGCGGCATGTGCGGATGTTGGCGAGCGGCGTAGCCACCAGAGTGAGTCCGCGATCGCCCTATGGCCAGGCCGGACCATAGGGCGCATCGTTGGCCGCATGCGAGGAGACGAGCGCCGAGTAGTCGATGCGTTCTGCCAGCACCTGGTCGATCGCGGCTGGCACGTGCGTCGAGAAGTGGACTTCTGTGACGTTGTCGCGCGGCGGGGAAGCGAGCTTCTGTATGCCGAGGCAAAGGGCAGAACATCCGCACTGGGTCTGGACGTCGACACCCTGTTCGGCCAGCTACTGCGGCGGATGCCGATAGCCGAGGACACGAGTGCCCGCTTCGCCGTCGTCGTGCCGACTAGTGCGAGGACGGCTGCGCTGCGGGTACCTGAGGCCGTTCGCGCACTACTTCGGATAGACGTCTACGTCGTCGACGACGAGGGCGCTGTGGCCCTGGTGGAGTAGGTATCAGTAGTGCCGGAACAGTCCCCGTGGCCGCCGCGGCAGCGTAGGTGAGCGCTCGAATCGCGGCATGTCCGGATGCCAGCGGTACCTCATGCGCGGGCGTGAGCCGCGCCGGGATCGCGGGCGGGTCGGGATGCCGGCAACCCACGCCACGGGGACTGGGCACGCAGTCGGAGCTACCCCACGATTAGGACGAAGCCGCGCCTTCGTGCCTCCACGAGGTCGTTGCGCAGCACCCGCTCGACGCGCTGATTGAGGTCTCTAGGAACGGCGCACCCAGTGCCCCCGCCCGGACCATAACCAGTGCCATTGTCGGGCTCGCATCGCAGATCCGGTGGAACGCCCCTCGAGACGGTGACGCAGAGTTCGTGGCGGTGACCGCTACGACACTCAAAGACAGTGCGCACACGGTGGGTCTCGTTGTTCATGTCCGACGCCTCCTCTGGGATGAGCTGTGGCATCCATCGTGTAGGTAGCCACTGACATCGCGGCTCCCGCCGTTCGCTGCGGGAACTTGTCGTGCCGTCATACCGGTGCGCCCTCAGCGTTCGCCGCCATCGCCCGCGGTGAGCACACGTCGCCGAGGAACCGGGAGCCGGCCGCATCCTGGCCACATGCGGCGCACTGCCGACTTCCACGCGCGACCGGCGGCATGAGCGGACGCTCGCGCTACTCCGGCGCCCGACGGCGGGTGCCAGAATCGCGTACGCGTGTCCACCGTTGTGGCAGTATCCGAGGGTGAGGTGCCGTGATGCGCTGCTATTGCCCGCTGGTTGTGCATATACGCATTCCTCCTGAAGTCCGACGAGATTCACCATCATCGAACGGCACGGCGGATGCGGTTCGAACATGGGCGCGTTTTATCCCCGCCGGCGTCACGCAGGGACAAGATAGTAGGAAGGCGGATGCGTCGCGTGTGGACGGATCGTACGCCTGACTCGCGTCAGCCGTTCTTTGCACACACTGGGCGCTGGCGTGCACACCTCGGACGTGGAGCACCTCGAGAGGCGGCGGCGGAACCGGCGTGCCGACGGCCGTCACTGATCCGCGAACGGGCGGGGGCTGGACTCGTGGACGCAGGTACGAAGTGGTGATGTCACTGGAAACCGGCGCGAAGGGTCAACGTGATGATTGAGCAACTAAAGTCGTCGACAGCCGCGTTCTACGGCTGGATTCACGATCACAGCTCAAGCGACTTCGTGGCAATAACAATCCAGGTCGCAATCACCTACATAGCGTTGTCATTGTCCGCGCTCGCTGCAGGGTTGCTGATCAACTTGCTCCTGCAGGCCGCGAACGCGGGGTCAGCCGCGCTCGTGCTCCCGTTGTCGAGGCGTTTCCCGGTCAGGAATACCGCAGAAGACCGACAGAGTCGGCGCCATGCAGTGTTTGCGCCCGCGTGGGGCTTCGGCGTAATTGTTGCATTCCACTCGATCACTGCTCGCATCGGCGGTGCTGTCACAGCGGTTCTATCGCCGTTCGCCCGGCGACGTTCTATTCTCTCGCTGCTCCTTTCGATCGTTATCGTATCGTTCTCGTACTGGCCGCAAGCCATGGCCGATGGCTTGCGGGCTGCGACGGATTTCGTTCCGCCGATCGACAGCCCACAGGCGGCGACGATGGCTTCCATTGGGACGCTTGTTGTGGCGCTTATTCCGCTCGCGGTTCTCGTATTCTTGCTGTTCAGCCGGACTGGTCTTGTCGCGCGGTCGCGAGACAATTCAGCCCTGGTCAGCGAATCAACACGGGAGCTGGCGAATTTCCAGACGGCCATGATACTCCTAGCGGACGCTGCATATAGTAATCGAAGCCACGCAGTGGAGTCGCGCGAATCTCGTGCTATCTCGAGCATCGATCGCGGCTCTTCCGGCACGGTATTGTGGCTGGAAGGCGAGGCCCCGCGGGCATATGCCAGTGAAGCTCTGTTTACCCCCCATGAGCCACGGCTGCAAGACACGTTGGACGCGGAAAATCGAGAGCGGTCACTGAAGGCCGTGCGTGGAGCACAGCGTGTGGTAAACCGCGTGCAGAAGAATGGCCTAGGCACCACCTGTGCCTGGGCGTGCCTTCCTGTGCGGGACCAGTTGAGCCGGCTCCATGTCCACTTCCGTCCGCAGGATCCACGCGCAAAAGTCACAAGCTTTTTCAGGCTGCTGGACTTCAACTCGCTATTGGACGAGGCGTACGACGACCTGCAGAAGAATATCGCGCGATATGTGCGGCGCTCCGCAACCCCCGACCGGTTCGGCCGGCAAGGTGATGCGCTATTCGCTAGAGCCGGTGGAAGCGACGGTCGGACTGTCACTGCGATAGAAGCCGAGCATATCGAATGGGCTATCGCGCACACCGGTAAGCGGATCGACTTCCTGATCCTAGAGCACCGACTCGACGAACTCGCAGTATGGCGTTGTGTGCAGCACCTCGATGTAAATATCCTGGGTAACGCTGTTGACACTTTACGGAACTTCATTGCCAAGTGACATCCGCCGCCGTGGGGGCACCTGAGGGCCGAGTATCGGCATGGCGCCCCATGACCTGTGAGAACGTAAGCCTCATCGCACGCTCCGCTCACAGCGACTCGGTCGGGGCGAACCGCGATGATGCCACGCTGGAGGTCCATTGTGGCGGCGGAGGCGCATAAGGACGCCACGGCGTCCGAACAGCGGCCGCCGGCCGCTTGCGAGCCGCAATCGCACTGCTCCCGGTGAAGCTCGGACGGTGTCAGGGCTAGAGTGGAATGCTTTGCCGCCCGTACCGACCAGCGGCCAGACCGGGTGCCCGGCCGCCGATGGCTGTTCAGCCGGCGCACGCCAACGTCAACCCGACCCGAGAACGGCGAGACCTCGCGTCACCGGGGCCTAGGGGGAGATGTAGGTTGAGCGAGGGCCCGGCCACGATGTGAAGAGCTTGTCCTCGTAAATGTCGAACGGGCCAGTGACGTACACGCCCTCGTACTCACCCTTCGGGAACTAAGTCGTGACTCGCTGCGCATGGGAGATGTGACCGGTGCTGCTTCATTCGTTCGAACCACAGATTTTGGATTCTGTGCCAGAGAACCATCCTCTGCATGGGCGTGATCTGCGGACTATCCCTGACGTTCACCTGGCGGAAGGAGCGGCTCGTGCGATCCTTCCGGGGTTCGAGGATCTGTGGGCGCGCCTCACCGTCGCACACCAAGCGAGTTCGGTGAGCGAACTTGACGGAGAGGTGCGTGACCTGACTTCCTCTGCTCTCAGACGAGTCAGCCGCATTTTGGTCCAACGCATTCATATCGAGCTCATCCTGCCTGGCACTGGAACTGGGCCGCCGACCATCGAGGTTAGCGATGAGGTGCTGGATGCGGTCACGTTGGCCTACGTGCACATGGCTGGTGTTTTCGATGCACTCGCTATTGTCAATGGGCTGCTAGCTGGCATGTCGAATTACCGCGAGATGGGTTGGCAGAAGTCGCCGTATCGTAGGAAACTTCGTCCTTACGCTCCCGATGCCGTTGAACTGATGGAGCCTGAGGTAGCCGGTGGTAAGCTTCTTAGGGCAGTGCTGAGCTTACGCAACACCATCCACAAGCGAATGCCCGACCCTGCGACGACAGGTAGGGCGGGGGGTGATCCCCAATTGCGGGAGATGAGTCTGCACCTGGAGCGCCGCAGCCATTCGGAGATCTTAGACGCGTTCCGGGACGTGGGGTGGACGAAGTCCGTAGGAGTGAAGTTGGTCGGTGACCACCTATTCCTGCGTCCCGAGTCTGCTTTGGGCCTCATGCTCGCCGATGGCGTCCCAGTTCTCAATCAGCTCCTACATGCAACGCCCGTCGAGGCGCTGGCGACGTCACCGCTAGTTTTGGACCCTGATCGCTCCCTCTACCCGTCTCAGTTGCGGGCGTACGCGATCGAGTACCTCGGCCTCCGGCATCTGGTTGCACACTCCTAGCCATCTTTATCCGTTCGTTGCTGACGCCGAAGCTGCGATTCATCTCCTCGGTGTCGCCGGTGCTGGTCCGGCGCTGGTCGAGTTGGAGGGCTCGTGGATGCAGGCTTCTGGATAGGGATCTTGCGGCCTGTGTCCTTGTCGATCCTCGGCAATGTATGGACGCCAAGCGTTCAGGACGCGATGGCTCGCTGTAGTAGCGAGCGAGCCGAAGAACGCGCCAAGCAGGTCGAGGCCATCCGACTGCGGATTTTAGGTCTGGCTGCGCGACCGGGCCTCATTAATCGGCGTCTACTAGTGGCAGCGCTGGAAGCTCCCCTCGCGGCTGCGTTCTTCGGAGCCGTTAGCGGAATGCTTCTCGCGTTGGAATTCGTCTTCGACGTCACGTACGTGACAGGGCAACTGATCGCCGTCGTCGGCGCCGTGGTAACGGTGAATATCGTTGTTCGGGCTTCGTGACTGCACCGCGCCGTACTGGCCGCCGAGTCGAGTTGAAGCCCCGCGATCCTCCTCGTGACGTACGCCGGCGAAATCAGCGGGACAGCGGCAGTAACGGACGCCGGCGCGCGCGGGGGCGGCGGATGGGTGGTGTGCTGGCGAGGTATCGCCCCGAGTCAACGTCTCATAGGCCGTCGGGCGTCGTCCCGACCGGCCAGCTGTGAACCATGACAGGAACGTCCTCGCCGACCGCGCCGAGCACTCCCCGGTGGAGGTGCAGCTCCTCCGGATGAGGTTCAGGTGGTGACGTAGCAACCGCCCGTCGATGGACGGCTCCCAGAAAAACGCGCCCCACTGGGGTGCCCTACCAGGCACAAACGCGAACCGGTGCGGTATGACGGCATGCTCCCACGCGACCTCGCTACAACGAAGCGGCACATCGGGCGAGCGCTCGGACGGCGGCATGAGCGCGCACCCCCAGTAGCATCACCGGTCCGCCGCCGAAGTAGCGCGGTAACGTGCACACCCACAAGCTTGCCGACAACTTTCCTCCCCTCAAACACTTGAGCGCGCTAGAGTCGCATTCGAACCGCACACCACGAGTCCTGCTACGGTCTGCGGGTGGCCGACGGTCTCGATGATTCTGAGGGTGCGAGGGTGACAAAGCCGGGTGCGGGATCCTTGCAGTTTGCCGCGAAGGTTCGGATTGGCCTCGCCCTCGGCGGACTCTTGATGCTCGCAGTCATGAGCATCGGCCATCTCGGCAAGGGTCTGGACGGAGCCGGCCAGGTGTCACTTGTGACAGCCGGTTCGATCATGGTCATACTCGCGGCAGTGGGCGCGGTTCCGGTTCGGGGCAAGTTCAAGGACTACGATTACGACTTCGGGGAATTGGACGCGGCCACCGACGAAGCACAGGCGGTCGCAGATCGCAAGCCTGATGAGCAGCCCGGCATGGCCCAACCACCGAGTGCACAACCGGTGATCCCAGCAGACGACATCACAATCCCGCTATTTGTCGACGCTGCGCGTCGCAGTCAATTGATGGCAATCTCACCTAAGAGCGCGCTGTTGTCTGTGTACGGAGAGATGGAGGAACAACTCCGTGGCCTCGCCGAGGACGTCGCAGAAGCGCCTCCGGCAGCTGGTCGGACTCCGTTCATTCCCGTGCGTAAACTGGCACGAGACCTCCATCGGAGCAACTGGGTGTCGTCGTGGCATGTCGACATGATCGAACAGTTAACAAGGGTGCGAAACCAGGCTGCTCACACGCCGAGCGATCTCGGTCCTGCACTTGTACGCGTCGGCAACTTGGTAGAGATTGCGGCCGAACTCGCGAACGACCTCGCCCAGCGCCGGGTCGCTGCTCGTAGCGGGTTCCGGCCTCAGTGACCAAGGGCTGTGAACCGCTTCCATGACCGCTCGGGATAGCGGGCGACCGAGCGCCAACGTCATCCATGGATGACCATCACATGGCTGCCGACACGCGTGTAACGACCCGCAGTCGGGCTGGTCATCCGGCATGGGAATCTGAGTGCCGTCGCGGAACCTCCTGCGGGGAGTCGACCGATGCGCCGTCATCGCCGGGAGCACGTCGGCGCGCGTAGTCGCCCGGACCGCGGCATGTCCGCGTGTCCATAAGTCGTGACTGTGCCTACCGGGACCACGGAACGGACACGCGCGGTGCCACGCCCTCATTCGACTGCACGTCTCGATCAGAGGCCCGCACAGCGCCCTGGATTGTCAAGGGAAAGTGTGATGTCTTCGGGCGGACAAGTGGTGGCCAGGGGTCCGGCCGGAATGGTAGCCGAGCGTGCTGTGCAGGCACTGGCGGTTGTGGATGAGTTCGATGTATTTGGCGACGGCGAACTGAGGTGTCCCGAGACAATGAGCAAGTCCTCTCCTTGAGAGGCGATCTGCGCGAGATCCTTGGTACCCCTCAATCTCAGGCGAAGTAGAGCCGGATCCGCAGTGGCCGACGGGGAAGGGCACTACCGTAAGGTGGAGCGCCACCAACGAGACTTCGCTGTCCCCTTCACGAGCTTCGAGAAAGGCACTCGCCACGTGCGTTCCACCGCCCTTGCCCTCGCCGCCGCCGCTCTCCTGGCCCTGTCTGCATGCGCCGCCGAAGATGAGCCCTCAGCGCCCGAGACGGTTTCGTCCACCGTCGCCGCCGACGACCAGGAGGAGGTCAACGCCCCGCCGGTCACTTCCGCGCAGGTGGAGGAGACGGAGGAACCGGAGCCCGAGCCCGCGGACGAGGTGACGATCGAGGAAGTCGGCATCGGCCAGGACGGAGAGTACGCCTGGGCAGCGGCACTCGTGAACACCAGCGGTCATCTGGGCGAGTTCATCACCGTTCACTTCAACGTATTCGATGAGGCTGACGAGCTGATCGCCTCCGGCGAGCAAGTCGAGCACATCACCGGCGAGCAGAGCACCCTGGCTATCGGCACTCAGATTTCGGTGGGCGAGGCCCGCGCCGCGCGCATCGACGCCACGTACGCCGTGTCGGACCACGCAATGCCCACAGAGCCGCTGCCGGAAATAGAGCCGGCACCGGTCACTTTGGAGGAGTACGGCAACATGCAGGTCCGCCTCACCAACGACACCAGCGAGCCATGGGAGAACGTGCGCATCGGCATCATCTGCCGCAACGCCGACGGCGCAATCGTCGGCGGCGGCCACGCCTACCCGGATCTCGTGCCTGCCAATACCGAGTCGATGGCGAATGGCTCGGGTATTACGGCGGACAGCGTGGACGAGTGCACGGCCTACCCGCAGCACAGCGAGTGGTAGGACGGGCCACCTTCAGCCTCGACCCACGACGAGGTACTGGAGGATCGCGTTCGCGAACCGCAGGCGGGTGCGACACACCCACCCTCGTCGCTCTCGGCGCGCTTGACCCAGTTACGTGGGCGCCTCGGAATGGACGCCGAGCTGCTCGGCGATCCGGCTGAGTGCACCGGTGCGAGGCTCGGGGTCCGTGCGAGGGTCGATCACCATCCTCTTCGCGCGCTTACGAACTCGTCGGGTACTCACGGGTGCAACCATGCTGGGATCATTCCGGGTCTTCGATGTCTCCATCAGACCCCGAACATCGGAGCAAGGGGGCGTCGTAGCCTCCCCACCGGTGAACCAATTGCGACTCCTCGCGCGCGCACCGCGGCATGACCGGATGGCCGCAGCGAACGCTATGCGCCGCGAGCGGGCCTCGAGTCCGGCACCTGCGCTGCGGTTCGTGATGTGCTGATTACCGCTCTGCCCAGTGAGACGCCGCTTCAGAGGTCTCGAGATCGATCTCGCCGTACGTCTTCTACTGGCTCGGATCAGTCCCTGTCATCAACTTGGATGACCTCGTAGTCGATCTCATCGTCTGGATCGGGGTAATCACCTGGGTTGTGCATGTGCAGGACCGTCGCCCCCTGGCTGTAGTCGCTGCACATCTGCTGGCCGTACTGCTCAGCCTCGGCCTCTGTCTCGAAAACCTCGTCATCCTCTTCTCGAGTGCCGTCCGAGCCGATCGTCACGACCTTGAACATTGAACGCCCCTTTGTCGAGTGGTTCCGCAACACTAAGACAAGCGCAGAAGGAGGTCGTGCAGACCCCACGGCAGATGCTCGTGTATCCGAGCGAACGCCATCGTCGCGCGTCCGCACGTCGAGAGGACTGAGCTCCACTATCCGCGGCATGACTGGGCGCAACGCGTCATCCCGGCCTTGCTACCGGGCGTCTGGATGCAGGACGGGCACGGGCCCGAACCCGTCGTGACCGATCGGTCGGATCTCTCCGCGGTACGGGTCGCCGTCGAACGCGCCGAGTTCTGAGGTCCAGATGGGCCAGGTGGTCTTGTAGTGCCGCAGGGCCGGATGCCGCACGTTGATGTGGGTGGCGAGCAGGCGCATCTGCTCATCGAAGGTCACGCGCTTGCGGCTGATGTCTTTGGCGCGCTTTTCGGACAGCATGAGCAGTGGATCGGCTGGCGCCCGAACCGCCGCGCCAATGCGTCGCTTGCTGTAGGCGGCGACGAACCCCTCCTCGTAGGCGCGGGCCGCACCCGAGAGGGCGTCCGCCGCCTCGTCCAGGGCGGACTGGGAAGCTGTGCATCGTCGCGCGGTAGCGGAGGCGCGCTCCAGGAACGTTTGCGCCCAGCCGATGCGGGCGTTGTGGCTGGCCGCGTGGCTACCGATCACGTCAAGCTCGTCGCGCAGTCCGAACAAGTAGGTCATGTGGCCGGCGACGGGCTCCGGAAGATGACCCGAGCCTGCGGACGGCAAGCCGGCGCTCAGCATCTGCTCCAACTCCACCACGCACCCAGCGAGACGAGTGGTCAGCCGATGCATGCGTCGATGATCCTGGACCGCCTGCTGCAGGTGAGCGCGGTGCGTCAGATGCTGGTGCCACAGCACGACCATCCCGGCCAGCACACCGCCGAGAGCGATGAGTCCCGTCACCGTGGCGACAGCCGTCTCCAGACCCATCTGCATCTCCTCGGTCGCGCCTGCCATCCGTCGGATCTGAGGCTACGAGGGCCCACCGACACGGCTAAGAGACGCTCACTCGTGCCGCAATGCGTTCATCCCGTGATCGGCACGGCGGAGGCGACAGCGGCATGACGGAACGCTATGCCGCCCGTGCTGCTCGCGGCATGAGCGCGCACCGAAGCGGCAGCCGCCCGGGGGACGGTGCGATGTGCTTCGGTGGAGCCGAGGCAGCGACAACAACGGGGTCGATGGCACGAGGCCTACGACGCCGCACACTGAACCGGACGGGCCTTACGCCTGACCTGACAGCCGACCGGCGCTCACACAGTCCGATGGAGTACTTCACTCGTGAAACCGGGCCTACGCCATGAGCTGAGGCAGACACTACTCCTCTTCTGGCGGATTGACGGCGTAATAGAAACGACGATGATCGTCGAACGGCCCGTCGCTCTGCCCGTAGTCTCCCGATGGGTTGCGATGGTACTTCGATTCGGACGCCAGGTAGAGTCGGAGTTCGCAATACTCGCTGACGTCACCGGGCGCGAACGTGTAGTCGTACTCCAGCACCTCCCCGCGTCCAACATCGACCGTCCACCTATCGAAGTCGTAAGCATAAGCCGTATCGGGATCTCGTTCGTGGGTGCGATGGGCCGTCGAGGGTGAGTGCAGTCGCCAATGAAGCGGCCTCCCTCGCGCACTGATTGCCCGTGCGGAAAGTCTCACCGTTTCACCGACGTCCACTCTGATGAGGCCTGACGTTGGTGAGCTCGACGTGACCAACAACAGGGTGTTGCCCTCTTGGCCGAAACTGTCCGTAGCGCTCTCTATAACAGGGTAGTAGTAGCCTGACACCGAAGCGCTCCCTAGGTATAATGCCACTTGATTGGCGAGATGTCCGGCTATGCCCGAGACGAGGTCACGTTCGAATGGGAGTAAGGCACGATTGTGAGCAATTGTATTTCGGATGTCTTTCACTAGTCGGAAATACTCCCTAGTCCGCGGCATGTCGTCGAATATCGGTTTGAATCGTTCCCAGTTTTTTTCTATGAGATCGGTAAGGTCATGCGTCATCGCGTATTCCAGCAGGTCCACCGGAACTACGCCGCTCTTGCGCCTGCTTCGCTCAGCGCTTTCGACGCTCCACGAGTTCGGTATGGGTCGGGGAGCCGGGGCGTCCTTGCCACTCACCGTTGGGGAACGCGTATCGGATCGCGTTGCGTAACACTGTCTCGATCGACGACAACGCCTCGGTCGGCTCCATGCCTCAGACGGTAGTCGACGTAGGTCTGCCACTCGGCGATTGCGACGAGCCCGATTCAAGCGGGATGGCGGCAGCAGGCCGGCATTGCCCGCGCTTACGCAGCAGAGATCTCCGCGGCTCGTGGCGCAGTGGAGTCGCCTGTTTCACGAACCGGGCGCGGGCGTGGCAGATGTCGCAGTGCAACGTGGGGTCGACCTGGCGAGGTGCCAGGTCACCCGAGGGAGAGAGCGAGACAGTCGGTCGGTCGCCCCAGGCGGCTCGGCGGTTGTTGGGTTGGCCTGCGCTCATCGGCACGACCGCGGGCCAGCAGCTCGAGGGTGACGCCGCGCGCGATCGGCGGCATATGCGGACGCCTGCTGAGCACGCGGGCGGCGGCACGAGTCCGCGGGTCGTCGCTCCTCCCTCGGCTCAACGCGAGCGTGCGTGTCAGAGGGTCCCATCACACTGTCGCCCAGCCGTACGGTGAGGCGCCATCGCTTGGAGGAGAATTATGAAGGTCGTATCTGGGATCGTCATTGGCCTTGTCGTGGCTCTGCTCAGCCCGTGGTTCAACAGGCCAACCCAACGCCAACTGATGCCCGGACGAGCCTCGGGGCGTTCCTGGCCGGTGCTGTGCACTTCGCTGACAAGGTGCTAGTCCTCGCACTCGTGATCGCCTGCATCAGCGCCATGCCGGCGGCAGCCTATTCGGCGCTGAACTGGTGGCTCGCGCGTTCGGGGGGCGGGATCGAGGAGCTGCGAGCAGGACTCCCCGCGCTGGTACTGGCATTGGGCGGCGTAGGGGTACATGTCGGGACGCGAGCTCTCGCCGCCGGCATGGTCTTGGGGATGGTCGTTGTCGTGCTCGGCGTCGCGTTGCTGGTCAAGGGGTCCATGGCTATCAGGAGCCGGCTCCTCACCGTCTTCGGCTGATGACGCTGGACAGGAGATCGTCCGGGATCACGAGCGACCGGAAGCGGCAGCGCTGCACGTGGTTCGACCTTGCACGAACCGCGGCATGAGCGCGCACCGCACGCGACATGAGCGGGCGCTGGCGAAGCGCGTGGGGCCACTCGCGAGGCGTCAACGACCGCCGGGTCCGCACGTCATGAATCAACGACGTGAGACGTCTCTTGCAAAGGAAAGACGATCGACTCGAATTCGCTAACTAGTTCAGTCGCTTGACGAAGCGCTTCGTCCGCCGCTAGCCAGCACTTCACCATCGCCCGGATAACGACGGCTTCCTGGTGCCCAAGGGATCGGGCGAACGTTTGCGGTATGTACTGATGTTCTATCGCGCTACATCTGTCTATCGCGGCCATCACGTCAGCCACTGATCGCCCCAGTTCGCTCGCGAGCACATCAGTATGCTTGCCCGCAGCAGTAAGTAGCTCCTCCTCTGGGTTGCGACTTCCAGGGAGAAACCGCACTCCTGCGCCTTTGCCACGAGTTGATCGTTCGTCGCCATCCAGTACTGCTATGCACCGTAGGCGACGCAGCGCGGAAAGGACACGCGCAGCGCGTCTCGCATCGTCCGATCCCTCTGCAGGCACAACTTCGATGCTCCTAAGCAACCCTGGGGCGAGTTGCGAGATTGATGTGGTGAGCACTGTTGCCGCGAACCTGTCCTCAACGACGAGTATCAATGACAGCGGAGAGTCGTAACCTAGTGCGTCACGCACCTGGGACTGCGAGCTTGGTGCAACCAGCATTGTGCCGTCTTCGGTTTCGACCGCCAGCCGCATCGCCGTTAGGGAGAAGCGTGACATTACTTGCTCCGAATGTGTCGCAACGATCACCTGCTGCTGGCGGGCCAACGAGAGGCGTGCGATCTCGTCCACAAAGGGCCTGTGTCCCCGCGGGGACAAGAACGACTCGGGTTCGTCGAGTAGCAGGGGTCCCGGCCAGTCGAGGCGCAGTGCGTGGGCTAAAACGTAATGCACCCAAACTTCACCCGAGCCCATCGAGCCTGTTTCGACCGGTCGGCCATTGACGCACCCTCGGACAAATGGTTCGATGAAGTCGCGGCCTTCGAGATGGTCGACGACGTATGCGTACGATCGTAGTTCATCGTAGTTTCGTCCGAGGATCGTGGAAAGAACCTGCAATTCGGGAGCGGTATACTGGTGCTGGAGTTCACCGAGATTGGCTCCGCGTACGCCCGGGTATTCCTGAAACAAGAACTGAAGATCGCTGAAAACGCTCAAGGCACTTATGTGCCACGGCTCCGGTGGTTCCTTCAGGTCGCCCCACAATTCCGAGCGTTCCTCCTGCGACATCGACAGATCAACGCGTCGTTCCAGAATACCGTGCGGACTGAGAGTAGTGACGTCGATGACTCCAGTGAGGTCGGGTGCTTCCCAGAGCGCCTCTCGTGTCCAAGTTCCTTCGCGGTCAGGATATCGGTTGGCGTACGATTCTTGACCAAAGGCCATCTCTAGCAAGCGCAAGAACGTCGACTTGCCGGTTCCGTGCCGACCCACTAAGGCAAGGCCTCGAGGAATGTCCAGCACTTGCGCGGCGAACACGTTCGACGACTGGATCGCGACGCGCAGCACTTGGTGGGAAGCTGACTCCGAGTGAAGTCGGTTCCAGACCCTTACCCGGCGGTCGACGCTTACATCTCGCTCGTGCATCTAGGCATCGTACCTGCGCATCTTGGGAAACCGTTGAAAACTCGAGTGAACTGGTTGCCAACGGCTTCTCGTGTCAGCGCGTCCACAACTCCGAAGCTCGTTCAGATCGAATCAGTCCAAGAGCCACCTCGACGTCGCCGCCACCCGGCAAGCTCGCGAAGTCGCCGACCCACCGCGCGCTCATCGGCATGACCGCGCGCCTCCGCGCGCCAGAATCGCCGACCATGGCGGGCTCCGCCGCGCACCCGTGGGCCGTGCGAGGCTGTCCTCCATGACGTCGGCACCTCCGTCTCGCGCTACCCGCCCACCTCGCGTCCGCGCCTCCGAGCTCCTCGGCCGCGGCTGGCTCAACACCGGCGGCCGATCGCTCTCGCTGGCCGACCTGCGCGGGAAGATCGTCCTGCTCGACTTCTGGACGTTCTGCTGCATCAACTGCCTGCACGTCCTCGACGAGCTCCGCCCCCTCGAGGAGCGCTACCACGACGTCCTCGTGACGATCGGGGTCCACTCCCCCAAGTTCGTCCACGAGGCCGACCCCGACGCCCTCGCCGCCGCCGTCCAGCGCTACGACGTCGCCCACCCCGTCCTCGACGACCCCGAGCTCGTCACGTGGTCCGCCTACACCGCGCGGGCCTGGCCCACGCTCGTCCTCATCGACCCCGAGGGCTACATCGTCGCCCACATGGCCGGCGAGGGGCACACGCCCAACCTCGCCGTCCTCCTCGAGCAGCTCATCGCCGAGCACGAGGCCAAGGGCACCCTCCACCGCGGCGAGGGGCCCTACGTCCCGCCCGAGCCGACGCCCGGACTCCTCCGCTTCCCCGCCAAGGCGATCGACCTCCCGGGCGGGAACCTCCTCGTCGCCGACGCCGGCCACCACCGCCTCGTCGAGCTCGCGCCCGACGGCGAGACCCTCGTCCGTGCGATCGGCTCCGGTTCGCGCGGCCGCGCCGACGGCTCGCCCGATGCCGCCGCGTTTAGCGAGCCAAACGGCCTCGCGCTGCTGGCGCCCGACGTCGCCGCCCAGGTGGGCTACGACCTCGTCGTCGCCGACACCGTCAACCACCTCCTCCGTGGTGTGCGCCTCTCCGACGGGCACGTCACCACCCTCGCCGGGACGGGCGAGCAGTTCATGGTCGGCGCCCCGGACAACGTCCTCCCCGGCGACGAGCCCGCCACCGAGGACTACGGGCCCGCGCGCCGTATTCGCCTGTGCTCCCCGTGGGATGTCACCTGGTCGACCCAGGCGGGCGCCGTCGTCGTCGGCATGGCGGGCGACCACACGCTGTGGACGTTCGACCCAGTCGGCGGGCACCTGCGCCGGACGGGCGGGACGCGGAACGAGGGCCTCGTCGACGGCGACCTCATGCAGGCGTGGTTCGCCCAGCCGTCCGGGCTGTCCGAGGGCGACGACGGGCGCATCTGGCTCGCCGACGCCGAGACCTCCGCCCTGCGCTACGTCGACCTCGCCGCCGAGCAGGTCCGCACCTCCGTCGGGCAGGGGCTCTTCGACTTCGGCCACCGCGACGGCGCCGCCGATCAGGCGCTCCTCCAGCACCCGCTCGGCGTGGCCGCGCTGCCCGACGGCCGCGTCGCCGTCGCCGACACCTACAACGGCGCCGTCCGCCTCTACGACCCGGCGAGCAACGAGGTCACCACTCTGGCGAGCGACCTCGCCGAGCCGTCCGGGCTCCTCGTGGTCGACGCCGGTGCGCACCTCCTCGTCGTCGAGTCGGCCGCGCACCGACTCACCCGCGTACCGGTACCCGCGGGCGGCGCGGGGAGCCGGCACGACGGCGCCGCGCACCGGACCGCGCGGCCGGTCACGGACGTCGCGCCCGATGTGACGCTGCGCGTCGTGTTCTCCCCGCCGCCTGGCCAGAAACTCGACGACCGCTTCGGGCCCTCGACCCAGCTCGAGGTCGGCGCGTCACCGGCAGAGGTGCTCGTCGCCGGCGGCGGGACCGGCACCGAGCTCGAGCGACGCCTGACGCTGACTCTCGCGCCGCCGAGCGCGGTCGACGACGGTGCGGGCACCGACGGGGACGCCGACGGCGGCAACGGGGCAGCGCCTGCCCCTACCGTCCAGGCGGTGCTGTCGGTGACGGCGAAGGCCGCCTCCTGTGACGGCGACCCGTCCGTGGAGTTCCCCGCCTGCCACCTCGCCACCCAGGACTGGGGCATCCCGGTGCGCGTCGTCGAGGGCGGGCCGAGCGAGCTCGTCCTCACCCTGCACGGCTGAGCGAGGCAGGTCGCCAGCTTGTCCGGCAACCGCCAGGACAGTTTCGTCATGACACCTTCCCGCCGCCCAGCTCGTCGACGTCGAGCGAGCCCTTCTCGTCTTCCTGGGCATGGCGGACTGAGGTCGGCCTCAGCGCCCCCGCCGGACGGCGGGACCGCGCAGCGGGCGGAGGCCTTCACCCCGGATCGGTCCTCGGACGGGGGCGGAATCGCGCCATGCTGACGAGCGCCCGGGCCCTCGGCGTCACGCTGCGTGAGCGTCTCCCGGCGTGGGACAGTGGCACGATGAGTGCACTCGTCGGGCCGGAGGAGCTGCACGCGGAGCTCGAGCGCGCCGCCCCGCTCCTCCTCGACGTTCGCTGGACGCTCGCCGGGTCGGACTACGAGGGTTACCGGGCCGGGCACGTGCCGGGCGCCGTCTTCTGCGACCTCGACGCCGACCTCGCCGACCCGCGCGGCGCCGGTGGCCGGCACCCGCTCCCCAGCCCGGATCGGCTGGCCGCGTCGTTCCGTCGCCTCGGCGTGGGGCCCGGCACGAGCGTCGTCGTGTACGACGGCGGCGTGGCAGCGGCCGCGGCGCGCGCGTGGTGGTGCCTGCGGTGGATCGGCCATCGCGACGTACGTGTCCTCGACGGCGGGCTGCCGGCGTGGCTCGCCGCAGGTGGGCCGATCGAGACCGGCGAGGTCTCCCCCGCCGCCGCGCCTCCGCCGGTTCCGGAGGACGACGACGCCGCGCCTGCGACCATCGCCGACGGCATGCCGACGGTTGACGCGGACGGGATCGCCGCCGGCCGGTCTGGCGTGCTGCTCGACGCACGCGCTGCGGAGCGGTTCCGAGGCGAGGTGGAGCCGGTCGACCCGGTCGCCGGGCACATCCCCGGTGCGCGCTCGCTGCCAGCGACGCGGCTGCTCGGCGGGGACGGCCGCTACCTACCCGCGTCCGAGCTGCGCGAGCTTCTCGCCTCAGCGGTCGTGGCCGACGGTCGGCCGGTGGTCGCGTACTGCGGATCCGGAGTGACCGCCGCTCAGCTCGTGCTCGCCGCCTCCGAGGCCGGCATCGACGCCGCGCTCTACCCCGGTTCGTGGTCGCACTGGATCACCGACCCGAGCCGCCCGGTGGCGACCGGTCCCGCCTGAGTTCTCGGGCCGGCGGCTACCGCCACCACCGACTCAAGCCTCCGCCTCACGGTGTCCGGAACGGGAGGTCGCCGTCAGGCCAGGCCAGGTTGGCCCAGCGGCCAGGCCAGCGGTGAGGAGGTGCCGCACGACGACGACGAGCGCCGTTGTCGCCGTCTCACCCCATGACGGCTCCCCCGCCAGGCGGAGCAGTCCGGCGGCAATGAGGAAGTCGAGCAGCACCGGGACACCGGCACGCACGCCGGCGACGACGGCGACGCCCAGCCCGATGAGGAGGCCCGCCGCCAAGACGGCTAGCGCCGCTCCGGCGAGGATCTCGCCGGCAATGCCGGTCATGGCGGGAGGTGCTCGGGCGTCTCGCCGTCCGCCCCGAGCTCTTGACGCTCCGCGGCGATCTCCTTGGCGAGGAAGTAGTTGAGCGCCGTCCGGATCGCCGCAACGGCGGCGAGCTTGCCGATCTCCTCGAAGGTCGGCGCCACGGCCGTCTCGAGGATGTCGGCAGCGAGCAGGAACTCGAGCCCGAGCGCGAGGAACCGCCCCAGCCGCAGCCGCACCCGGACGAAGCCGCGGAGGTCACGCCGGATCAGCGCGACGACGAACATTCCGAACGCCAGGACGGCACCGACGCCGATGACGACCGCACCGGCGGTCTCGACGACGAGCACGAGCCAGTGCACAGCCTCCCGAAGCACATCCTCCGGCATCGCTCACCTCCAGGCAGCCAACCGTCGTCCCGCGGGGTCGGGGCCGCAACCGGGCATCCCACTCGGACGTCGTTCGTCGCCAGCAAGTGTCGTTCGTCGCCAGCAAGTGAGGTCTATTGAGCGCGTGAGGGGGATGACGGGGCGGATGGCGACGCCGTGGAATCGAGATGGACTTCGTCGAGCGGGCGCGAGACGCTGCCGTCGTCGCCATCCAGGCCGAGTTGCCCGACCGACGCCGGTCCGTGCCGATCGTCGAGCTTCAACCCGGCGCTTTTCTCACGTTCCTTCGCTCCGGCCCCGTTGACAGTTACCATTTCGTCCTGCAGCGATTGTCTGCAAGACACGAAGATGTTTGCAAGACACAACGACGTGGCCTCGCACCTCACGCATGTGAGACGACGCGACGACGGTACGACGGTACGTGCCTGACCGAGTGACATCGACGCGAGGAGCTCGTAACCATGAAACTTTCCCACCGCACGGTCCCCGCCGCCGCGACTCTTGCCCTCGCACTGGGGCTCGGAGCGTGCACCGGCACTGGCGGAACCACCGGCGACGAGCCCAACACCGCTGGGGACGCCACCGCCGGCGATGGTGAGACGGTCACCCTCCGGTATCTCGTCGAGTCGCTCGAGGACGCCGAGGCCGAGGCGCGGCTGCGCTCGCGGCTCGACGAGTTCGAGAGCCAGAACCCCGGTATCACCGTCGAGCTGTCGTCACTGCCCTTCGACACGATGCAGACGGTCCTGCAGACCCAGCTCCGGTCCGGGGACGCTCCGGACGTGTTCAACTGGGGATCCGGTCCCAGCTTCGGCGGTGCGCTGGCAGAAGCCGGGCTCCTGTACGACCTCGCCGACGCCTACGAGGAATTCGGCTGGGAGGTCTACGACTTCGCCCAGGAGCGTGTGACGACCGACGACGGGATGGTCTACGGCGTTCCCGGAGAGATGGAGACCCTGGGCATCTTCTACAACCGTGCCCTGTTCGAGGAGCTGGGCCTGGAGGAGCCGACAGACCTGGCCGACCTCGAGCAGATCGCCCAGATCGCGGCGGACGCTGGCTATATACCGTTCGCGATCAGCGACCAGGAAGGCTGGCAGGGCGGTCACCAGCTGAGCATGGCGCTGTCCAGCGCGGTGGGGTCCGACGGGATGGAGCAGCACATCGAAGGCGAGAAGCCGTGGACCTCACCGGAGGTCGTCGAGGCCATCGCCGTGTGGGACCGGTGGTACGAGGCCGGCTACCTCACGCCCTTCCCGACGTCAGTCGGGTACGACTCTGGCAACGCACTGTTCTTCTCCGGAGACGCAGCGATGCTTCCGATGGGCAGCTGGCTGGTCGACGGGATCGTGGCGAACGCCGACTTCGAGGCCGGGTTCTTCCCCTTCCCAGCCCCTGACGGCCGCGGCATCTTTGCCGCCGGGCTCGGTTCCGGTCCGATGATCACCGCGGAGACCCGGCACCCGGAGGAGGCACTCCAGCTCGTCGACTTCCTCGCGAGCCCCGAGCACGGCCGCTGGATGATCGAGAACATCGATGTGATCCCGCCCTTCCCGACCGACATGGACGGTGTCGACGTCTCCCCGCTCTTCGCCGAGGTCCTCGCTGACGTCGCGGAGTTCGGTGCGGGGGCTGGAGACTTCGGCGTCAACATCGACGTCCTCATGGAGGAAGCATTCAACCAGGCGATGTTTGACGGAATGCAGGCCATCTACTCCGACCAAGCGACCCCCGAAGAGGTCGCGCAGAGCCTGGAGGAGGCGTCCCAGCAGTGACGGGCGCCAGCATCCCGCAGCCCGCTCCCGCGGCTGAGCGAACTGGGGTGCCGGCGGCCACACAACGTGCGGTCGCTCGGCGCCCCCGCCTGGGGGGATACGAGCCACCTGCGGTCACTCGCAAGGCGCAGACCCGTCTCGGTCTGCTCCTGGTGGCGCCGGTGATGCTCATGGTGACCGTCTTCTTCCTGTTTCCTCTCGGCAACGCGGTGTACTACGCGTTCGTCGACTTCGACGGCCTGAACCCGACGCCCCCTTTCGTCGGCCTGGGCAACTTCACTGAGATGTTCACCGACCCACGTGTGTGGGCCGCTCTGCAGAACAACGGCATCTGGATTCTGATCGGCACCGTCGCACCGTTGGTCGTCGGGCTGACCCTTGCCCTGCTCATGTGGACCGTGCGGCGTGGGGGCGCCCTGTACCGGGTGGCATTCTTCCTGCCGTACGTGCTGCCGCAGGTCGCCATCGGTGTTGTCTGGAGCTGGATCTACGACCCCATCCGAGGTTGGCTGAACCGAGTCCTTGAGCTGCTCGGGCTGGAGCAGTGGCAGACGGGTTGGCTAGGGAACCCCGACACAGCCCTGTACGCGGTGCTGGCGACCGCAATCTGGGCGACTTCCGGATTCGTCTTCGTCATTTTTCTCTCGGCTCTGCGCAACGTCGACGTCGAGCTGGTCGATGCCGCTCGGCTCGACGGTGCAAACACGCTGCAAAGACTGTGGTACATCATCCTGCCGCAGATCATGCCCGTTTTCTTGATGGTCACCACCATCACGCTCATCGGAGGCTTCAGCGTCTTCGACATCATCTTCGTCATGACCGGTGGCGGTCCGGCCGGTGCCACCGACGTCCTGGGGACCTACGCCTACAGCAACGCCTTCCAGCTGAGCCTTATCAGCTATGGCACGACCCTCGCGCTGCTGATCACCGTGCTCGCAATCCCGTTCACGATCGCGCTCAACCGACTTCAACGACGCCTCTCGATGCAAGGAACGGGCGCATGACGACCCAGGACAACACCCTTTCTCCACGACGGCGGGTCGCGCTGGTCAACAAGCACGTGCTCCTGATCGTGCTGTCGCTCCTGGCAGTGTTCCCGGTCATCCTGACGGTCTCGACGGCGCTCAAGACCTCACAGGACGCGCAGGTCAACCCGTTCGGCTTCTTCTCGTCCTTCTCCGCGGAGAACGTCGTCACCGCGTGGACGGTCGGCAACTTCAGCGACTACCTGCTCAACAGCTTCTTGCTGAGCGTCCCGAGCACGATCCTCGTCGTGGTCCTGTCGACGATGGCCGGGTACGCCTTCGCCCGCCTGCCCTTCCCCGGGCGCACGGTCGCCTTCTACCTCGTGATGCTCGGCCTGCTGGTGCCGTTCTTCACCTACATGATCCCCTTGTACTTCCAGCTCCGAGGCATCGGGCTGCTCAACACGCTCCTCGGGGTGAATCTCGTGCTCGCGACGACGGGGCTCGCCTTCGGGACATTCTTCATGCGCGCGTTCTTCACGGACCTGCCGACCGAGCTTGAACAGGCGGCACGGATCGACGGCGCCTCGGAGTGGCAGATCTTCCGCAAGATCATGGTGCCCCTGGTCAGCTCAGGCGCCGGCGCGCTGGCAGTGTTCACGTTCCTGCAGAACTGGAACAACTTCCTCGTCCCGCTGCTCTACCTGCCGGGCGGTCAGTACCGGCCTCTGACGACCGGCCTCTACCTCTTCCTGGGCGGTCGCTCGATCGACATCGGACCCCTTGCCGCCGGAACCCTCATCACGATCCTCCCCGTTATCGTGCTGTTCGTCGCCATGCAGAAGCAGGTGACGCAGGGTTTCCTGTCCGGGGCGGTCAAGGGCTGAGGTGAGAGTGGCGTCGCTGGGGCGTGCGGTGGGCAACATCCTCGGGAAGCCGCGGGAGCTGACGTGATGACCTCGTCCCCCGACCACATCTCGGTGCGCGGCGCCCGCGTGCACAACCTCAAGAACGTCGACGTCGACATCCCGCTGCGGGAGCTCGTCGCCGTCGCCGGGGTGTCCGGCTCCGGGAAGTCCTCCCTGGCGCTCGGCGTGCTGTACGCCGAGGGGTCCCGCCGCTACCTCGAGGCGCTGTCGACCTACACGCGGCGCCGGATGGCGCACGCCCCGCGAGCCGCCGTCGACTCGGTCGAGCACGTCCCCGCCGCACTGGCCCTGCGCCAGCGGCCCGGCGTGCCCGGGGTGCGCTCGACCTTCGGCACCTCCACCGAGCTGCTCAACGTCCTGCGGCTCATGTTCTCGCGCCTCGCCTCCCACGTGTGCCCCAACGGCCACCGCGTCCCGCCCACCATCGACGTCGCCGCCGAGGTGCCCTTCGCGTGTCCCGAGTGCGGCGCGAACGTCGAGGCGCCCGGGGCCGAGCAGCTCGCCTTCAACTCCGAGGGCGCCTGCCCGACGTGCGCCGGCACGGGCGTCGTGCGCGACGTCGACGACGCCGCTCTCGTCCCGGACGAGTCCAAGACCCTCGACGAGGGCGCGGTGGCCCCCTGGCAGATGTTCGGCTTCCGCGTCCAGCCGGCCATCGCCCGCGAGTTCGGGGTCCGCACCGACGTGCCGTACCGCGACCTCACCGACGCCGAGCGGGAGATCGTGCTGGGCGGCCCGGAGGAGAAGAAGCACATCACCTTCGCGACGAAGAAGGGGGTGCACGACCTTGACTTCACCTTCCGCAACGCCCGGCTCACGGTCACCGAGGAGCTCAAGCGCGCCACCGACGAGAAGCGCCTCTCGCGCGTGTCCCGGTTCCTCACCGAGGCGGTGTGCCGCACCTGCGACGGCACCCGCCTCAGCGAGCGCGCCCGCGCTCCGCGCATCGGCGAGCTGAACCTGGCCGAGGTCACGGCAATGCCCCTTGGCGACGTCGTCGCCTGGGCACCCACCGTCACCGCGACCCTGCCGCCGAACATGCGCGAGATGGCCGACGGTCTGGTGGAGGCGCTCCAGGGCATGGCGCGGCGCCTCGGCGAGCTCGGGCTCGGCTACCTCACCCTCGATCGTGCGGGAGCCACCCTGTCCACGGGCGAGCGGCAGCGTGCCCAGCTGGCCCGCGCCGTGCGCAACCGCACCACCGGCGTGCTCTACGTGCTCGACGAGCCCTCGATCGGCCTGCACCCCTCCAACGTCGACGGCCTGCTCGGCGTCATGCGCGACCTGCTCGCGGACGGGAACTCGGTGGTCTTCGTCGACCACGACGTACAGATCCTGCGCGAGGCGACCTGGCTCGTCGAGATCGGGCCGGGGTCGGGCACCGGCGGTGGCCGAGTGATCGCCCAGGGCACCGTCGCCGACCTCGCGCGCAGCCCGCACTCGCTGCTACGCGGGTTCCTCACCGGGACCGAACCCGCCGTCGTGCGGGAGCGTGCGGCCGAGGCGGCGATGTTCGACGCCGGCCGGATCGCCCTGGCCACCGACGCCGTCCACACCGTGCACCCACTGGAGGTCGCGGTCCCCCGCGGCCGGCTGGTCGCCGTCACGGGCGTGTCCGGGTCCGGCAAGACCACCCTCGTGCTCGAGTCGCTCGTCCCAGCCCTGATCGCCCATGCCGATCCCGACGGCGGACGGCGGCTTCCCGGGCACGTGCGTTCGGTGGACGCCCCGGGCATCCGGCGCGTCCACACGGTTGACGCCACCCCGATCGGCATCAACGTCCGGTCGACGGTCGCCACCTACTCCGGCGTCTACGACGACCTGCGGAAGGCGTTCGCGGAGACCGACGAGGCGCGGCAGCGCGGCCTGAGCGCCTCCGACTTCTCCTACAACACCGGCTCACTCGCCTGCCCGCGCTGCCAGGGCACCGGGCAGGTCTCCCTCGACGTGCAGTTCCTGCCCGACGTCGACATCGCCTGCCCGGACTGCGGCGGCTCGCGCTACGCGCCCGAGGCGGGCGAGGTCCGGCGCGACGGGCTCTCGCTGCCCGACCTCCTCGGTCTCACCGTAGACGAGGCCCTCGGTGCGGTCGGCGACATCCCGCGGGTGCGGCGGCGGCTGGGCGCGCTGGCGGACCTGGGCCTGGGCTACCTCACGCTCGGTGAGGACACCCCCGCGCTGTCGGGGGGTGAGGCCCAGCGGCTCAAGCTCGCGACCCAGCTGCACCGCGACCAGTCCGATGCGGTCTTCGTGCTCGACGAACCGAGCGTCGGCCTGCACCCCCTCGACGTGCGCACCCTGCTTACGGTGCTCCAGCGGCTCGCCGACCGCGGCGCCACGGTGATCGTCATCGAGCACGACCTCGACCTCATCGCCAACGCAGACCACGTCATCGACATGGGCCCCGGCGGCGGCGAGGCCGGTGGGCGCATCATCGCCGTCGGTACCCCCGGGCGGATCGCGGCGGACGAGCGCAGCCTCACCGGCCGCTACCTGGCTGCGCACCTGGCCCACGGCTGACGTCGCCGCGTGCCGGTCAGGGTGTGGGGCGAGCTCCGACGTCGTCCGCCATGGCCCGCAGTACCTCAGGCCAGCCGGCGCCTTCGAGACCAGACCGCTCGCCCATGCGGACGACGACGACGTCGGTGGCCGGATCGACGTAGATGAACTGGCCGTGGTTGCCGCGGGCGTAGAAGCGGCCTGGCCGCTCGGTGTCCACCCACCACCAGTACTGGTAGTGGGCGGCCGGGTCGGTCGACGTGCTGTTCGCGGTCGCCTCGTGCACCCACGTCGCGGGCACCACCTGGCGGCCGGCGACCGCGCCGTCGTGCGCCAAGAGGTAGCCGAGCCGGGCGAAGTCCATAGCGCGGGCATTGAGCCCGCTCTCCATCTTCTCGAACCCGCTGGCGTCGCTGTCGAGACTCCACGAGCCGTCGGCCTCGGCGCCCATGGGCCCCCACAGCACCTCGCTGAGGTACTCGGCGACCGGCATGCCGGTGGCGCGCTCGAGCACCAGACCCATGAGCAGCGGGTTGTAGTTGTTGTACTGCCACCGCCGGCCGGGTGGCTCGACGACGTCAGCCGAGAGGGCGACGGCGCGCAGGTCCGGGGCGTAGTACGTGATCGTGTCGTCGCTCCAGGGCAGGCCCGCCTCCTCATAACGCAGGCCGGAGGACATCGTGAGGAGGTGTCGCAGGGTGACCTCCTCGAAGCGGGGGTCCCGGCCGAGCAGCTCCGGGACGTAGTCGGTGACGGGATCGTCGAGGCTCCGGATCTCGCCGCGGTCGACGGCGATCCCCACGAGGGTGGACAGCCACGACTTCGCCACCGAGAAGGAGGTCTGGGTCGACGTGGCGTCGGCACCATTGAGGTACCGCTCGACGAGCACCTCATCTCCGCGAAGGACGACGAACGCGGTCGTCCCAGTCTCCTCGAGGAGGTTCGCCAGTCCCCGCTCCCCCGCGACATCCTCCAGCTCGCCGTCGGGCAGCGGTGCAGGGCGCAGCTGCAGGCGGTCGTCGCCCGCGGGGACGGCCCGAGCGGGGAACGTCTGCCAGTCGCCGGTGTCGGCCTCGAACCAGAGCATCGCGCGGGCGGCGGCTGAGCGGTCGCGAAGCAGGTACGCGCAGCCGAAGACCGCCGCCCCGCCGATCGCCGCGATGGCGAGTGCGGCGACGAGACGCCGTGCCAGCGGGCGAGCTCGCTGAAGCGCTCGAGCCAGGAGCCACCCCACCACCGCGCCGACGGCCAGGCCAGCGACCACGATCGCGATGGCGGTCCACATCTCCGTTACCCGCACGGACGGAGGATCTCACCCATCCGGTGGCTACGACTTAGCCCCCGCCGCTGGGCTCACTTGATCCCGAAGTCGAACGCTTCCTGCTGGCTGTGCCCGAACTTCTCGCGGAGGAAGTTGCCCGTCGTGGTGAGCTGCGCCGTCGTACGACTGTGCCGGTTCCTCTGGAGGGCCTGGGCTTGGCCGGAGAGGATCCGGAGCTGCTCGGTGAGCTCCTCCTTCGGCGTGCGCCCGTTGGGCTGGCGGCTGTCGACCATGTTCGGCGGGATCGCCAGGTAGCCGCGGACGACGGCGGGCAGGTACTCCCTGACGATGGCGTCGAGCTCGTACTGGAGGATCGGGTCGCCGGAAGGCTCTCGGCGCTCCGCCTCGACGACGGCGTCCAGGGTGCGGCACGTCTCGAGGAGCGCGGGGACCGACGCGGGAGGAAGCCGGTGGCTGTTCGCCCGGGCGTGAGAGACGACCGCTGCCAGGGCCGAGGACAGCTGGTTCGCCGGCTCGAGCATCGGCGTCGACGACGACCCGAGCGCCGCAGCCGGCTCCCCCGACTCGGCCGGGACGAACCGGTGCCACCAGCGACGCCGCGCCGGAAGCCAGAGGTCCCGCAGGTGGTAGGCGCGCACGCCCGAGGCGCCCATCGACGCCAAGGCGAGCAGTCCGCCAAAGCCGATGACGTCGAACGCGATGAGGCTCGCCGAGAAGCCGACCGCGTAGAGCGCGCCCTCGAGACCCACCCGCAAGTTCTTCTTGACCGACCCGATGAGGAGCACGAGGTAGGCGAGCAGCGGCAGGAAGAGGACAACAAGGCCCACCTTGACGGCATTGCCCAGGGTCAGTCGTGACATCGTCAGCTCCTCGGGGAGTCCGGGGTGGAGGCGTCGGAGGAGTGGCTGCGTTCGAGCTGGAGGCGGGCCCGGCCCACCTGCCCCTCGAGCACCTCCACGGTCTGCTTCATCGACCGCGCGGCCTCCGCCTTGTACCGGTCGATCTCGTCGATGGCCTGGAACACGTTGTCGAAGGCCTGCTGGAGCTTGGCCGGGTCCACCGTGGCGCGGGCGGCACTCTCCTGGATCGCGGCGCCCTGGGTGCGGAGGAGCTCCGACGTCGAAAGGATCATGTCCGACGTGGTCGAGTTGAGGGCGTCGACCTGCGACAGAACGATCTCCTGCTGCGCCAGCGCCTGGGACACGATGACGGCCACCCGCAGGGCCGCGAGGGTCGTGTCGAGCGCGCGGTCGACGCCCTTGATGAGCTCGGTGTTGTTCTTCTTCACCACGTCCAGCGCCAGGTAGCCCTGGACGGAGACTGCCATCTGGGTCATGAGGTCCTGGTGGCGCTGCCGGACGTAGAAGAGGGCATCCCCCTCGAGGGTCGCCGCCTCGTCGGCCTTGCCCTCGGAGCGCAGCGCCGCGATCCGCTCCTCGAGGCCGTCGCCCAGGTGCCGGGAGAGGACGGCGTAGTTCGCCAGCTGCCCGAGCGTCGCCCACAGGGCGTCACGCTCGGTCTGGATCGCCGCGTTGTCGAGGCGCAGCTCGTCCTGCCCGCCCTTGAGGGCCTTGGTGATGGCGTCGAGCTGGTCCTGCGCGGACTCGTACTTGCGGAAGTACCGCTCGACAGGGCTGCCGCTGGGGAGAAACTTTAGCAGCCGCTTGCCGCCGGTGAGGTCATGCCGCTTCGGGTCGAGCTCCGTGACGATCTGCCGCAGCTCGGCCAGGCTGTTGCCGGTGCGCGAGGCAGGGTCGGCTCCCTTGGCTCCGAGAGCCGCCGCGGGCCGCTGGAGCATGCGGTTGGCCGAGTCGCCGGCCTGCCGAACCGTGTCCGCACCCATGCGCGTCAGCTGCGCCATCTTCGTCTGGAACTCCGGGCTGTGAAGCGGCGTGGCGAGCAGGTCGTCGATGAACGCGCGGGCCGTCTCCGCATGCTTCCGCTGGGTCTCGGCGTCCACGAGGATGACGCCGGCGACCTTCTCTGGCTGGTGAACCTCCACCTCGGCCGCGGGCGCGGGCGGCTCCAGCTGCAGCGGGTTCTTCACCGCGGCGGGCTGGTTCTGGCCAAGGTCGAGCGGGTTCGACATGCGGTGCACTCCTCAACGCTTCGGGGCTACTGACAGTCTCTCAGGGTCGGCTGCGGGCGACGCCGTAAATCACCCATGTCTCTCTCCCGGTGAACGGTAGTGAGGGTGGCTCGGTTCCACGGCCCCTCGTAGGTCGTGTCGTCTTTCGGCTACGGCGGTCCAGAATCGCGCCGGAACCCAATCGGGGTGCCCTACGGCCCGGCTCCCGCCGGAACCCCATCCGGGGCGCCATGGTCGGTAGAGGCACGAGCCGTCCGAGATCTCCGCGCTGCGATACGTCCACTTCTCTCTGAGCCGGTCCATACCGCAGGGGGCAGGGCTCGTCGACCTCGGGCATCGCGACGGGCGACCGGGGGGAGGGTGCTCGACGCCGCGAAGGGAGTCACGGGGACCCGACACCACGCCACCGCGCAGTGGACGGCTCGCACTGTCGCCGCGGCCGGCGAGGTGACGTCGCGTCGGGTCGTGCTACGCCGACTTCCGGCGAGGATCTCGACGACCGACTCAGACCGGCTGCGCAACTCGCAGTCGACAGTCCTCACGGCCCGACTCGGGGCAACTTGCGCGACAGGCGCCGAGGCGAGCGCCAAAGAATGGACGCGCATCCGGACGCCGCACACTGCTCCACCAGTACTGCTCCGCTAACAACAGGGCGCAGGCCGCCCTGTTGTTAGCGGGAACGCGGCTTCTCAGCACGTCCCTAGAACCCCGCACCCGCCGGCGCTTCGGGACTCGCGCAACTCGAACCAGTGGTCGACGGCGGCCCAAGGGGGCCGGTCTCGATCTCCCATGATCGACGGCACCCCCGAGCCGCCACAGGCAACCGTTGGGCGATCCAGCCCAAGAGATCCACGCGTCCCATCCCGACCGAGGCACCTGAGCCCGAAGTCGATCGCGCCTCGTTGCCGGGGCCACACTGTTCGCCATTGGAAGTGTCCGTGGTCGTCACCTGCGTCGGCGTTCGGCTGTTCCGCCCGATGTTTACGGTCCGGGCGGGTGCCACAGGATCTGCGGCCCCTCAGCCGGTTCCGCACTCGGCTTGCTTGCGGCACTCTCACTACGTGCTGCCGATGCCGATTGCCCCATCCGCGGCGTTCGGCAACACGACCAACGTCCGTCACATCACAAGCGGGGTGAACTCCCAGCGATGCCTGCTCAGTCGCTGATAGTTTGCGGACATGCATGATGAGTCTGTCCGCGCCGCTCTAACCGAGTTCGTCGCCGAACGTGACTGGCAGCAGTTCCATACCCCAGAGAACCTTGCGAAGAGCATTTGCATCGAAGCTGGCGAACTCTTGGAGTGCTTCCAATGGGGAGAGGCCGATCTCACCTCGGCACGAGACGAGCTCGCCGACGTGCTGACCTACTGCCTTCTCATGGCGGGCCGCCTCGGGCTCGACCCGGACACGATCGTGATGGAGAAGCTATCGAAGACCCGCGAAAAATACCCAGTGGAGAAGTCTCGTGGCCGAAGCGAAAAATATGACACACTTTAACCTCGAGCGGATCCCATTTGCCCCCGCGGAGATCCGCGCCTGGGGGGAAGCCGACGCGAAGCATCGGAACTGGCCGGTCGTTTACGTGATGACGAGTGACACCGAGGTGTATGTTGGTGAATCGCTGAACGCCGAGGCGCGCATACGACAACACCTTGATTCTTACGCCAAGCGAAATTTGCGCTGGGTGCGCGTCGTTCTGGATGAGACCTTCAACAAGTCCGCCTGCCTCGACCTCGAGTCATTCCTCATTCGCGCCTTCTCCGGAGATGGAAAGCTGCAGGTTCTCAATCACAATGCTGGCATCACTGACGCAGACTACTACGATCGAAGATCGTACAAACAGGCCTTCAGTGAGATCTTTGAGACACTCCGCACGCAAGAACGCCTATTTCAGCGCACACTTCCCGAGATCGTCAATAGCGACCTCTTCAAACTATCCCCATTCAAAGCCCTTAACCACGACCAAGCGATCGCAGTTGTGGACATTCTCGAGGGCCTCTTCGCAGACCTTGTGATTGACAGATCCGGCACTACCGTCATTCAGGGTAATCCCGGTACCGGTAAGACAGTAGTAGCCATCTACCTGCTCAAACTTCTCGAGGACATACGGCAACATGACCCCGAAGAGCCGCTGGACAGCGAGTCCATCTTCAGCGATTTCTTCACTCCTGGACACGCCGACCGAATTTCCTCGCTCAGGGTCGGGATCGTGGTTCCTCAGCAATCGTTACGCGAGTCCATCTCACGTGTATTTGCTCGAACCCCTGGCCTGAAAAAGGAGTCCGTTTTGAGTCCGTTCGCCGTCGGCGAGAGCGATGAGCCGTTCGACCTGCTCGTAGTTGACGAGGCGCACCGTCTGAACCAGCGCGCTAACCAAGCGTCAGGCCCACTGAACAAGAAGTTTGCTGATATCAACCGGAAACTCTTCGGTGCGGACGACCCTGGGCTTACTCAACTCGACTGGGTAAAGACGCAGAGCCGTCACGCAATCCTCATGATAGATACGGGGCAGACTGTGCGTCCGGCAGATCTTCCCCCGAGCATAACTTTTAAGATCCTTGCCGAAGCCTCGTCAGATGGCCGCCTCTACCCGTTACGCTCGCAGATGCGGATTGCAGCGGAGCAAGACTACGTTGGGTACATCCGCGCAGTACTCAGCAACACACCCCCATCTGCTCCGGAACGCTTCGACGGTTACGACCTCCAGTTCTTCACGAACTTGACAGACATGAAGCGTGCGATTGTTGACCGCAACGAGGAGCATGGGCTGTCGCGTCTCGTGGCGGGATTCGCTTGGCCTTGGGCCAGCAAGACCGACAAGGGCGCGATCGACATAGAGCTGGACGGCGAACGCTTACGCTGGAACTCAACCGGCCGTGATTGGATCAACTCTCCCGGTTCGATCGACGAGGTGGGGTCGATCCATACCGTCCAGGGGTACGACCTCAACTATACGGGTGTCATCATCGGCAGAGACCTTCAATACGCAAAGGACGAACGCAAGATTGTTTTTGATCGCGGGCATTATCATGACAAGAAGGGTCGTGAGAATAACCCCAAGCTCGGGATTACCTACTCTGATGACGACCTCCTGCGGTACGTCACGAATATCTACACAGTGCTCCTCTCGCGTGGAATACTAGGAACATACGTATATGTTTGCGACGCCGCCCTTAGAGAGTATCTCAAGGGATACTTTGATCCACGAGTCGCCAGTTGACGGTGATAGGCCGTTGCCGAGCAGCTCACCAAGGTCGATGGGCAGCGGCGCGTCCTTCGCGCCGTGCCCGTCGGTCATCGAGGCTCGGACATCGATCACGTCGTCATCGGCCCTGCCGGCGTCTTCAATGCGAACGCGGAGCATCCGAACGGCTCGACCTGGGTCGGAGGCGACACCTTCATGGGCAGCGGGCGACGGGTATGCCATACATCCGCAACGGCCGTCACGAGGCGCGCCGCCCGGCGAGGTTGCTCACCGAACAGGCCGGCTTTCCCGTCGAGGGCACGGGGATCATATCTGTCATGGGCGGGCAGCGAAATATGAAGGTCAAGAAGCAGCCCGAGGATGGGCGTGTGGTTATCGACCTACGTCAACGCATCAGGCAGTATCTGAACGCCCTACCGCCCCGCCTCACGGCGCGCGAGCTCGGCGCGATCTTGGACGTCGCCAGACGGTCGACGAACGTGGCGGCACGAGCTGCTCGACCATGAGAGCCGTTCTGAGGATTTCAGGGTCGAGGGGCGCTGCGCTCCCAATCCGCGCGCGTGCAGCGCCGGCAGGCGAAAGCGCCCTCGTCGAGCTCCTCCATCCGTAAGCTGATCCGAGGGCGCGACTACCCGCCCGCCTCCACAGACGCAGGATCACGGTGCACAAAGGTCTGTACGAAACGCTGGTCACTCAGGCGCTCGCCGAGCAGCTGACGGCGCTCACCCCGCAACTGCAGGCCCTGGAGCAGCACGTCGACTCCGCCGACGCACCGGAGGTGCTCTCCCGTCACCTCGCTGGCGAACTCCAGCGGGTGCTGTCCGCGACCAAGGACACTGATCGCAGGCTGGCGCTGGTCAACTGCCTCCTCACCACGATTGAGGCCGCCGACGCTACGGTCGTTCCTCCGGCTCGACAGCTGTATGCGATCCACGGCAAGCAGATCTTTGCAGCCACCATCGACCGACCACGCACGCCGCTGGCGGATGCCGCGCTGCTCACCAATGCCAAGGGCGACCCCAGCTTGGGCGCAGAGCTCCGCTCAGAGTTCGACTCGGCGGAACACGTCGATCTGCTGTGCGCCTTCGTCCGGTGGACGGGCCTACGGGTGCTCGAGGAACCGCTGCGGGCGTTCACCGAGCGCGGCGGCCGGCTGCGGGTCATCACCACCACCTACGTCGGCGCCACCGAACGGCGAGCACTGGACTGGCTGGTCGACGAGATCGGCGCGCACGTCAAGGTGCAGTACGAGCTCAACCGAACCCGCCTCCACGCGAAGTCGTGGCTGTTTCGCCGCGCCACAGGTTTCGACACCGCCTACGTGGGGTCGTCGAACCTCTCGACGGCGGCGCTGCTCGACGGTGTGGAGTGGAACGTGCGCTTGTCGGCCGTCGCCACGCCCTCGCTGCTGCACAAGTTCGACGCGACATTCGAGACCTACTGGAACGACCCCTCGTACGTCGACTACCGGCCCGCGCACGACTCCGAGCGGCTTGATGCGGCTCTCGCCGCGGCCGCCGGACGCACAACCCACGGGACCTCGCTCAACCTCTCCGGGCTGCAGGTGCGCCCCTATCCCCACCAGCAGGAAATCCTTGAACAGCTGGAGGTAGAACGCACCGTTCATGACCGCCACCGCAACCTCGTCGTCGCGGCCACGGGCACCGGCAAGACTGTGGTGGCGGCCCTGGACTACCGCAACGTGGTGACCGACGGTCACCGCCCCCGGCTGCTGTTCGTCGCCCACCGGATCGAGATCCTGCAGCAGGCGTTGCGCACCTACCGCGAGGTCCTCGGGGACGGGTCGTTCGGTGAGCTGTGGGGACAGAGCTACCGACCCGAGCAGTGGCAGCACGTCTTCGCCACTATCCAGTCATTCAGCCGCTCCACTACCGACTTGCCACCACAGGCCTTCGACGTCGTTGTCGTCGACGAGTTCCATCACGCCCACTCCGCCACGTACCGCCGGCTCCTGTCGCACTTCACGCCCCGCGAGCTGCTTGGCCTCACCGCCACGCCCGAGCGCGCCGACGGGATCGACGTAGCGGAGGAGTTCTTCGACGGCCGCACCGCGGCGGAGATCCGACTGTGGGACGCCCTGGAGGCTGAGCTGCTGAGTCCGTTCCACTACTTCGGGATCGCGGACAACGTTGACCTCAGCACGGTCAGCTGGCGGCGCGGCTGCTATGACTACACCGAGCTGGAGAACCTCTACACCGGAAACGATGCACGGACCCTGATCATCCTCAAGGAGCTGAAGGACAAGGCAACCGACCTGTCAGCGATGCGTGCCCTCGGCTTCTGTGTGGGGGTTCGTCACGCTCGGTACATGGCGGAGAAGTTCACCGCCGCCGGGATCCCGGCGCGCGCCGTCTGGGGTGGCAGCTCGGCTGAGGACCGCGCTCAGGCACTACGCGACCTCCAGGCACGTCGGGTCAATGTCCTGTTCACCGCCGACCTCTACAACGAGGGGATCGACCTGCCAGAGGTGGACACCGTGCTGTTCTTGCGGCCCACCGAGAGCGCCACCATCTTCCTGCAGCAGCTGGGCCGCGGGCTGCGTGCCGCACCAGACAAGGCTGTGCTAACGGCGCTCGATTTCGTGGGTCATCAGCGCAAGGAGTTTCGCTTCGATCGGCGCTTTCGCGCACTCACCGGCACCACCCGCCGCGGGCTGCGCGACCAGATCGAGCACGGATTCCCGTTCCTGCCCTCCGGCTGCCAGATCGTGCTGGACCGCCAGAGCCGCCAGACGATCCTCGAGAACATCAAGTCTCAAACACAGCACCGCTGGCGGACGCTGGTCGCTGAGCTGAAAGCCCTGGCGGGGACGGGTGCCGACGTCTCGCTGGCCAGATTCCTGCACGAGAGTGACATCGAGCTCGCCGATGTCCTCAAGCCACGCAAGGGCTGGACCCAGCTGCGCCGGGACGCCGGCCTGCCCGTGCCACTGCGCGGCCCGCGGCACGACGAGGTGGTGCGCCGCGCCACCGCCCTTGCCCACGTCGACGACCCCGAGCGAGCCGACACCTACGTGCGCCTCCTCAGCAATGGCCCGCCCCCGTACACCGTCTTGAGTGAGCGCGACCGACGGTACGCGCGGATGCTCTTCTTCAGCATCTGGCCCGACCGCGGCGACTTCTCGGCCGACCCCGCGACACCGGACACCCTCTACACCGCCGGCCTAGAAGCACTTCGCGACGAACCGGCGGCGCGACGTGAGCTCAGTGACATCATCGAGCTCGGTCGCGCCAGCATCCGACACCTGCCCGGTGAGATGGCTGGCCCACTCTCCGAACTGGGGCTCATGACCCACGCGCGCTACAGCCGCGATGAGATCGTGGCCGCGCTGGACCACGCCGGGCCGGAGCGGCGAGCGGACAGCTTCCGGGAGGGCGTGCTGTTCTCGGCGCCTTGGCAGGCCGACGTCTTCCTCGTGACTCTGCGCAAGTCCGAGCGCGACTACTCCCCCACCACCATGTACAACGACTACGCGATCAGCCCTGAACTGTTCCACTGGGAGTCCCAGTCTCGCACCAGGGTCGCGTCACCGACCAGCCAGCGATATCTCCACCACCGTGAGCGCGGCACGCACGTTCTGCTGTTCACTCGGGAACACAAGAAGGACGCCCTGGGCACCGCGCCCTACCTGTTCCTGGGCGCCGCCGACTACGTCAGCCACGCCGGCGAACGCCCTATCGCCGTCACCTGGCGCCTGCACCGGCCGTTGCCGATGGACGTCTTCCAGGCCGCGGCGGTCGCGACTGCGTGACGGCTGCGTGACTTGAGCGCAACCGCGCGCCGCCGACTCGCTTCGCTGCACTTGACCGACCGCAGCAACAACGACCTTCCACCACAGGGATGGGTCGTATCGATCTCCGCCATGCCAGTCACCTCCCGGTGGTAGTCGACGATACGCCGCGTTGGGGAGCGACCGCCGGTGGCCTGCCGCCGGGCGCCGGCGCGAGTAACGTCGTCGGTAGTCCCCGCACCAGCGCCACCCCGAGGAGCCCGACGACGATGAGCCAGCACCCCGACCAGGCCTCAGGACCGGCCGGCGCCGTGCCGTCAGACCCGAGCGATGTCGTCGGGGCCGGGCAGCCGGGAATCCCCACCGGCGTCGGCTCAGCACAGGGCCAGCCCGCCGACGGCCGCCAGGGCGTGCCCGTTCCCCGCCGAGTCCGCGTGCACCACCTTCAGCAGCAGAAGGAGCGCGGCGAGCCCCTGACGATGCTCACCGCCTATGACGCCGTGAGCGCGCGCATCTTCGACGAGGCCGGCATCGACATGCTCCTCGTCGGGGACTCCATCGGGGACAACATGCTTGGCCACGCGAACACGATCCCCGTCACCGTCGACGAGATGATCCCCGCTGTGCGGGCGGTCGTCCGCGCGACGAAGCGCGCGATGGTCGTCGCCGACCTGCCCTTCGGCTCCTACGAGGCCTCCCCTGCACAGGCGCATGCGACGTCCGTCCGGATGTTCAAGGAGGCGGGTGCACAGGCCGTAAAGTTCGAGGGCGGGGCGCACCTCGTCGAGCACATCGCACTGCTCACGCGCTCCGGCATCCCCGTGGTCGGGCACCTGGGGTTCACCCCGCAGTCGGAGAACATGCTCGGCGGCAAGCGCGTCCAGGGACGTGGGAACGAGGCGGCCGAGCGGCTCGTCGCCGACGCAGTCGCTATCCAGGACGCGGGGGCCGTTGCCGTAGTGCTCGAGATGGTGCCCGCGGCCGTGGCCGCTCGTGTCACGGAGATCCTGCGGATCCCGACTATCGGCATCGGAGCTGGCGCCCAGTGCGATGGACAGGTGCTCGTGTGGACGGACATGGCGGGCATGACGTCATGGTCGCCGCGTTTCGCGCCGCACTTCGGTGAGGTCGGCGCGGCGTTGTACACCGCCGCACGGTCGTACGCGCACGCGGTGCGCGAGCGCGGATTTCCCGGGCCGGAGCACTCGTACGAGGAGTAGGAACATGAGTGCCTTGACCGGACATCAGACGGTCGTGGATTGGATGGGCGAGGAGATCGTCACGCTGGCCGACCTCTGGCCGGCTCAACCGCGCGCCGCGATCGTCGGTCTCAACCAGCCACCGTGTGGCGTCGAGGCCGGGCACTACTACCAGGGACGGAACGGGCGCACCGCCCTGGCACGACTCCGCGCCGTCGGGCTGCTTCCTGCGCATCAGGGCGGCTATGACGACGACGAGGCGTTGAGCGCCGGGATTGCGTTCACTGACGTGGTGAGGCGCCCTACCGGCCGGGCCGCCGAGCTCAGCGCAGCCGAGCTCGCGCACGGTCGGCAGGTGCTCGAGATGGAGTTGTCCCGGCACCAGGTGCCGCTCGTCATCTGCATGTTCAAGCCGGCGGCGCAGGCCATCCTCGGCGATTCCGACAAGCCCGGGATCCAACGACGGCGAGCCGCATCCGGCAGCGTCGTGTTCCGCATGCCCGGCCCCTACGACGCCCGCGAGCGAGTCGCCGTTGCGATGGGTGAGCTCGCCGAGTACCTCAGCGCCTGAGATCCCGGCCTGAGTCCACCAGACTCGTCGGAATGAGTTGCATCTTCTGCGAGATCGTCGCGGGCGAGGAGGCCGCGCACGTCGTGCTCGAGACTGACGACGTCGTCGCCTTCCTCGACACGAGGCCCGTATTCAAGGGACATGTCCTGGTCATCCCACGGCTGCACGTGGTCACACTCCCTGACCTGCCCGCCGCAGCGGTCGAGCCGTTCTTCGCGGCGGTGCAGAGGGTCGCGGCCGCTGTGCCCGTCGCGCTCGGCGCACAGGGCACGTTCGTCGCGATGAACAACGTCGTCAGCCAGAGCGTGCCCCACCTGCACGCTCACGTCGTCCCCCGCACCAAGGGCGACGGCCTGCGCGGCTTTTTCTGGCCGCGGCACAAGTACACCGACGGCGAGGCGGGCGAGTACGCACAGCGCATCGCTACGGCGACATGAAAGTAGCGTCGTCACGCAAAGTCACCGCGCATATCGATGGGACGGCCTATCTCGGAAGCCTCACGGTCACGCCGCCGTCCCCAACAAGCGAGATGTCTTTGGCGCTCACGATCTCTCGGTGCTCCAGTGCTGCCAGCAGGCCGCTCGCTCAGCACCGGCGTCGCCGGTGAAGCCGTCGCCCACCTCACGCTCAGCACGCCGGACGACGAGCGCGGCGAGCGACGGCTCACCACGACGTGCGCAGTCCATCGTCAGAACATCCAGCACACGACCGAGGCCCTGCGGCAGATACGGCTTCCCTGTTGCTTCCATGAGCGATCCGTATGACGTCGTCGCGCGTGCTCGAGCCGTGGCGATCAACACTGCTCGCATCCGGCTCAGGGCCTGATGCATGTGTGGCGTCACCCGAACGGTCGCGCCCGGCCGAAATTCGATCACCACGTCCTCATCGACGGCGACGCGAAGGCTGTCCAT
Organism: Georgenia wangjunii; assembly: GCF_036421975.1. Lineage (NCBI taxonomy): Bacteria > Bacillati > Actinomycetota > Actinomycetes > Allobogoriellales > Allobogoriellaceae > Georgenia > Georgenia wangjunii. The sequence continues at coordinate 253,595 of NZ_JAZGON010000002.1, read as the reverse complement.
GACGACAGTCTGCATGAGGTCAGCGGTAGGAAGTCGGAGAACGCGCGAACCCCCATGACCCGAGCAACCCATGCTCAGAGCAGAAGCGCGATGACGACGCTGCTCTTCCGATCGCAACCGGGAGTTCGCGCTAGTCACCGCCGTCCTCGGCAAGGCCAAAGTGGCTGACCAACCCTTCGAGGGTGAACTCCTGCCGGAGCTTGCACGCGCTGTTCTGGTTGGCGAACATGCCCTTCGTCCAGAAGGCGTCTTCCTTCGGCGCGGTCGTCGACCACCGGACGGGGACGACGTACTCCGCGTTGTCATCAGTGACAGCTTCGTCGGCCCCGACGTGTCTATACGTGGCCCTCAGCGGCTGATCAGCGAGACGGACGGAGCGGCTGTCCGCGTCAACCTCAGCGACGTCGAACCGCTGCGCCTCGCCAGTGGTGATGCCGACCCCGACGTACCCGCGCTTCGGGATGTGCACAAACACTCGCGCGCCGACGGGTAGCGCCCGCAACGTCCGCGAGTACCACGGGTCACCGCCAGCTGACACGAAGTTGTACCGGCGAGCGTCCTCCCAAGCGCGTACGTCGCTATCGCCGAAGGAGACGAACCAGTCGCGGCCATTCCACTCCGCTCGCTTGCTCCTCTTCTTGCCCGCACCACCCGTGACCGGCACGTCTCCCGCGACGAGCCAAGAGCGCGCCAGGTAGCGGCGCCCCTCGTCCTCGACGTGGGAAAAGAACACGGCGTTGATCGGTACACCGAATGTCCGTAGGTACGTGACGATCCGTTCCGAACTGGCGTCCAGGTCGGTTGCGACGATGGTGAGCTGCAGCTCCGTGTTGAGCTCGTCAGGCGGCGGTGAACCGAAGACGTCCGCAAATGCCGTCTCGAAGGGGACAGGCAGTCGATCGTTGGCGATTTCGATGATGGTGTCTCTGTCGAGGTCACTGACCCAAGACCCGTAGTCAAGGATCTGCGCGACGACATCCCTCGGCGTCCGTTCCCGCTTCAGCTCGAGCACGCGCAGGTTGCCCTCTGCGTCCATCGCGAGCAGGTCGATGTAGTGGCCGTGCGGGGTCCTCACTTGCCTACCGATGACCAAGAGCCTGTCTCCGAGCAGCGACGGGTCCGCCTCGAGGAAGTCCTCGAGAGCGGCCTCGGTAGGGAGAGGAGAGGCGGCCAACCGCCGCGGTCTGGCGCCATCCATCCGCCACATGCCCATCTCTACCGGCACAGAGTCACCCCTCCTCCAAAATGGTAATCAGTCGTCAACGGCTACGTGCGTCGCGGAAGTGCCTGCGCACCAGCTCAGCCTGGCTCGCTGTGAGCTTCCAAGCGTTTGTAAGGGACGGACTGCCACCCTTGAGCCCGCAGCCATTCGCGGACGGTACGAGCCCTGAGACCTAGTTCGGTCGCGAGCTGCTTTGGCGTGACGTCGCCGGGCACCTCGCCAGGCTAGCGCTCGGACACACGGCTGGTCCGGGCTTCGAGCCTGGTGCTCGGTGTCAGCGACGGCGTCGCCGCTCGAAAATTCGGTACACGGCCGTGGCGCACGTGCAGGTTCTCGTGGGCAAGGACCGCCTTGCGGTCGGCGCCCACGCCGCTGAAGGGGTGCTCGCGTCCTTTCGCTCGAGATGGCAGCGTCTTGGCGACCCGCCGCGCAACGCTCGGAAGAGCGGGCAGCGGCCGGTCTCAGCGCCACGAACTGCGGATGGGACGGCGCCGCCGTCGCTAGTCTCCGAAGTATGAAAATCACTCGCGTCCCCGACCACTTGCGACAAGCACTCGAGCGTCCGGCGCCGCAGAGCGCATTCATGTGGAAGCCATCCGCCTGGATACGGCAGATGCAGGACCGACCGGAGGTCATCGCCGCATTGAAGTCGCTGCCGGACCGCATCGATCGTGACGTCGTACGGCAGGCAGTGCTCAGAGAGCTCGACGGTGGGCGAACCTTCGCCGCATTCGTTCCCGCCATGGTGTGGGGCTACGGCACGTCCGGGCGGGGCCCGCTACGTAGCCGGTGGGTGCTCACTGGCAACGGAACGAGGAGCGCCGGCAAGTACCCCGTCCTCGCCTCCGTCGCCCAGCACCTCGAGGAGGGCGCTGCCGCTGCACGAACCGAAGGGCCTCTCGCCGGGTTCCGGGTCATGAACAACGAGGCGCGCATCAAGCACCTTGGTCCGTCGTTCTTTACCAAGTGGCTCTACTTTGCGTCGGCGGTGGACAGCGCTATCGACCATAACGCTGCGCCGGTGTTCGACATGCGCGTTCGGGACTGGATTGCGCGTCATGCGAGGGTCAGCCTCCGCCTCAACAAGACTCCCGACTACTCTCAGTACCTGGACCTCCTCAGAGCGTGGGGCCAGCCATACGACCTTTCCCGCGTTGAAGTCGAGACCGAGATTTTCCGGCTTGCGACTCGCCGAGGCTGAAGGTCACGCGGGGGTAAGCAGTCCCGAAGCGGGGAACGAGGGAGCCGGCTGCGGCACTGTACAAAGCGACTACAGCCCTTCACACCAGCTCTCTACTTGGCACGTCGCCACCTGAACTCGTCTGACGATCTTCGGCGTCAATGTCGGCGGGCGATCATACCTTGGCGATGTGCCGGTTCCGACCCCTCGGAGCCGGACTTACCTTAGGAGCAGAGATAGAGGTTGGCGCGTACCACTGGATAAATCGGTCCGATCCGGACGTCTACCGCGACCACGAAGACTGTCTGTCCGGGCAGCAAATTCCCGCCGAGAACAGGCGGAGCGGCACGGGCGGTCACCCGCGGTGCAAGCACTGCGTCGCGAAGGGCTGACCCGGGTTCACTCCGTCAGGTGACTACGCGACGCAGGCTTGACAACGACTCGGCAGCCAGCGTCGCGTAGTGCTCGGCGAGGGCGTACTCGAGCAGCAACGTGCTCACTCGGACGGTGAGAGCACGGGCGCGAAGCGCTGTGGCGGCGGCGACCTCACCGTAGGCGTCGAAGAACGCCGCTCGAGCATCGCCGGCGAACGCGGCGTAGACGAGCATGAGGTCAACCGCCGGGTCGCCGAGCGCGGTATCGCCCCAGTCGACCACCCCGGTGGCCTCCCCCGCTGGCGCCACGAGGACGTGCCGCACGTGCAGGTCGCCGTGGACGAGGACGGGCCCGCCGGTCGGCGCGCCGACGGCCTCCGCCGTCGTGAGCAGGTTCTCGAGCGCCTCGTAGGGCAGCGCCGAGACGGAGGACGCGCCGTCGACGAACCCACCGGAGCCCGAGGCGGCCGCTCGGTCAGCACGTACGTCGGCGTCCGCGTCGGCGTCGGCGTCGGCGTCGATCGAGACACCCACCCCAACGCCCGCGGCTGCCAGCCGCGCGAGCGTCTCGCGGGCCTGCGCTGCGGTGTGGCGGGGGTCCGCGCGCCTCATCGGATCGACCGGCAGCGGCGCACCCGCGGCCTCGGCGGCTGCCGCTACCGACACGGCTAGCTCTGGCGCGTGCAACGCCCGCAGGAACTTACCCATCGACCGCGCGACGCCGACCCGCGCGTCGTCGTCGAGCCCTGCCTCAGCGAGCTCGACGCCCGGAATGGCCCGGGTGCCCCAAAAGGGCCACGGGACCTCCGCCGTCGGCGTGCCGATATGGATGGGGTGCGGGATGGGAAGCGGAAGCGAGTCGGCCAGCTCTGTGAGGACCGCGAGCTCCCGGCGCGCGCCTGGCAATGCGACGGAGCGGTGGATGAACCGGAACAGCCACTCGTCACCGACTGCGTACAGGACGTTGTCCCATCCCTCACCGAACCGGCGGACGGGCAGGCCAGCGAGGTCGGGGAACTGATCAGTGACGACCGCGGCGGCAAGCTCTGCGTCGACCACCCGGTCGGGCGTCCACTGATGTCGCGTCACCGGCACGAGGGTAGTTCGTGACGTGACGGGCTAGCGTCGGCGATGAGCACCGGTGCACGGCCGCCGGCGCCGTCGGCCTCGTGGGAAGGCGTTCGGATGCGGTTCGTGGACACGCGACGTCGTGGTCTCCCGTGGGTGTCGGGTGCCACGGACGACGAGGCCGCGGCGGCCTACGCCTGCGATGGCCTGGCTGACGACGGCGCGGTCCGCCTCGTGCGGGCCGTCTCGATCGCGGCACCACCGGCCGCCTGCTTCCTGTGGCTGTGCCAGCTGCGGCGCGCCCCGTACAGCTACGACCTCATCGACAACTTCGGGCGCCGGAGCCCGCGCGTCGCCGACCCGTCGCTGATCGAGCTCGAGGCCGGTCAGGCGTTCATGACGATCTTCAACCTCACCGCCTTCGTCCCCGGCCGGTCGGTCACGCTGCGGATGAAGCGGGGGTGGCCGACGCGGGCCTTCGGCGACATCGTCCTCACCTACGAGGTGGTGCCAGCGGGCACAGGCGCGAGGCTCATCGCCGCGATGTGGGCGCCACCGATCGGCCGGGTCCTTCCGAGCCTACGGCGCTGGTTGCTCGCCTGGGGTGACGTGCTCATGATGCGCAAACAGCTCAGGGTCCTCGCCGCACTCGCGGCGCGTGGACCGTCACGGGATGGGTGACGCGGGACGCCGCCGTCGGCCTACCCGCGCTCCCAGGCCTTGTCCTCCTCGTCCCACTGGTCGTTGCGCGCCTCGGCGCCAAGGAGCGCGGCCTCGGCGGCCTCGCGGGTGGGGTAGGGGCCCATCCGGTCGTCGGCGCCGCTGATCTTGCCCTCCTCGACCTGGCGCGTGTTGAGGTTGAAGTAGTACTCGGGCCGGTTGGTCATGCGGGGCTCCCTCACTCGGTGGTCCGTAGACTCGACCCTATGTTCGTCGCCACCGCCCCGCTCGGCACCCTCACCCCCGGCACCATCTCCCCCCGCCTGCCCGTCCCGGAGTCGATCCCGCGGCCGGAGTACGTGGACAAGGAGGCGCCGGCGCCGTTCACGGGCAGCGAGGTCAAGGACGCCGACACGATCGCGCGCATCCGCCGGGCGTCGAAGCTCGCCGCCCAGGCCCTCGAGCTCGTGGGCCGCGCGGTCCGCCCCGGCGTCACCACCGACGAGCTGGACCGCATCGGCCACGACTTCATCGTCGCCAACGGCGCCTACCCCTCGACGCTGGGCTACCGGCACTTCCCGAAGTCGCTGTGCACGTCGGTCAACGAGGTCATCTGCCACGGCATCCCGGACTCGACCGTCCTCGCCGACGGGGACATCGTCAACGTCGACGTGACCGCCTACCTCGACGGCGTCCACGGGGACAACAACGCGACGTTCCTCGTCGGCGACGTCGACGAGGCCTCGCGCCTGCTCGTCGAGCGCACCCGCATCTCGCTCGAGCGGGCCATCAAGGCCGTCAAGCCCGGGCGCGAGCTCAACATCATTGGCCGCGTCATCGAGTCCTACGCCAAGCGCTTCGGCTACGGCGTGGTCCGCGAGTTCACCGGCCACGGCGTCGGTGAGGCCTTCCACACCGGCCTCATCGTCCCCCACTACGACGCGGCGCCCGAGCACAACGAGATCATCGAGGCCGGCATGGTCTTCACGATCGAGCCGATGCTCACCCTCGGCACCGCCGAGTGGACGATGTGGGACGACGACTGGACCGTCCTGACGAAGGACCGCTCCCGCTCGGCCCAGTTCGAGCACACCCTCCTCGTCACCGACGACGGCGCGGAGATCCTCACCCTGCCGTGATGTCGCGAACCTCGGCTCAGCTGCCGGCGCCCTGCGGCACCGCGCTCTGCTTGCCGAACACCTCGGACTCCAGCCGCGCGTAGCTGGCCTCCATGCCGTCGGTCATGCCGGTGGCCAGGACCGTCTCCCGCGTCTCCGCGTCCGGGTACGTGACGACCAGGGTCAGCAGCGTGCCGCCCTCGACAGGAGTCAGGGTCACCTCGTTGACGGTGCTCGGGCCGTCCGTGTCGATCATCCGCTCCGTCGAGACCTCGCGGTACGGCGGCTCGAACTCGAGGACCTCGCCGGTGAACCCGAACCGGCCCTCGCCGTCCTCCTGCTGCCACTCGCTGCGGTGCGTCTGACCCACGGCCGTCCCGACCTCGCACACGGGCATGGTCCAGCCGTCGGGCCCGAGCATCCAGCGCCGCACGATCTCGGGCTCGTGGTGGGCGTCCCACACCTGCTGGACGGACCCGCGGATCACCCGGCTGATACGCACCTGGGTGTCGCCGATGAGCTGGGCGTCCACCGCCCGACCGGCGGCGAACGAGGTGAGGTCTGCGACGACGTCGTCGATCTGGCTCATCGCCGACTTCAGCCCCTCCTCCATCCCCATCCCGAGCAGCTTCTCGAGCTCGTCGAGGGAGTTGAAGGAGGTGGTCGTGACGACGCGGGAACCGCCGTCGGTCTCCTCGAACGTGTAGACCATCCGCATCGACGGCAGCTCCGGGTTGGGGGTTCCGTCGGTGCCGGCGAAGCCGTCGCGCACCTCGAAGGAGCGGCCCGGCTCGACGGCGAGGAACTCCCAGTAGCCGCCGGAGCGCTTCCCGTCGGGGCCGGACATGTAGTAGTTGGAGCGCCCGCCGGGGGCCATGTCGTGGCGGGTGAAGGTCGCCGGCCAGTCTTCCGGGCCCCAGAACTTCTCGAGCTGGCGGGGGTCGGCGTAGGCGTCCCAGAGCCGGCGCACCGGCACGGGGAAGTCGGCGACGACGGTCATGGTCAGGGCGTCGAGGTCCTTCTCGACGGAGGTGATGGGCATGACGAGCACCTTTCTGGTCATTCCTCGGTGAGGAGTGCGTCGAGCCGCTCGATGCGGCCGCGCCAAATGTCTTCGTACTGCTCGAGCAGGGCCTGAGCCCGGCGGAGCGTGTCGGGGTTCCCGCGCACGAGGCGCTCACGTCCCTGCGGATGCTTCGTCACGAGGCCGGCCCCTTCCAGCACGGCGATGTGCTTCTGCACCGCCGCGAACGACATGTCGTACGAAGCGGCCAGCTGCGAGACCGTCGCCTCCCCGCTGAGAGTGCGACGGACGATGTCACGCCGAGTCGCGTCGGCGAGCGCCCGGAAGATCCGGTCGATCTCGTCGTCGCTCATCGCGAGCCCCTGACCACTACGTGCAACCATGTGGTTGTACGTTATGCGCGCAGATCCCGGCCGTCAAGGGTCCACCCGTGGCATTCTTCGCCGGCCGGCTCGGCTTTCCGGCTCACCCTCGTAAGGCTGCGTTGAGACGCGCGGCCTGCTGTGTGAGGTGGTCGCGCTCGGCGACGTTGGTCGCCCGGCCGGCAGCCTCGGCGTAGAGCCGGGCGGCCGTGGCCTGGTCACCGCTTCGCTCGTGGAGGTAGGCGGCGACGGCCGCGTAGCGGGGCAGCGACGGGTCGAGCCCCGCCAACGCCGCCAGACCTGCCCGCGCGCCGTCGGCCTCGCCGACCGCGACGGCACGGTTGAGGCGGGCCACCGGGCTGTCGGTGAGCCGGACCAGCTCGTCGTACCACTCGACGATCTGCACCCAGTCGGTCTCCTCCGCCGTCGGTGCGTCGGCGTGCAGCGCCGCGATCGCGGCCTGCACCTGGAACTCCCCGAGCCGGTCACGGGCGAGGGCCCGTTGGAGCACGTCGACCCCTTCGACGATGAGCGCCGTGTCCCAGCGGGTGCGATCCTGCTCGGCCAGCGTCACGAGCTGGCCGTCAGGTCGGGTCCGCGCGGGCCGCCGCGCGTGGTGGAGCAGCATGAGGGCGAGCAGGCCCGCCACCTCCGGGTGGTCCACCAGCGCCACCAGCTGGCGCGTCAGCCGGATCGCCTCGGCGGCGAGGTCGACGTCCCCGGAGTACCCCTCGTTGAAGACGAGGTAGAGGACGCGCAGCACGGTGGCCACGTCACCGGGCTGGTCGAAGCGCACGTCGGCCACCGTCCGCTTGGCGCGGCTGATGCGCTGGGCCATCGTCGCCTCGGGGACGAGGTAGGCCTGGGCGATCTGCCGCGTCGTGAGCCCGCCGACCGCGCGGAGCGTGAGCGCGACGGCGGAGGCGGGTGTGAGCGACGGATGGGCGCACAAGAAGTACAGCTGGAGGGTGTCGTCGACCGCCTCGGCACGGCCTGGCGGGGGCTCGAGCTCGACGCGGACCTCACGGCGACGCCGGGAGGCCTCGGCGCGGGTCGAGTCGAGGAACTTGCGCCAGGCAACGGCGACCAGCCACCCCTTGGGATCGCGCGGAGGGGTGGCCGGCCACACGCGCACGGCCTCGAGCAGGCTCTCTTGCACCGCATCCTCGGCCGCCGCGAAGTCGGCGCCGCGGCGGACGAGGACCCCGATCACCCCTGGGGTGAGTGTGCGGAGCAGGGCCTCGTCCACCGGTGGCTCACTCCGTGACGGTCGGCGGCCCCGTGAGGAACGGGCGCACCTCGAGCCACTCGTGGATCGGCTTCCCGCCAGCGCCCGGAGCCGCGGAGAGCTCCCCCGCGAGCTCGAGCGCCCGCTCGTAGCTCTCGACGTCGATGATCATCCAGCCGGCGATGAGGTCCTTGGTCTCCGCGAACGGGCCGTCGGTCACGGGCGGCCGGCCCTCGCCGTCGTAGCGGACGAAGGTGCCCTCGGGCGAGAGCGCCTGCCCGTCGACGAACTCGCCGGTACCCACGAGCCGGTCGGCGAAGTCGGACATGTACTGCATGTGCGCCGAGACCTCCTCCGGCGACCACTGGTCCATCGTGACGTTGTTGACCGGCTCCGGCGCGCCGCGGTAGTGCTTGAGCAGCAGGTACTTGGCCATCGTTCTCTCCTCGGGTGCGAGACGGCCATTGTGGCCGCGTTCACTCCAGGGACGGAGCCGAACGCCCATTCTCGACATCGACGACGGCGGGAGGCTCACCTTGCCGCGATGACGGCCGGCCCCCGCCGGTACTGCGACGGGGGCACCCCGACGACGGCGGTGAACGCTCGCGTGAAGTGGGCGTGGTCGGCGAACCCAAGCGCCGTCGCAAGGCCGGCGAGGTCCGTTCCCTCGCCGGCGTCGAGCGCGGCGACCGCGTCCTGTAGTCGGTACCGGCGCAGGACCCACAGGGGCGAGGCACCGACGTACCGGGCGAACAGCCGCTGCAGTGTGCGCCCGGAGACGTGGAGGCGCTCGGCGACCGGCGCCAGCGCCACCTGCTCGCGCGAGCGCATGAGCGCGATCGCCTCGCGCACCGTGCGGTAGCCGTCGTCGGCGAGGATCCGTTCCCGGTGGGGCGCGAGGCGCCCGGCGAGGTCGGCGGCGAGGAGGTCGCGGCGGGCGCCGTCGTCGGGCTCGGCGAGGACGCGGGTGGCGAGGACACCCACCCCCTCCCCGAAGACCGCCTCCGCTGGCACGACCCGGTTGGTGAGCTCGCGGACGTCGACGTCGAGGAGCGCGGCCATCCCGCCGGGGTGGAACGCCAGCCCAGCCACCCGCCCGGCGACGGGCAGGTCGACCGTGAACACCCGCGTGACGACCCCGTGGACGAGCGCGGCTGGCACGCGCACGCCGTGGAGCCGTCCGCCGTCGGCGGCCTCGACCGTGAGGTGGGTGACGGGGTGGCTGAGCACCTGCTGGCGGAACGGCGCGGCGGCGGGTCGGCGCCACGTCACCGACCAGTAGTGCGCCGCGACGAGGTCGAGCGGCTCGGGCAGGGCGAGGCGCTCGCTCGCGTACACCTCGCGTCCGGCCGCCGGCCAGAGGACGGCGCCGTCTCGGCCGGGCGGTTCCATCGGGGCGGGCGGTTCCGGTGAGGCGGGCGACTCTCGCGGGCCGGCCGACTCCGGCGCACGCCCAGGCGTCAGCGCGCCGAACGGTCCGGGCGCGGAGGGCGACCGCGGCGTACCCGGACGTTGTCGCGAATGTGCAAGCGCCACGCCACCGACTCTAGGGATGCTGGACGACATGGACACCCCCTACATGCCCGCCGGCTACACGACCCTCTCCCCGCTCGTCGTCGTCTTCCCCGCTCGCGAGGCGCTCGACTTCTACGCCGCCGTCTTCGGCGCCCGCGTCGTCTCGCGGATGGACGGCCCCGACGGCGCGGTCTGGCACTGCGAGCTCGACGTCGGCACCGGCCGGATGACGGTCATGGACCCCAACCCCGCGTTCAACGCGATCGCCAGCGACCCCGCGAGCGACGACGCCACCTTCAGCCTCGCGATCTACGTGCCCGACGTCGACGCCACACTGGCGCGCGCCCGGGAGCGTGGGGCGCGGGTGCGTGAGGAGGCTTCGGACTTCGACGTGACCGGCGACCGCTTCGCCTCGATCCAGGACCCGTACGGCGTGCGCTGGTCGATCATGACGCGCACGTCGCTGCGCACCGACGAGGAGGTGCAGCGGAACCTCGACGCGTGGAAGGAGTCGATGGCCGCGGAGTCCTGAGGTAGGAGCTCCACGTCCTGAGGCGCGGGAGCGGCCGGACGGTCGGTAGTCTCGAGCCCGGCCACCCCGCTCCCGCGGGTCCGGCCGGTAGCCCGCCACCGTCGTCGTCCGCCCGGAGGATCCGATGCCCAGTGCCACCACGTCCCGCGCCTTCGGCATCGACATCGGCGGGTCGGGGATCAAGGGCGCGCCGGTCGACCTTGACGCCGGCGAGTTCGCTGCCGAGCGGCTGCGGATCCCGACGCCGGAGAAGTCGACGCCCGAGGCCGTCGCCGCCATCTGCAAGGAGATCATCGACTCCTTCGAGCTCGACGAGTCCGTGCCCGTCGGGCTGACGTTCCCTGCGCCGATCCGCCACGGCGTCGTCCCGTTCATCGCCAACCTCGACCAGTCGTGGCAGGGTGTCGACGTCTCCGAGCTCATGTCGACGACGACGGGCCGCAGCGTCATCGCCGTCAACGACGCGGACGCCGCGGGGTACGCCGAGACGCTCTACGGCGCGGCGAAGGACGTCGAGGGCACGGTCCTCGTCATGACGCTCGGGACGGGGATCGGCTCCGCGCTCATCGTCAACGGCACGCTGGTGCCGAACACCGAGCTCGGCCACCTCGAGATCGACGGGCAAGACGCCGAGAGCCGCGCCGCCGACTCCGCGCGCGAGCGTGAGGACCTCAGCTGGGAGAAGTGGGCCAAGCGGCTGCAGACGTACTTCGAGACGGTCGAGATGCTCTTCTCCCCCGACCTCATCGTCGTCGGCGGCGGCGTGAGCAAGAAGCACGACAAGTTCCTGCCGCTGCTCGAGCTCAACACGCCCATCATCCCGGCGGCGCTCCGGAACCAGGCGGGGATCGTCGGCGCGGCCGCCCTGGCCGCCCGCGGCCACCGCTGAGCGGGTGCTGCCCCTCCCCTCCGCGTGACCTCGGGGGCCCTCCCAAGCAGCCAAGCACGGCGACCGTCCCGGCTCTCGCTTCCCGATGGCGCCGGTTTCGCTGCCCGCGGAGCAGCCCCGGCGCCCTGAACGGTCACCGTCGGGGGACGTAGCGTGGCCACGTGGTCGTGCGACTTCCGCACCAGCACGCCTCCGCGCCGGTGCGCCGAGAACGGGTCGTCGGCGCGGTCGAGCCAGCGGGGCTCGGCAATGCCGGCGTCACCCGTGTGCTCGCTCCGGCGTCCGCGGCACGGTCCGCTGGACGGCCGCTCCAGCACGGGATGCACAGCGTCCAGCGCGGCGAGGACCTCGACCGCGCGCAGCAGCAGGCGGGCGTCTCCACGGTGCTGTCGTGGGGGCTGCGCGGGTTCCAGCTCGCGCTCGCACTGCTCGGCCTCAAGGGGCTCCTCAGCGGCCCCTTCGGCATGCCGGTCGGCGTCGACAGCGCCGGGCAGCCGATCCGCGCTCATCTCGTCCCCGGCGAGATCGACGAGGTGGCGCTGGTCGTGGCGGGGGTCCACGGCTCGGAGCAGTCCGGCGTCGAGGTGGCCGAGCGGCTCCTCGACCAGCTCGCCGTCCACCGGCCCTACTTCACCGTCGTCGTCGTCCCGAGGCTGTTCCCCCACAACGTCGCCTCGCGCGCCGCCTGGGACAAGAAGCTCGCCGCCGAGCAGGGCAGCGTCACGCTGAAGAAGTACCGGGAGGTGAGGAACGCCGCGCGCGACCCGGGCCGGGTCACCCCGGGGCAGGTCGACCCCAACCGGCAGCTGCCGGATCTCGGCGACGACCTCGACCTGGCGAACCCGGTCGACGCGCGCGGACGCATCATGGAGCCCGGCACGATCGCCCTGCTCGCGCTCGTCAACGCCTTCTCGCCGACTCGGGTGCTGTCCATCCACGCGCACAAGACGCTCTCCTCAGCGGGGATCTTCGCCGACCCGCACCCGTCCACCGGCGCCTCAGCGCTCGCGTCCGAGGCACACGCGCTCGCCGTCGACACCGCCAAGCACGCCGAGGCGGGCGGCGCGAAGGTGCCCGGGAACAAGGACGGCACGGCGTGGTCGAGCCTCTACCCGGGCCAGGACCCGAAGAAGTCCGCCGCGCAGATCGCCCGCGAGAACGCGAAGGGACGCTCGCTCGGGCAGTGGGGCCCGTCCAAAGGGATCGCGGTCCTCACGATGGAGGTGGGTGAGCAGTACCGGTCCGACTCCGCTGTGCGTGACCCGGACCGCAAGGTCGAGCTCGAGGCCCACGCCTCGGCCATCCGGGAGGTGTTCCTCGGTCCGCCGCGGAAACCGGCGCCCGCACCGGCTGGTGCCGCGGCCCCCGGTGTGCAGCGGCTGGTGCTCGCGACGGTCGCCGCCGGTGCGGGCAACCGGGCCACCACCACGGCGGCCGGTGCCCTCGGACCACCGGGGCAAGCAGGCGCCGTCGGCCGGACGCCGCCGACGGTCCAGCGCGACTGGTGGGACGACGTCGGCTCCGCGGCCACCGCCGTCGTCGAGGGCGCCGCTACGTTCGCGACGGGAGTGGCGAAGACGGCCACGGGTGGCCTCGGCGTGCTGCGGGACGTCACCTACGGGCTGCCGCTCGAACGGGCGATGGTCAAGCGCCTCGTCCTGGGCGGTGTTCGGGACGCCGACGCGCTCACCCAGATGGTCTACGCGCTGCGCCACCCGGACCAGGCGGGCCGGCTCCTGGACCCCGCCAAGAAGTCCGACAAGCCGCTCATCAAGGAGTGGATGCGGCTGAAGAAGGAGCTCGTCGTCCCGCTCATCGCGCGGTACACGCCGGGCGCGGACCTCACGGACGCGGAGAAGGAGCGCAAGGTCAGACGCGCCGTGTCGCAGGCGAAGGCGGGCGGGGAGACGTCCGCCCGCAAGTCCATGGCGGACGACATCCGGGCGCAGACGAAGAAGAGCGTCGAGGAGTGGTTCGCCGGGCACGATCCTGGAGCCACGTTCCTCGGCCTGCCCATCCGTCCCAGCAGCGGCAGCGCCGTCGGGGGCGTGCACTCGACCATGCTCGCCAAGCTCGACACCGCCGGGGCTGCCATCGCCGCACTGCCGGAGCTCTCGGGGCTGTCCGGCGTCGAGCTCGCCGATGCGATCGGCGTGCACGGCCTCGGGGGTCTTCGCCCGCCGAAGGCAGCAAGCGGCGGCGAGCGTCCGAGCTTGCACTGCTACGGGCTGGCGGTGGACATCAACTACTCCGGCAACCCGTTCGTGGGACTCAACGGCCGCGCCGTGCCGGACATGATCGAACGCGCGACGCTGCTCATGCGCGGGACGGCGTTCGCCGTCACCGCGCCACCGCCTGAGGGCCGGGGCGTCATGGAGCAGTGGCTCCTGACGAACAACGCCTCCGAGGACGTCATCACCTACCTCAACATGGACGTCCCCACGTTGGAGTTCCAGATCGGCGAGATGATCTCGCTGAACCCCAGCGTGCCGCGGAAGATGCGATCGCTGGACTGGTGGGTGGGCCAGCAGAAGAAGGACCGCGCCCTCAAAGGCAAGGGCGATCTCACCGCCGGGCGCGATCCGCGCAAGCAGGGGGTCATGGACCTCGACGAACGGCTGGTCAAGGCGCTCACCGACGCCGGGCTCACCTGGGGCGGCATGTACAGGGGCGCCAAGGACCTCATGCACTTCGACGACCGCTCGCTCATCCGGCGCGGATGACGGGCAGCCACGCGCCGCTGCTCGCACCGCCGGGGCTGCTCGACACCCGTAACGCCATGACGCGCGTGCTCCTCGGCGGGACGAGCGACGACGGCCCGGAAGAGTAGGTCCTGGGCGCTCTGCACTTCTGGTCCGGCGGCACGGCCGGCGGGTTCAGGAGCACCCCCGCCGCCCGTGGTACGCGGCTCTACAGCGTCCGGTGCTCGAGCGCGACGCCGCCATCAGGCGGACGCGGGCGCCGCACCGCGAGCAGCGCCGCCCCCGCCGCCACGGCGCCCACGAGCAGGACCGGCCCCGGCGTCAGCGCCCCGTAGAGCGCGCCGGCCAGGAGCGGGCCGAGCACCTGCCCCAGCCGCGCCGCGCTCTGCCACCACCCGAGCCAGCGGCCGCCGTCGACGGGCGAGATCCGAGCGACGAGCGTCGGGTTGAGCACGCCGTAGAAGACACCGGCGAGGACGAGGACGACCGCCGTCAGTGCCGCGGGACCCGCTGCGGCGACCGCGAGCAGGGAGGCCGCCGCCGCCCAGCCGCCGACCAGGAGCGCGTCGAAGCGGCGTCGGTTCCGCCACCGCGCCGTCGCGAACGTCGCCACCGTCGCGATCGCTGACTGCGCCGCCAGCGCCCAGCCGCGCCACCCGAGGTCCACGCCCGCGTCGTCGAGGATGAGCGGAGTCAGCAGGAGCAACCAGCCGAACACAAGCACGTTGAGCACCACGGTCATGACGAGGGCCGCGCGGACCTCGCGGGGCGGGCCGGAGCGTCCCACCCTGACCGGGGACGCCACCCGTGCCGCAGCAGGCACGGTGCGCGGCACGAGGACGGCCGCGACGATGGCGAGCCCGTAGAAGCCGAAGGGCGCGGCGGCGCTGAGGGCGCCGAGCCCCGCACCGAGCAACGGCTGCAGCACCATCATCGTGCTGACGATCGCGGCGTTGTGGCCGACGGCGCGCAGCCGCCTCGGCTCGGCGACGGTGCCGATGAGCATGAACGAGGCCGCGACGAGCCCTCCCCCACCGGCACCCTGGACGACGCGCAGGAGCGCCGCCGCGGGGAAGGACTCCACGAGCGCGAGGCTCGCCCCGGCCACGCCGAAGACGAGCAAGGACACTGCGAGAGCTCCCCGGAGATGCCCGCGGGCGCCCAGCCGACCCATGAGGAGGGCGGTGACGATGCCGGGGAGCATGACGGCCATCTGGAACACGGCCATCGACTCCGCCTCGACGCCGTACCGGGCCGCGAGCTCGGGCAGGACGGGAGCCAGGAGCGAGACGCTGGAGACGCCGAGGGACGTCGTCGCGTACGCCCCGGCCAGCGTCCGGCGGTCCTTCTTCACGCGTCCCCTCGTCCGTTCGTGCGCAACGCGGTAGGGCGCGGGCACCGGGGAGCCCCCGGTGCCCGCGCCCCGACCCCCCTCCCCCCCTCCCCCCCTCTCCCCCCCTCCCCCCCCCCCCCCCCCCCCCCCCCCCCCCCCCCCCCCCCGACGGGCTGCGTCAGTCCATGAGGCCGGCCTCGCGGTAGTACCGCTCCGCGCCGGGGTGGAGCTGCACGCCACCGGTGCTCTCCTCGGTCCAGGCGGTCGCCGGGTCGAAGGCGGACATGCTGGCGTTGGCACTCACGAGCTGCTCGGCGCCCTCCACGACCGTCTTCGTGATCTGGTAGGCCACCTCCTCGGACATCTCGTCCGAGGCGATGAGGGTGGTGGTGAACCCGATGAGCTGGACGTCCTCGTCCTGGCCGCGGAACGTGCCGCCGGGGAGCGTCGCCGCCTCGAGCCCGAGGGGCTGGAGCGCTTCGATCGCCTCGTCGTCGATGGGCAGGATCTTGATGTCCGAGGTCTCGGCGAGCTCGGTGATGTTCGGGTGCCCCTCGGTGATCGCCTGGATCCACAGGTCCGCGTTGCCGTCGCGGATCGCGTTGGTGGCCACGTCGGTGCTCGTGGGCTCGAAGCTGCCGCCCCAGCCGGTCACGTCGTCGACGGAGGCGCCGTAGGCGCGCAGGACGAGCTGGGTGCCCGCGTCGCCCAGGGACGCGCGCGGCTGGCTGACGAGGTCGAGGGCCATCTCCTCGTCGACGGCGTCGCGGATCGAGTCGATGCCGGAGCTCGCCGGGGTGATGGGGCCGAAGTAGTACTGGTCGAGGCCGCCGACGAGCACCCGCAGGTTGTCCATCGGCTCTCCCTCGAACGGGGTGCCCTCCTCGCCGTTGACGGCCCAGGCGGTCACGGCGCTGAAGGACGTCGCGAGGTCCGCCTCACCGGTGGAGACGAGCTCGGGGTTGCCGATGGACCCGGCGTAGGTGAGCACCTCGACGACGGAGCCCTCGCCGAGCTCGGGCTCGACCATCTGCCCGATGCTGACGGCGTAGTTGTACCAGGCCGACCCCTGGTCGAGGGAGGCGAAGGTGAGGTCCGTGGGCCCGGCGTCGGCGCCGCCGTCCGTCGCGCCCGCGCTGGCGTCGTCGCCGCCGGTTTCACCGCCGCCGCAGGCCGCCAGGAGCAGGCAGGTTGCACCGGCGGCAGCGATGGCTGCGGACCGGGTCCTCGTGTGCCGCTTCATGCGCATGTCACTCACTCTCCTCGTGCGTCGTGTGCGCCGCGCCGGCCGGTGCCGGGGCGTCGTCGTACCGGACCTCGAAGGTCAGGCACCCTTCCTCGCTCGTCCACGGCCCGTGCTCCATGCCGGGCGGCCGGCAGGCGAAGCTGCCCGCGGTGAAGGTCTGCCCGAGACGCAGGTCCGTGAGCGAGCCCTCGAGGATGTAGACCTCCTCCCAGAAGTCGTGCCGGAGGGGGCCGTTGGCCGAGGTGTCGGTGCCGGGCGCGAACCGCAGGATCCGCGAGACGACGCCGGGCCGGTCCCCGTGGGTGAGGATCCGTTCGGTCAGCTCGGGCACCTTGCCCTCGCACGGCGTCCATCCGACGGTCTCCGTCGGGAAGAACTCGAGCTCATCCTTGGGCACTGGTCGCTCCTTCCGTAGTGCGCACGACCGTGCGGTAGTCGAGCGTCAGGGTCTGGTCGGGCGTGCGGAGGCCGAGGTGCCACCGCTCGCCGTAGACGAACTCACCGCTCACGAGCGCGACGGTGCCGCCGAAGAGCACGAGGTCCTCGTGCGGGGACAGGCCGGTCCGCTCCTCGAGGAGGCGCAGGGTCTCGGTGAGGGGCCGCAGCGCGTGCGCGGAGCCGGCCTGGTACGCGGCGCCGTCGACCGTGGCGACGAGCTCGACGACGTCCCAGACCTCGTCCAGCTCGCCCGGCGCGAGGCGCAGCGCGCTCGTGCTCAGCGGCTTGGGGCAGCGCGCCTTCGACTCCGCGACGGAGACCGCCTCGTGCTCGCGGTCCGTGTGGTCGCTGCCCACGGCGAGGTAGATCTCGCCGTCGAGCCGGACGAGGACGGGCTCCACCTCGCCCGAGGTCCGCTCCCCCTCGACGACGACCTCGTCGCCGAAGACGACCGACCCCGGGGGCATCGGGTAGTACTCGGGGACGTTGGCCGGGGGCGCGACGCCGATCCGCGCCAGCTCCTCGATGTGGTGGCGCACCTGCGCCTCGTCGCGGGCGGTGTAGCCGGCGACGACCACCCGTGTGCTGGCGGACTGCAGCCGCGCGCGGTCGAGCTCGACGTGTTCCATGCGTTCTTTCTCCTTGGCGGTGCTCATAGGGAGGCGGCGATGCTCATAGGGCGTCGTAGGACGGCAGCCGGTCGCCCAGGACGGGGAACTCGCGCCGGACGGCGGCGACCTGGCCGGGATCGATCTCGCAGACGCCGACCTCCTCGTCCTCGCCGAGCTCGAGCAGGACCGTGCCCCACGGGTCGACGACGCGGCTGTGCCCGCCGAGGACGGTGCCGTGCTGCTCGCCGACGGCGTTGCACGCGATGACGAACATCTGGTGCTCGACGGCGCGCACGCTGACGAAGAGCCGCCAGTGCTCGAGCCGCTCCCGCGGCCAGGCGGCCGGCACGACGGTCGTCTCGGCCCCGAGGTCGGACAGCCGCTGCCACAGGCCCGGGAAGCGGAGGTCGTAGCACGTCGTCGAGGCGAGCCGGCCGAGGGGGGTCTCGACGGTGGTGAGCGACTCCCCCGGCTCGAGCAAGGTGGCCTCGGCCGAGCGGTAGCCGAAGACGTGGATCTTGGAGTACGTGCTGACGACGTGTCCGTCGGGGTCGAGCAGGACGGCCGTGTTCCGCAGCCGGCCGCCGGGGACTTCCTCGAGCACGCTGCCGGCGTGGATGTGGGCACGGCGCTCGCGGGCGACCTCGGCGAGGAGGCTGACGGTGGGGCCGTCGAGGCTCTCGGCGCGCTCGGTGTACTGCTCGAAGGAGAAGTAGCCAGCGGCCCACAGCTCGGGCAGGACGTACAGGTCGCACGGCGGCGCCGAGCGGATCATCTCGGCCACGCGCCGGCGGCGGGCGTCCGGGTCCTCCCCGTCAGGGCTGGCGACCTGGACCAGTCCGACTCTCATGATGTCTCCTTCTTGGTCGTGGCGGGCGGCGCGGGGCTCACCGCAGCATCGCCTCGAGGGTGTTGAGCAGGTGGTCCGCCGTCGCGGTCCGCGCCGCCGGCAGGTCCGCGGCGCGGAGCGACTCGAGGATCTGCCGGTGCTCGTCGACCACCCGGGCGGCGCGGTCCTCGGTGGAGCTGACCGCGTAGACCCCCATCCGCAGCTGGCGGTCGCGGAGCTCGCCGTAGAAGTGGTCGACGACGCTGTTGCCGGCGGCGGCCACGATCCGGGAGTGGAACTCGCGGTCGATCTCGACGAACGCGAGCGAGTCCGACCACATCGAGGCCTGCTGCTGCAGGAGGGCCTCGAGCTCGTCGACGGAGATCCGGGAGCCGTCGGCGATGATCTGCTCGACGCTCCAGAGCTCGATCATCCGGCGGGCCTCCATGACGGTCCGGATCTCCGAGTCCGGCAGCGGCGGGACGAAGGCGCCACGCCGCGGGATCCGCTCGATGAGTCCCTCGGACTGCAGCCGCATGAACGCCTCCCGGACCGGGGTGCGCGAGGCGCCCGCGGCCTTGGCAACCTCGGCCTCGGTGAGGAAGACGCCCTTGTCGCGCGGCAGCGTCGCGATGTGGGTCTTGATCCACTCGTAGGTCTCGGTCCGCACCCCCACCGGGAGCCCTCCCTCCTCAGACCTCGCCTGACGCCGAGAGTCGTTCATCTGGCCCTGGCCACTTCCGCCACCATGCAGGTCTTGCGGACGTGCTCGCGGTGCAGCTCCGGGTCTGCCGCGATCGCACGGAGCTCGGCGAAGTGCCGCTGGCGCTGCTCCTCGTCACGCTCCCGGATCCGGCGCCAGTTCTTGTCGGTCTCGACGGCGACGTACGTGCGGCTGACCTCACGCCGGTGCTCGTCGTAGGTGTCGAGCGCGGCGTCGTCCGCGCGACCGGCGATCCGGTCGGCGAGGAGCCCGGCGAGGAGGTAGGCGTCGTGGATGCCGCTGTTCATGCCGAGCCCGCCGAGCGGGTTGTTGATGTGGGCGGCGTCCCCGGCGAGGAAGGCCCGGCCCACGCGGTACGTCCCGGCCACCCGTTGGTGCACGCGGTAGACCGTGGTGTGGAGGATCGGCCACCCCTCGGGCCGGTTCCCGATGGTGTTCATGAGCCGCTGGACGTTCTCGGGGGCGACGGCCTCCGCGTCGCTCATGCCCTCCCGCACGGGGAACATCGCGCGCCAGTGCTCGGGGGTGCGCAGGAGCACCAGCCACTCGGCGGGGTCGGAGATGTAGTTGACGTAGGAGATGTCCGGGATCCAGGCCTTGATGTCCTCCTTCGTCGAGATGACGACGTACCGCTCGGGGTAGGTCTCCCCCTCGAAGCTGACGCCGAGCGAGCGGCGCACCGCGCTGCTCGCACCGTCGGCACCGATGAGGTAGTCCCCGGCCAGGACGCGCCCGTCGGCGAGGTGGACGCGCACGGCGTCGTCGTCCTGGCTCACCGACTCGACGCGGGCGTCGAAGAGGACGTCGACGTTCGCGAGGTCCCGGACCTTCTCGAGGATGATCCGGGTGAGCTTGCTCTGCTCGCACTGGACTCGGAACGGGAACCGCGTCTCCCCCGCGAGGGTGCTGAGGTCGAACTCCGCCACGAGGCCTTCCTGGCGGTCGCGGTGCTGGAAGGCGGGGACGTCGAGCCCCACGGCGCGCAGGTCGTCCGCGAGGCCGAGCTCGTCGAGCATCTCGAGCGTGGGCGGGTGGAAGGTGGAGGCCCGCGACTCCGAGCTGAGGTCCGAGCCGCCCTCGAGGACGGTCACGCTGACGCCCCGGCGGGCGAGCATGAGGGCGGCGGTCATGCCGACCGGTCCGGCGCCCGCGATGAGGACCTGCGTCCGCGGTTCTGCTGCCACGTCACTTCTCCTTGCTGCTCGAGGCGAGCCCGAGCGGTTTGCTGTCGGTCTGTCGGCCGGTGGGGTCGTCGTCGGCCGCGCCCGACCGGCCCCGGTGGCCGCGCGGGCGCGCCCGCCCGAGCGAGGTCGCACCGGTGGCGGCGCGGGCGGCGGGCTCGTCGGCGGAGGGGCGGCCGGTGGCGTCGTCGTCCGCGGGTGACCCGTCGTCGGGCGGGTCCGCCTCGGCGGCGGAGGCCGGCCGGCGGCCGGCGGTCGCCCGGAAGGCGAGGAGGAGCGCGACGAGCAGGGCGACGGCGATGCCGCTCACGAGCTCGCCCGGGTAGATGAGCACGGCCGAGACGGCGAAGAACAGGGCCCGCTGCCACATCGAGAGGATCCCGCTCTGGTAGCCGATGATCGCCGCCGCCAGTGCGTAGGTGCCCAGGAGAGCGGTCACCCCGAACCACACCGCGCGGCCGACCCCCTCCTCCAGGAGCAGGGCCGGGGACAGCGCGAAGGCGAACGGGATGAGGTACGCGGCGATGCTGATGCGGAACGCCGTCAGGCCGGTCTGGTGCAGGGGGCTGCCGGCGATACCTGCCGCCGCGAACGCCGCGAGGGCGACCGGCGGGGTGAGCATCGACATGCAGGCGAAGTAGAAGACGAAGAGGTGCGCGGCGATCGGGGGAAGGCCCAGCTCGATGAGCGGCGGGGTGAGGAGGACCGCGGCCATGATGTAGGCCGACGTCGTCGGCATGCCCAGGCCCAGCACGATCGAGCCGATCATCGTGAAGATGAGCGCGAGGAGGAGCTGGCCGCCGGAGAGGACGAGGACGAGCTCGGTGAAGCGCAGGCCGAGGTTGGTCTGGATGATGACGCCGACGATGATGCCCGCCACCGCCGTGGGCAGGGCGACGTTGACCGCGCGCTGGGCGCCGATCTGCAAGGCCTTGAGGATCGTCGCCGGGGTCAGCCAGGTCACGCGGCGCAGGAAGCTGATGAGGACGACGAGCACGATCGCCTGGAACGCCGCGGACATGAGCGAGCGGCCCGAGAGGATCATGTAGACGAGGTACCCGAGCGGGAGCAGCAGGTGCAGGCGCCCGACCACGTCCCGCACGCGCGTGCGGTCCTCCGGCGCGATGGGCCGCAGGTTCTCCCGCTGCGCCTCCTTGTCCACCATGAAGTACCCGGCGACGAAGTACAGCAGGGCCGGGATGAGGGCGGCGAGGGCCACGGCGCGGTAGTCCCAACCGATCATCTGGGCCATGATGAACGCCCCCGCGCCCATGACCGGTGGCAGCACCTGGCCGCCGGTGGAGGCCATCGCCTCGACGGCCGCGGCGAAGCGCGGCTTGTAGCCCGTGCGCTTCATGAGCGGGATGGTGAAGACGCCCGTCCCGACGACGTTGGCCACCGCGGAGCCGTTGATCGAGCCCATGAGCGCCGAGCCCACCATCGCCGCCTTGGCCGGTCCGCCGCGCGCCCGGCCGGTGATGGCCAGCGCGAGGTCGATGAAGAGCTTGCCGCCGCCGGAGATCTCGAGGAAGGCGGCGAAGAGGATGAAGTAGAAGACGTAGTCCGCAGACACGCCGACCGGTACCCCGAAGAGGCCCTGCGGCGAGAGGAGCTGGAGGTCGACGAACCGCTCGAACGTCAGCCCGCGATGGCGCAGGAGCCCGGTGAGCTGGTCGCCCCACAGCTGGTAGGCGAGGAAGACGACGGCGACGATCGACAGGCTCAGGCCGACGACGCGTCGGCACGCCTCCAGCACGAGGACGATGAGGACGAGACCGACGACGCGGTCGGCCGCGGTGACCTCGTCGATGAACGTCACCCGCTCGGAGATGCGCTGCGAGTTCGCGACGTAGTAGGCGCCGATGCCGATGGCCAGCACGACGAGCACGCCGTCCATCCACGTCAGCCACCGCGGTGCTCGCTCGCCGGCCGGGAGCTCGTCGGGCAGGTCCTCGTCCGAGACGCTGCTCGCCCGCCGGAGGTAGGCCTTGCGCGCGGGGTGGATGGCGAAGACGAGGGCGATGCCGAAGACGACGTGCAGCGGGCGGAAGAGCATCGCGTGCGGGGCGCCCTGCGCGGCGGCGTAGAGCTGGAAGCAGGACCACGCGATCGCGATGAGCGCGATGGGCTTGAGGAACTGCCGGTAGCCACTCGTGCTCGTCATCGCTCCACTGCTCCCACGTCGGTCTGTACACCGCTTGTATACAACGAGTATTTCGGCGGTGTACAAGCGTGTCAAGAGTCACGAGGCAAGTGGTCGTGCGCGCGCAAGTCCCGTGGCGTGCCGAGCGTTGACGGGACGACAGACCCTCACGACGCGCCGATGGCCGGCCTCCCCCGCGGGAGACCGGCCATCGGCACGCTCAGGGCTACCCGAGATGGCGCCGTCGGCGGGTGACGACGTACGCCCCGGCGAGGAGCAGCACCGCCGCGATCGCGGCCGCCACGCCGACCGACGGCTTGACGGTGCCCTCGACCTCGATGGTGTTCTCGACGTCCTCCTCGTCCCACGTGGCGGGCGCACAAAAGTCCGTGGGAGCCGGTCCGCATCGTCGTTCCGCCGGTGCGCCGCTGCTGCGGCGCCCCTACGGCCGCGGGATGTTCCGCAGGTTCGAGCGAGCCATCGCCATGACCTCGCCCATGCCGCCGCCGAAGATCTGCTTCGTCATCGACGTCGTGAAGCCGCGGATCTGGCCGAACGTGATCATCGGCGGGATGGAGAGGGCGTTGGGGTCGGTCATGACCTCGATGAGCGCCGGGCCGCTGCGGGCGAGCCCATCCGTGAACGCCTTGCGCAGGTCCTTCGGGTCCTCGACCCGCACGGCCGGGATCCCGAGCGCGAGCGCCACGTTGCGGTAGTCCACCGCGGCCGTGTCCGTGGCGTACGGCGGAAGGCCCTCGACGATCATCTCCAGGTCGATCATCCCGAGCGAGCCGTTGTTGAACACGACCACCTTGACCGGCAGGTCGTTGGCACGCAGCGTGATGAGCTCACCGAGGAGCATCGAGAGCCCGCCGTCGCCGGAGAGGGCGATGACCTGCCGGCTCCGGTCGGCGAACGCGGCACCGATCGCGTGCGGCAGGGCGTTGGCCATGGAGCCGTGGAGGAACGAGCCGATGACCCGCCGTCGGCCGTTCGGGGTGAGGTAGCGCGCCGCCCACACGTTGTTCATGCCGGTGTCGACGGTGAAGACGGCGTCGGCGGCGGCCGCCTCGTCGAGCAGGACGGCGGCGTACTCGGGGTGGATGGGCTTGGTCTTCTCGACGTTGCGCGTGTATGCGCCGACCACCTTGTGCATGAGGTCGTCGTGCTTCTTCACCATGCTGTCGAGGAACTTACGGTTCTTCTTGCGCGTCACCAGCGGCAGGAGTGCCCGCATCGTCTCGCCGACGTCGCCGTGGACGGGCAGGTCGAGGCGGGTGCGACGGCCCATGTTGCTCGGATTGATGTCGATCTGCGCCGTCGGCACGTCCGCGGGGAGGAAGTTCGTGTACGGGAAGTCGGTGCCGACGAGCACGAGAAGGTCGGCGGACTCCATCGCCTCCTGGCACGCGCCGTACCCGAGGAGGCCGGACATCCCGACGTCGAACGGGTTGTCGTACTGGATGACCTCCTTGCCGCGCAGCGAGTGCCCGACGGGCGCCGCGGCGAGGTCGGCGACGGCGAGGACGTCGTCGTGCGCGCCCACCGCACCGGCTCCGACGAAGAACGTCACCTTCTTCGCCGAGTTGATCGCGTCTGCGAGCGCGGCGACGTCCTGGTCGTTGGGGACGACCCGCCCCGGCCGCGGCGGAGTGACGAGCGCGGGGCCCTCGTTCTTCACCTCCATGTCCGCGACGTCGCCCGGCAGGGTGAGGACGGCGACGCCCGGGCCGGCGATGGCGTGCCGGATGGCCGTGCGGGTCATCCGGGGCAGCTGGTCGGGGCTGGAGATCATGTCCGAGTAGACCGACGCCTCGACGAAGAGCCGGTCCGGGTGGGTCTCCTGGAAGAACTGCGTGCCGATCTCGCCGGTGGAGATGTGCGAGGCGATGGCGAGGACGGGCAGGCGGGAGCGGTTGGCGTCGTAGAGGCCGTTGATGAGGTGGAGGTTCCCGGGGCCGCACGACCCGGCGCAGGCGGTGAGCTTGCCGGTCATCGCGGCCTCACCGGCGGCGGCGAACGCGGCAGCCTCCTCGTGGCGCACGTGCACCCACTCGATGCCGGGCATGCGGCGGACGGCGTCGACGACCGGGTTGAGCGAATCTCCGACGATGCCGTAGATCCGTTCGACGCCGGCGGAGACGAGCTGGCGGACGAGGTGCTCGGCGACGGACAGGCTCACGGCTGCTCCTTGGGCGGGTGCGAGTGGGGCTCCTTCGATCCTCTCCCGGGGGTCGCGGCGGCGCAGGTCGAGGGTGCTCCCGCACACCCCGTCGTGATCATGCAGAACTGCACGATCACGCACTCCTCTCCCCCGTCGTGATCACGCAGAAATGCCCATCCAAGGCAGACCACGCCACGGCAGGGCACACCCCTTGCCCCATCGGTTGGGCGAAGCGGGGGGACGAAAGGCAGAGTTCCGCTGTGACTTCGCACCAGCCAGGGCCGACGCCGCGGCCAGGCGCCCCCTCCAGCAGCCACGGCCAGGTCTGGGTGGACCGACTCCCGGGGCTCGCGCTCGTGGCCGCCGTGGCGCTCGCCTGCCTCGGCCTCGCGCAGCTGGTCCCCGTGGTCTCGCCACTCATCGTCGCGATCGTGCTCGGCGTCGTCGTCCGCAACGCCGGGCTGCTCCGCCCGCCCGTCCGCCCCGGCACCCAGTGGTCGACGAAGCGCTTGCTGCGCGCCGGCGTCGTCCTGCTCGGGCTGCAGCTCTCCATCGGTGAGGTGCTCGCGCTCCGGGTGGGCGAGCTCGTGACGATCGTCGCGACGGTGGTCATCACGTTCCTCGCGACGCGGTGGCTCGGCACGAAGGTCGGCACGAGCCGGACGACATCGCTGCTCATCGCCACCGGCTTCGCCATCTGCGGCGCCTCCGCCGTCGCCGCCATGAGTGCGGTGGTCCCCGAGGACGAGACGAGCGAGGACGACGTCGCGACGGCGATCGCCATGGTGACCCTGTTCGGCGCGCTCGCGCTTTTCCTCATGCCGCTCGCGCAGGGTCTCGTCGGGCTGGACGACCACCAGATGGGCGTGTGGATCGGCTCGTCCGTGCACGAGGTCGCGCAGGTCGTGGCCGCGGCGTCGGCGGTCTCGGCGGCCGCACTGACCGTCGCCGTCGTCGTCAAGCTCGGCCGGGTGGTGCTGCTCGCGCCGATGGTCGCCGTCGTCGGGGTGACGGAGCGCCGGCGCGCCAAGCGAATCGCGGAGGTCAACAACGCGCGCACCGCCGGCGCGGGCGACGGCGGTGCGCGCGGTGGCGATGCCCGCACTGGTGGCGCGGGCTCGGTCGCGGGTGCAGCTCCGGCGGCCAGCGCGGACGGCGCTGCCCTTTCGGTGGACGGCACCGCCGCAGCAAAGCCGGCCGACGACGCCGTGAAGCTGCCACCGCTCGTGCCGCTGTTCGTCGTGGGCTTCCTCGCGATGGTGGCGGTGCGCAGCCTCGGCGTCGTGCCGGACGCGGTGCTCGACCCGGTCGAGGTCGTCACCCGGTTCCTCCTCACCGCGGCGATGTTCGGGCTCGGCACCGGCGTCCACCTCGCGACGCTGCGACGCACCGGCGGCCGGGCGGTCGCGCTCGGCGCACTCTCGACCCTCGTCGCGGCAATCGTCAGCCTCGCCGGGATCCTGCTCCTCACGTGACGCCGGGTGCGCTGCCTCGGGCAAGGGCGGTGCTTCCCAGCCGCCTGTGCGAGCCCGGCGCGAACCGGCGGCGCTCCCCCGCCGCTTCTTCGCGCGCGGCGTGAACCGGCCGTGCTTCCCGGTCGCCCGTGCGAGCCCGGCGCGAACCGGCCGACGTCGCGGCACGATGGGCCCATGACAGCACCGGCTCAGCGCATGCGGCGTCCCTTGCAAGAAGTCACGCCCGGCGTCTGGGTCGCGACCGCCGAGCGGTGGGAGACGACGTCGACCGTCGTCGTCGGTGACGCCGGCGACTGCCTCGTCGTCGACCCGGCGCTGACCGCCGCCGAGCGCGGCGCGCTCGCTGCGGAGATCGAGCGGCGCGGCTGGCGGGTCGTCGCCGGTTTCAGCACGCACCCGCACTGGGACCACGTCCTCGGCACCGTGGCGTTCCCCGGTGTGCCGCACTGGGCGATGCCGGAGGCCGCGGCCTGGGCGGTGAGCCATGCCGCTGAGCTCGCGGAGCAGCTCTCACACGCGCTACCCGGCGAGGACCTGTCCGGCGCCGGAGACCTGACGCGGGTCCCGGCCGACGAGGTCACGCTCCCGTGGGTAGGTCCTTCGGCCGTCCCCGTGGCGCTCCCCGGTCACTCGGTGGGCCACGCGGCGCTCCACCTCCCGGACCATCGGGCACTGCTCGTCGGCGACATGGTTTCCGACCGCGAGGTGCCGCTCCTCGACCTCGACGACGCCGTCGCGCTCTCCCACTATGGCGAGTCCCTCGACGCGATCGCGATGCTGCTCGACGAGGGCGGGGTCGAGCTCGTCATCCCTGGGCACGGGCGCGTGGCCACCCGGGCCGAGGCGCTTGTGCGGATCGACGCCGACCGCCGCTACCTCGACGACCTGCAGGAGGGCCACCCCTCAGCGGATCCTCGCCTGGCCGACGAGTGGGTCCACGCCGAGCACGAGCGCCAGCGCCGCCACTTCGGCTGCTGAACCGGTGGCACGCTCTCGTTTCCGTGGGTCCGGCTGCCGGCCACGCGACCGGCCGCCGGGCACGCTCGCTCTCGCGCACACCGGAGACGCCGGAGGAACCGGAGACACCGGAGACGCCGGAGACGCCGGATGCATCTCGCCGCAGCATCCGGACCTGCGCCACCGGTGGTCGGTCCGCTTAGGCTCGTCCCATGGGACAGATCGGTGCACACGTCCGTGATGACGACCCCGTAGCGGCCGGGCAGGCGGTGGACGCGGAGATCGTCCAGTTCTTCCTCGCCGACCCGCAGGGCTGGAAGAAGCCGCGGCCGCGCGAGGACGCAGACGCGCTCGTGGCGTCGGGGCTCGGCGTCTACGCCCACGCGCCGTACCTCGTCAACGTCGCCTCGACGAACAACAAGATCCGCATCCCGAGCCGCAAGATGGTGACCGAGCACGCGGCGGCCGCCGCCGCGCTCGGCGGGCGGGGGCTCATCGTCCACGGCGGTCACGTCGGGGCCGGTGAGGACGTCGCGGCCGGGATGGCGAACTGGCGCAAGATGTTCGAGCGCGCGACCTTCCCCGTCCCGGTCCTCATCGAGAACACCGCCGGCGGGGAGAACGCGTGCGCGCGCACCCTCGACCGGCTCGCCATGCTGTGGGACGCCGTCGGCGAGTTCGGCGTCGGGTTCTGCCTCGACACGTGCCACGCATGGGCGGCCGGGCTCGACCTCGAGACCGTCGTCGATGACGTCCGCGCCATCACCGGACGCATCGACCTCGTCCACACGAACAGCTCCCGCGACGAGGCCGGCTCGAACCGCGACCGGCACGCGAACTTCGCCACCGGCACGATCCCGCCGGAGCTCCTCGCGCACGTCGTCCGCGAGGCGGGCTGCGACGCGCTCGTCGAGACGCCGGGCGAGCGGCAGGCGGAGGACATCGCGTTCCTCCGCGCCGCGCTCGCCGGCTGACGGCCGGGCGCCGGGCCGACTCCGGCGCGAACGCGCCACACTCGTGACTCATCGGACTGGTGTGGCGATAATCGCGCCACATCAGTCACACCGGTGACGAGTGTGGCGCAGATCGGACAGCGTGCCTCGGTTCAGGCCTCGAACCGAGGACCGCCGCCCGGCGCACCTCCGGCGACGTTCCCCACGTCGGTCGTCCCCGCCGCGAGAACAGCCAGGCGTTCCTGCTCCTGCGGCGTCGTCGCCGGGTCGGCCATCCGCGCCCGCGCGACGTCCGGCAGGATGCGCGCCGCGGCGTCCCGGTCGTCGACGGCGCCGAGAAACGCCTCCAGCAGAGCCGCCCGGACGGGCACGAGCAACGCGTTGACCGTCGGGTCCGGGTGCTCGAGGCATGCCACGACGATCCATGTCGCGGCGACGTCGACGGCCGCCGGGCCCGACCGCGCCTCCGACCAGTCGATGAGCACCGGCCCCGACGGGGTGAGGATGATGTTCCCCGGGTGGAGGTCGCAGTGGAGCAGCCGCGCCGGCTCCCCGGGAACCACCGGGAGCCCCGGGTGCGGCGGTACGCCGTCCAGACGTCGATGCAGCTGCGCCATGACGCCGGCGTGCTCGCGGATCCGTACGGGGCGCTCGAGGATGTCGGCGAGCATCGTCGGGCCGTCGACTCGCTCCATGACGATGTCGCGCCCGGACGCACGGTGGACTCGGGGCACGGGGATGCCGTGCCGGCGCACGTGCTCCATCACGGCCGCCTCGAGCCGCGCGTCCGCCCCGGCGTTGCGGTAGCGCCGGAGCACCGTTCCGTCCCCGAGCTCATAGACCAGCGCGGTACGCCCCTGCCCGATCGGCTGCGCGCCCGGCGCGACCTCGACGGCGGCGTCCGGGACCCCCTCCCAGCCGCGATCTCCGCCGGACGGCGCATCCATGCCGTGAGGTTACGCCCCCTCGACGCGGTCGGCCCCGCTCCGCCGAGCGGGGCCGGCGAGACCGGCCCGCCGTCCCCACGCTGCCCCTCAGTCCGGAGCGTCGACCACCTCGAGGACGGCCGCCCCGTAGCGCTCGAGCTTCGCGTCGCCGACCCCGGAGATGCCGCGCAGGTCCGCCGTCGACCCGGGCCGTGCCTGCGCGATGGCGGCGAGCGTGGCGTCGTTGAACACGACGTAGGCGGGCACGCCCTGCTCCTTGGCGACGCCGGCGCGCCAGGCACGCAGCCGCTGGAAGAGGTCCTGCTGCGGCTCGTCGAGGTCGACCGGCGCGGCCTTGCTGCCGCGGGGCTTGCGGGCGGCGCGCACCCTCTCGGGCTCGCGGCGCAGCCGGACCTCCCGCTCGCCGCGCAGCACCGCGCCGGCGGCCTCGGTGAGCGCGAGGACGCCGTACTCCCCCTGCACCTCGAGCAACCCCTGGGCGAGCAGCTGCCGGACGACGCCGCGCCACTCCTGGTCACCGAGCTCGGTGCCGATGCCGAACGTGCTGAGCTCGGAGTGCCGGGACCGCAGCGTCCGCTCCGTCTCACGGCCGAGGAGGATGTCGACGAGGTGACCGGCGCCGAACTGCTGACCACGCTCGCGCTGGAGCCGCAGGATCGTCGACATGAGCTTCTGCGCCGGGACCGTGCCGTCGAAGTCCTCAGGCGGGTTGAGGCACGTGTCGCAGTTCCCGCACCGCCCGCTCGGCTCGCCGAAGTAGCCGAGGAGCTGCTGGCGGCGGCACTGGACCGTCTCGCACAGCGCGAGCATGGCGTCGAGGTGGAGGGACTGGGCGCGCTTGCGGTGCCGGTCCCCCTCGCCGTCGGCGATCATCCGCCGCTGCTGGACGACGTCCTGCAGGCCGTAGGCGAGCCACGCCGTCGAGGGCAGGCCGTCGCGGCCGGCGCGACCGGTCTCCTGGTAGTAGCCCTCGACGCTCTTCGGCAGGTCGAGGTGGGCGACGAAGCGGACGTCCGGCTTGTCGATGCCCATGCCGAACGCGATCGTGGCGACCATGACGACGCCGTCCTCGCGCAGGAACCGGGCCTGGTTGCGTGAGCGCGTCTGGGCCGGCAGACCCGCGTGGTACGGGAGCGCGGTGACGCCCTTGCCGGCGAGCCACTCGGCCGTCTTCTCGACCGACGCGCGGCTGAGGCAGTAGACGATGCCGGCCTCGCCCGGGTGCTCGTTCTCGATGATCTGGAGGAGCTGGCCCTTGGCGTCCTGCTTGGGGGCGATCCGGTACTGGATGTTGGGCCGGTCAAAGCTCGAGACGAAGACCCGGGCGCCGGTGAGGTCGAGGTTGCGGACGATCTCCTCGCGGGTCTCCGCCGTCGCGGTCGCGGTGAGGGCGACGCGCGGGACGTCGGGCCAGCGCTCGTGGAGGATCGTCAGGCCGAGGTAGTCCGGCCGGAAGTCGTGGCCCCACTGGGCCACGCAGTGCGCCTCGTCGATGGCGAAGAGCGCGATGCGGGCGCGGTCGAGGAGGCCGGCGGCGACGGGCAGGCGCTCCGGCGCGAGGTAGAGCAGGTCGAGCTCGCCGGCGAGGAGCCGGCGCTCGACGTCGCGGCGCTCATCCGTCGACTGGGTGGAGTTGAGGAACGCGGCCCTCACGCCGAGCTGCTCGAGTGCGTCGACCTGGTCGTGCATGAGGGCGATGAGGGGGCTGATGACGACGCCCGTGCCCTCCCGGACGAGCGCAGGGATCTGGTAGCACAGGCTCTTCCCGCCGCCGGTCGGCATGAGGACGAGCGCGTCGTCGCCGCGGGCGACGGTCTCGATGATCTCGGCCTGCTCACCGCGGAAGGCGTCGTAGCCCCAGATGCTCGTGAGGGCCTCGAGCGGCGACGACGTGGAGGCGCGCGCTGCCTGCACCGCCGCGAGCGGGGCCGCGGCGCCGCCGTCGGTGGCGAAGGCCGCGGCGATCTCCGGGTCGTGGAGGTCCCACGGGCTCAGGTCCTCCGGCGGGGGCTCGCCCCAGTCGGGCTCCGGCTCGGTCCACGTGTCAGTCACCTCGCCAGCCTAGGTCGATCCGGTGACGCCCGGGACAGTGCCACCAGCCGCCCGCCTCGGGCGCTCCCGGCGGCGCCTCGCGCAGAAGATCCCCCACGTGGTGCTCGTGTCCACTCCTGTGGCGGTGACGACGCCTCAGAAACCCCAGGAGCACCATTTGGGAGGCGTCGTGCAGGGACCTCGGGCGTGCACGGATCAGGGTGGGAATCAGGGGGATCCCCCGATGTGCGGGGCGCGCGTGGGTTCGATGCTGGTCCTACCGACGACGAAGGAGCACGACCATGACCAGCAGCATCCACACCGGCTTCGCCACCCGCGGGCTCGTCCGCCCGCGCCACGGACGCGTCCTCGGTGGGGTGTGCGCGGGACTGGCGCGACGCTTCGGGCTCGGACCGTGGGTGACGAGGATCCTCTTCGTCCTGCTCCTCATGGTCGTGCCGGGCAGCCAGCTCCTCATCTACCCGATCCTGTGGATCCTCATGCCGTCTGAGTAGTCACCTTGTCCGCGCCGACGGCCTTCTTCGCGGCGTCGGCGAGGTCGGTCACGGTCGTGAACGCGCCGCCGATGACGGTCTCGAGCAGCTGGTGGATGGCGTCCTTGGGCATGTCGACCGTCTCGATCCTCACCTCGCCGCCGTCCTCGGGGAACACGATCACGTAGCCCCACGGGACGTCCCGGTCGCGGTGGATCTCGTCCTCGGCGCCCTCGCGCTGGTCGATGACGAGGCCGCCCTTGCGCTTCTCCCACCAGTCGAGGACGAACTTCGCCAGGGCCGCGACGCCGGCGGCGATGAGCACCGCCGTCACCGGCTCCACCTGTGCCTCGATGCCCCCCGACGGCGGCGGGAACTCCTCGCTGACGCTGATCCCGGGTTCGGCCTCCGCGGCCGCGTGGGCGGCGTCGAGGTCCTCGGCGTCGTCGATCCGGAGCCGGAGCTGGGTGTCGGTCATGGTCTGCTCCCTCGTCGTGGTCAAGGCGATCTGGTCGAGACGAGATGCGGCGCCCGTCGTCGTCCCTCACGCATCATCGCCGGGAGCGCCCCCCGCGGGGGCGGATTCGACGGCCGCTCACGGCGCCATCTGCCAGTGCGAAGGGTCCTCGGCCGCGGCGGTGAGCTCCGCCGCACGCCGCCGGTACGGCTCGTGGTCGGGGCGGAGCTCGTACGCCCGGGCCTCGAGCGCGCCTGCGCGCAGGAGCCGCTCGCGCGCCCCGGCGAGGTCGCCGTCGTCGCGGAGGGCCTCCGCCCGACGGGCGTGGACGACGCCGAGGTTCGCTGCCGCGTGCGGGTTGGTCGGCGCGACGGCCACCGCGGCGCTCAGCAGGTTCTCGGCGCTGTCGAGGTCGTTCCAGCCCAGGCGGAAGAGCCCGAAGTTGATGTACGCGTCGGCCAGGAGCACCGCGCACTCGGGGCACGGCGCCCGGTGCGTGGGATCGAGGTGCGGGTGCGGCGCGCGGTCGATCGCCCGCTTGAAGAGCTCGTCGACGACGCCGTCGCGCCGGGGCGACGAGGCCGCGCCGTGCTCGAGGTGGACCATGAGCCCCGCCGCGAGCGCCGCCAGCCGCGCCGTTCCGGTGAACGCGGGCATCTCCGCGGGGTCGGACATGAGCGCCACCAGCCCGGCGATGAGGGGCGTCGCGAAGCTCGACCCGAGCACCCCGGCCGGCTGGGCCACCGCGAGGTCGGAGAGCTCGGACTGGCTGAACGACGGCGGGGTCGCGCGGGCGTCCTCGCTCAGCCCGTCCCGCGCCGCCCGCTCGACACGCTGGAACGAGACCGCCGTGACGCCGTCCTCCACCGCGGGGCTGTACGCGTACCCGCCGGCGTTTCCGGACGCCGCGATGACGACGCGACCCGCCTCGACCGCCGTCCGCGCGGCGGCCCCGAGCGGCGACGCCGGTGTGCGGACGAGCGCCCGCCAGCCGTCGAGCCGGCCGAGCCCCTCCGACACCCAGAACGGGAGGTCCGCGGAGGAGAGCCCGGGCCACGCCGGGAGGTTCCCGAAGAAGGCCTCGTGGTCGAGGACGTCGGCCATGGGGAACGCCTGGCCGATGCTGAGGTTGATGACGGTGGCGTCGGAGGCCGTCGCGTGCGCGATCGCCGCCTCGACGAGGGCCAGATCGTAGTGGCCGTCGCTGCTCGCCGGGTAGAGGCGCAGCCTGGCGCGCGGCGCCACCGCGAGGACGAGGAGCGCGACGACGGTGCCGTGCGTCGTCGTCCCCCGGCGCCGGGACGGCCAGACGAGCCCGTGCTCGGCGAGGGCGGGCACGCACATGTCGAACCCGTCGTCGACGATCGCGACGACGCGCCCCTCCCCCAGCCGGCCCATCCCGTGCGCGAGGGCGACCCCGTCCCACAGCTCACCGGCCCGCGGCAGGCTCCACTCACGCGCGATCGCGTCGTAGTGCTTGCGCACCGACACGGCCGCGTCGGCCCCGCCCTCCTGGGCAAGAGTGGAACCCGCGACGTCGACGTCCGTCATAGCAACCGCCCTCGTTGGTGGTGCACGGCTCCGCCCACTGGTTCCCCCGCAGGAGCCGTGACGCGAGTGTCCACCCGAGGGCGGACCGTGTCCAGGGTCCGAGCGCCTCGCCTCGCCGGGTACAGGGGGTCGGTCCTACGGCCGCGCCATGAAGGCGGCCCATCACCCCGCGGCGCACGGAGCGATCGACTGCGCCCTCCTCGCTGCCCAGCTGACCGTGCCGCGGGTCCCGGAGCAGAGCGAGCGGACGCTCACACGTGCCGGCGCATCACCGGACGGCTGGGGAACGTGCGACCGATCTCCTCGAAGCCCGCGGCGGTGAAGAGGGCCAGCGTCCCGGTGAAGACCGCGCTCGGGGAGGGTCTGCCCCGCAACGCAGCGGTGTCGACCGGGTGACCTTCGAGCACCGAGGCGCCGTGCTGTCGCGCCCACTCGACGGCTGCGGTCAGCAACGCCAGGCCGACGCCAGCACCACGGTGCTCGCGGCGCACTGCGAAGCAGCTGACCCACCAGGCCCGCGGGTCCTCGGGCAGGAGGCCGCGGAGCGCCCGGTTGCCGGTGATGCCAGGCAGGGTCGAGCGCGGCACGACCCGGGTCCAACCGACGGCAGAACCGCCGACGACAGCGAGCAGCCCCACGGGGATGTCCGTCGTGCTCACCTCCCGCTGCAGTGCCGAGCGGTTGTCCTCGGAACTGGGTGCGGTGAAGCGTTGGCACCAGCAGGAGTCGACCCGGCGCGCCTGCGGTCCAAAGGCCTCAACGACGTCTGACCACCGCTGCCGCGTGGCAGGCACTACGTCGATCATCATCCGAGCCCCTCTCGCCGTGGTGGCCACCGTGGCACGGGCCTCCTAGCGCCGCAGCCGGCGACACCCTCCCGGGAAGGATGACTCTCGCTGACGGAGGGGTCGTGGCTGGACTTCGCACGGACCGTACCGACGCTCGTGACGACCGGCACAGCGGTGACCCTCATGGCTGTGCTGCCCGAGAAGGTGGATGAGTCGGCCGGTACGCCGGGTTCTGTGAGCGGGCGCCGTTACCAGCACCCGCCCGGCGGCCATCCATCTACGACGTACGTTGCCGCACGCCTCCAGCGACCTACCCGCAGGCCTCGGGCGGGCAGCCCTCGAACGCCTGCTGTCTGGTCTTGCTCCGGGTGGGGTTTACCTAGCCGCTCCGGTCACCCGGAACGCTGGTGGTCTCTTACACCACCCTTTCACCCTTACCGCCGCGGCCCGAGGGCCGTGGCGGCGGTCTACTTTCTGTGGCACTTTCCCGCGGGTCACCCCGGGTGGGCGTTACCCACCACCCCGCCCTGTGGAGCCCGGACGTTCCTCGTCACCCCGAGGGGTGCCGCGACCGCCTGGCCGACTCATCCGCTGCCCATGCTATCCGTGCGGGGCGGCCTGCGACGCAGCGCCTCTTCTGCGCTGCTTCCGCGGCCGGGGCCAACCCCGGCGACGCCGACGGCCCGAACTTCCCCGCTCGACGGGCGCGGAGGCCGTCGCCCGTCGATCCTTGATGTGGGTGCTGACCGCGCCCTCCGCTCTCGACGAGGAGGATCCGATGACCACGGAAGTGCACAAGTCCATCGAGGTGAACGTCCCCGTGACGACCGTCTACAACCAGTGGACGCAGTTCGAGGAGTTCCCTCACTTCATGGGAGGCATCACGAGCGTCACCCAGCTCACGGACGACCACCTCGAGTGGGTCGCGGAGATCGCCGGCGTGAAGCGCCGCTGGGAGGCGCGCATCGTCGAGCAGATCCCCGACCAGAAGGTGGCGTGGGCAGCGACCGAGGGCGCCACCAACGCCGGGGCAGTCACGTTCAAGGACCTGGGCGGCCGTACCGAGGTGCACCTCACGCTCGAGTACGAGCCCGAGGGCATCGTCGAGAAGGTCGGTGACGCCCTCAACATCGTCGAGCGCCAGGCCGAGGCCGACCTCGAGAAGTTCAAGGAGTTCATCGAGTCCGAGGGCTACCCGACGGGCAAGTGGCGCGGGTCGGTCAACGAGGGCGCGTCGGTGGGTACGCCGGGCGTCGAGGACGCTGAGGCCTCACGCGGCGACTCCGGCAAGGCTGGTCCGGGCAAGGCAGCCGCTGCCGCTGCGGCGGGTCTGGGCGTCGCCGCCGTGGGGGCCGCTGCCGCCGTCGCCGGCACGAAGAAGGCTCAGGAGAGCGCCGTTCCGGGCGAGACGATCACGCCGGCCGCCGGTGCCACCGACCTCGGCTCCGAGTCGGCGGACGCCGACTTCATCGGCACGACCGAGGCGGACGCGACCGGTGTCGGGACGACCGGGGTCGGCACTGCGGGAGCTGGCACGGCCGGAGTCGGCACGACGGGAGTCGGCACGACGGGAGTCGGCACGACGGGAGTCGGCACGACGGGCGCCGACACTCGTGGACCGGACCGCACGGAGGCGCTCATCGACGAAGCGCTCCAGCCGGCCACGGACGAGGATGACCCGGCGCACCCAGGTGCCGGCGCGGGCGGCCTCGACCGCTGACGTCGGGGCGGCGTGCGCCGTCGTCCCACTCATGGCGGGCGGCGGCCGTCGTCGTCCGACGGCATGAGACGGCGAGACCCACCGTCGCGCGACCGCTGACGCGGGCACCGGGATTCCGGTGCCCGCGTCGTGCTGTCCGGAACCAGTCCGTCGGGCGGGCACGGTCGGCAGTGCCGCGCGGTGCGGGCGCGGCGCGGTGGACGAAAGGCGCGACGGCGTCGGACCTTGGTGGGACGATCCCCGGTATGGACCTGCCCGTCATGCCGCCCGTCGCGCCGATGCTCGCGAAGTCCGTCCCGTCGATCCCGGAGCCGGACGCCGTCGCCGGCGGGTACACGTACGAGCCGAAGTGGGACGGGTTCCGGTGCATCACCTTCCGCGACGGTGACGAGGTCGAGCTGGCCAGCCGCAACACGAAGCCGATGACGCGGTACTTCCCCGAGCTTGTCGAGGCGGTCCGGACCGAGCTGCCGGAGCGGTGCGTCGTCGACGGCGAGATCATCGTCGCGCGTGGGGAGCGGCTCGACTTCGACTCCCTGCAGCAGCGCATCCACCCCGCCGACTCGCGCGTCCGGCTCCTCAGCGTTGAGACCCCGGCGCGCATGGTCGTCTTCGACCTTCTTGCCCTCGGCGACGAGGACCTCACCACACTGCCCCTCGAGGAGCGGCAGGAGCGCCTGCGCGGCCTCGGTCTCGAGGGTCCGTCGATCTTCTTCACGCCGCGGACGCGGGACCACGACGTCGCCGTCGAGTGGTTCTCCGCGTTCGAGGGCGCGGGCCTGGACGGGGTCGTCGTCAAGGCGCTGAGCAGCAAGTACGCCCCGAACAAGCGCACGATGCTCAAGGTCAAGCACGAGCGCACCGCCGACGTCGTCCTCGCGGGGTACCGGCTCCACAAGACGTCGACGCCGGACCGCCCGCTCCTCGGCTCGCTCCTCCTCGGCCTGTACGACGACGACGGGACGCTCCAGTTCGTCGGTGCCTCCTCCTCGTTCACCGCCGCCCGGCGAGCCGAGCTCGTCGAGGAGATCAGCCCACTGGCCGTCGACGCCGGCGAGCACCCGTGGACGGGCGGGGGTGGCGTCGAGGGCGACCGCCGGCCGGGCGCGGAGTCGCGGTGGAGCTCGGGCAAGGACCTCAGCTTCGTCCCGCTGCGCCCCGAGCGCGTGCTCGAGGTCGCCTACGACCACATGGAAGGCGACCGCTTCCGGCACACGACGCAGTTCCGGCGGTGGCGCGAGGACCGCGACCCCGAGTCGTGCACGTACGAGCAGCTCGAGGAGCCGGTGAAGTACGACCTTGCGCAGCTGCTCGGTCCGGAGCTGTGAGCTCCGGCGATCAGACGGAGCGGGCGCTCCACACGGCCGCGGTCGCGAGGACGCAGGACGGCACGGCGATGGTGAGCATCCCGGCGGGGCCGGTGGCGCTGTCGGACCGGCGGACGAGCCGCACGTGGACGGTCGGCGTGGGCGCGTTCGAGATCGCGACGACGCCCGTCACGCAGCGCGCGTACGCCCGCGTCACGGGTGAGTGGCCAGGCGCGGCGCGCGCTGAGCGGCGGCCGGTCGAGGGCATCTCGTGGTTCGACGCGGTGACCTTCTGCAACGCCCTGTCGACGGAGCAGGGCCTAGCACCGGCTTACGGCATCAAAGGCGACGACGTCGTGCGGGACCCGACCGCCGACGGCTACCGCCTCCCGACCGAGGCCGAGTGGGAGCGCGCGTGCCGGGCGGGGACGAACGGCCCTCGGTACGGGGACCTCGACGCGATCGCCTGGTACCGCGGCAACTCCGGCGGGAGGGCGCACGACGTCGGAGGGAAGGAGCCCAACGCCTGGGGCCTCCATGACGTCCTCGGCAACGTGTGGGAGTGGTGCTGGGACACCTACGACCCAGAGGTGTACGGCTCGTACCGCGTGCTGCGTGGCGGCGGCTGGTTCGACGAGCACTGGAGCTGCCGCGCGTCCGTGCGCCGGCGCAGCCACCCGACCTACCGGATCGACGACGTCGGGTTCCGGCTCGCACGCGGGTGACCGACGGCGGTGGTGGGGCCGGAGGCCGGTGCGCCGGTCGGCACCGGCATTTCGCGGGCTGGCCGGGCGTCAGTTCCCGGTGACGAGCCGCGGGAGCGCCGTGACGACCTCGATGGGGTCACTCGTCTCCGTCGTGACGGCGCGCCCCGCGACCGGTATCCATGAGGTTCCGCCCTCGGGCTGGAAGTAGCCGTCCCACTGTGTCGTCACCGAGACGTCGACGACCCCGGGGCTCGTGTAGACGTGCGAGACCGTATGGTTCGGCCACGCCGCGCCCGGGTCCGTGCCGACGAGCGGTGCGGAGCCGTCACCGAAGTCCCAGGTGAACTCGACGGGTATCGCGCGCACCCGCACGGGAACGCCGAGGACGACGGTGCCGAGCATCTGCACCGAGGCGCCCGTCATGGCGATGGTCTCCATGTTGACCAGCACCCACGGGCGCTCCGGCTGCACCGTCAGGCCGCCCGAGTCGAGGATCAACGACTGAAGCTCCTGCGCGGTGACGATGACGGGCTGCCCGGGAGGCGCGGCGGGGTCGCCCTCCTCCGACTCCCCCGGCTCGCCCGGCTCGATGCGTTCCCACCACGGCGTGTTCTCCGTGCCCGCGATGGAATCAAGGTCGCAGGATGAGACCCAATTCCGATCATTCGCCTCGACAAACAGGATCATGTGACAGTCCGATGCGGGGTTGGCAGGAGGAGGAGCGACCGCCCCGCCGCTATCAATGGCCGTTTCGATTCGCCCTCTCACGCTTTCCCCGGCGTCTTCGAATGCGTCCCTAACCGAACCCGTTACGTCTATCGAGTCTCGCCCCTCGGAGGACCCACGAATCTCGGGGCTCGGCACTTGGACCATCGAAACCGCGCCAGCTGAGGCGATCAACGCGCTGGCAGTGATCGCCCACAACCCGTGCGTACTCACAAGTCCGCCTCCTCGGCGGACACGCCGCGCACGAACCAAGACCCGTCGAGGTACGTTAGGGCAGTCAGGTAATAGCCAGCACCACCCGTGGTCGTAGCAAGTTCCGACCCGTCTCGCGCATGCTCTGCGGATGGACCCTCAGTCACGCGCAAGCCGACACGGAAAAACTCTGTTTCCTGGTTGGGCTCGGAAGCACGGACGTCTTCCACGACGATTTCGCCGCCTGTGCCGTAGCCGCCCTCGGAGTGAAGCTCCACGACGTTAGCCTCGACGCTCTCGCAGAACACACACTCCTCGTGCGACATCGCGCGCCATTCGTCGAGGTCCCCGGTGGCGTACACGTACGGGTAGAGCTCGATGAAGTACTGCGCGGCCGCCTTCGCGCCAACGACGTCGTCGCGGTCCATCGACGCGGGCCGCTCCGGCGCGGGCCAGTCGGTCGGCCCAGGCGACGGCGTCGCGGACGGAGTTCCGCTCGCGCGCGACGTGGTCGGCTCGGGCCCGGACGCGATCGGGCTCGGCGTCGCGTCATTGCTGCAGCCGACGCCCAGCACGGCGACTATCGCGGGCACGACTATCGCCCGTGCCCCCCGACGCGTTCGGCCCGCCATGGCGAGACGGTAGACCCGATGGCGGGAGCGCGGTACCCCTGCGGCGGAATCTGTGGATTCCGAGCGCCGGCGAGACTGCCTACCTCCGGGCGCGCAGCTTCTCGGTCAGGGACAACCGCACCGTCGGCCACTCGCTCTCGATGATGGAAAACACGACGACGTCACGCATCGTCCCGTCGCGCCACAGGTCCTGGTTCCGCAGCACGCCGTCCTGCTTGGCGCCGAGGGCGGCGATGGCTCGCCGCGAGCGCTGGTTGTGCCAGTGCGTCCGGAACTCCACCGCGATACAGCTCAGCGTCTCGAAGGCGTGGGTCAGCTGCAGGAGCTTCACCTCGGTGTTGAGGCCCGTGCCCTGAACGCTGGGCGCGATCCACGTCGAGCCGATCTCGAGGCGGCGGTGGTCCGCGCGGATGTTGAGGAACGTCGTCATCCCGACGGCCCGGCCGTCGGCAGCGCGGATGGCCCAGGGGACGACGCTCCCCGCGACGTGCTGGGCGAGCCGGTGCTCGATGTCCGCGGCCATCCCATCCGGCGACGGCAGCCGGGTGTACCAGGTGCGGTGGAGCTCGTCCTCGGCCACCGCCTCCGCGAGATCGCCGACGTGCTCGGGCGAGAGCGGCTCGAGGGTGGCCAGTGCGCCGCGCAGCGTCGGGATCGCCAGGAAGTCCACCTCGTCAGGCTACTGACCGCCGCGCGCTCGGCAGAACGCCTTCCCCACCGGCGAGCCAGCCGGCTCAGCCGGCGGCGTCAGAGTTCGTGCAGCGTCACGTCCACGTGTCCGTTGCTCACCTCTGCCGTCATGAACGTGCGGAACGGCTGGCGGCGCCGGTCCGTCGGCGAGCCGGGGTTGAGCAGCCGCAGACCCGACGGCGTCACCGTGTCCCACGGGATGTGGCTATGGCCGAAGACGAGCACGTCGACGTCCGGGTACTGCGCCCCCATCCGCTTCTCGCGCCCTTGCGCCGAGCCGGTCTCGTGGACGACGGCGAGGCGGACGCCGTCGATCGTCGTCCGCGCCACCTCGGGAAGGCGACGGCGGATCTCCGGCCCGTCGTTGTTGCCCCAGCATGCGACGAGCCGGCGTGAGCGCGCCTCGAGCTCGTCGACGAGCGGCTCCTCCACCCAGTCCCCCGCGTGGACGACGACGTCGGCCGCCTCGACGGCCGACCACACCGGATCGGGCAGGACCTTGGCGCGCTTGGGCCAGTGCGTGTCGGCGAGGAGGACGAGGCTGGTGCTCACTCCCCGATCGTCCCCCACACGCATCGACCTCGCCCGCGTCACCGACCGTCGCTCTCGAGCCGCTCGAGCAGGTCGACAGCCGCCCGCGCGTACTCCCCGATCCAGCGGTCGTGGATGCGCTTGATCGGCAGCGGCGCAAGGACGAGGTGCCGCTCCCTGCCCACGCGGCGGCCCGTGACGAGCTCGGCGCCCTCGAGCACGCGCAGGTGCTGCAGGACGGTCGTGCGGTCAAGTTCGGGGAAGGCCGCGCACAGCTCGCCGGTCGTGCAAGGCGTGGCCTTGAGGACGTCGAGCATCCGTCGCCGCGTGCTGGAGGCGAGCGCCCTGAAGACGTCGTCGTCCTGGCTCTTGTCACCCGCGGTCGTCATGTTGTAATTTTACAACATGTCTACTCCGACCGAGCTGAGCGAGCTCTCCTTCACGATCTCGGGCCACGTCGCCCGGCCCTGCGCCGAGGTGTACGAGGCCATCGCCGATCCCGAGCAGCTCTCGCGCTACTTCACCACCGGCGGCGCCCGGGGCCGGCTCGAGCCGGGCAACGACGTCACGTGGGACTTCCACGACTTCCCTGGGGCGTTCCCGGTGACCGTCGTCGAGGCCACCCCGCCGCACCGCCTCGTCCTCCGGTGGGACGGCGGCGAGACGACGCGCGAGGACGGCACGACCACGACGACCTTCGAGCTCGAGCCCGCCGACGACGGCGCGCGCACCCTCGTCACGATTACCGAGTCCTCGTGGCGCGCCACGCCCGACGGCGCGAAGAACGCCTTCGGCAACTGCGAGGGCTGGACGTTCATGCTCTCCGCGCTCAAGGTGTGGCTCGAGCACGGCGTCAACCTGCGCGACGGCTTCTACACGTGAGCCTCTCCGGCGCCGCACCGGTCCCGTCACCCGCCGTCCTGCAGCCCGCCGCCGTCACGGCGGGCTCCCCGGCACGTCCGGCAGGTACTCGGGACCGCCGGGCAGGAACTCCTGCACGAGCCACCCGTCGCCGGTGTGGATGATGCCGACGATGACGACGGCGACCGGCATCTCGACGGCCTCAGCCGGGTCGCTGCTCGCGGGGATGTCGCTCAGCTCGTAGTCGACGCCGAGCAGCACGACGTGCGCGCCGTCGATCGGGTCCGCGACCCACACCGCGTTGACGACGGGGTCCTCGCGCGGGTCGTGGCTCCCGGCACGGTGAGTGGCGACCATCTCCTCGCGGAGGCCGGCGCAGCCGAGGCAGTCGGGGTCGGACATCGCGTCCCACTCCGCCACGTCACCGGTCGCCGCCCCGTAGCCGAAGAGGGAGAGGAAGTACTGCGCGGCGGCGACGGCCCCCGCCTCGTCCGTGCGGGCCATCTCCGCCGGCCGCTCCGGCGGTGGAATGCCCGCGCGACCGTCGGGCCCGGGCACCTCCCCGGGGATCGCACCCACGGACGGCACCGCAGCAGGGGACGCACCCACGGACGGCACGCCCGCGGAAGGTGCACCCGACGCCAGCGCGCCGCTCCCCTGGGCGGGCGGCACGTCGTCCGTCGCCGCTCGCGCGGTCGGTGAGCCCGGGGCCGACTCCACGGCTCCGCTGGACGCCGCCCCACCGCCGGGCTTGCCCTCCCCCGTCCCTGGACCGCACCCGGCCAGGACCACCGCCGCCGCCAGGACCCACGCCGTCGTCCTCGCGCCCCTGCGCGCCCGCGTCACCATGGCCAGACGCTAGGACGCCGCACTCTCCGCGCGCCCGCCCCGGTCGGGTACCTGTGGACGACGCCCGCCATCCACAGGACGGCCGCGCGCCGACCACCGTCGGGCTACTTCTTCCGGTCGCGGTCCTTGCTCGGCTGCACTCGCTTGGGCTCCCCCGGCATCTTCGGGTAGTCGGGCGGGTAGGGCAGGTCCCCGTGGCCGTGGTCGCGCTCGTCGCGCTCGGCCATCTCGAGGAGCGTCTCGATGCCGTACTGCTGATTGTTCGCCCCGGCGAAGAGGTCGCCGACCTCCGCGAGGCGCGCCGGCATCGTCAGCACGTCGAAGTCGTTCGGCGCGACGTCCGGGATCTCCTCCCACCGCAGCGGCGCGGAGACGGTCGCCCGCTTGTTCGGCCGGATGGAGTACGCCGAGGCGATCGTGCGGTCGCGCGCCATCTGGTTGTAGTCGATGAAGATCTTCTGCCCGCGCTCCTCCTTCCACCAGTTCATCGTCACGAGGTCGGGGATGCGGCGCTCGATCTCCCGGCCGAACGCGATGGCCGCGCGCCGGGCGTCGACGAACTCCCACTTCGGCTGGATGGGGACGAAGATGTGCAGCCCGCGCCCGCCCGACGTCTTGGGGTAGCCCTCCATCCCGAGCTCGGTGAGCAGCGCCTGCACCTCCGGGGCGACCCGCGCGGCGT
Source organism: Georgenia wangjunii (assembly GCF_036421975.1). Classification (NCBI taxonomy): domain Bacteria; kingdom Bacillati; phylum Actinomycetota; class Actinomycetes; order Allobogoriellales; family Allobogoriellaceae; genus Georgenia; species Georgenia wangjunii. The sequence goes on along the minus strand of NZ_JAZGON010000002.1, from coordinate 210,502 downwards.
CGTCGTAGTCCGTGCCCGGCTGCGGGTCGAGGTCGATGCGGATCTGGTCCGGCTTGTCGACGTCGGTGCGCACCACCGGCCACGGGTGAAACGTCAGGGTCCCCATCTGCGCCGCCCAGACGACGACGGCGAGCTCCGTCGGGGCGATCTCGTCGGCGGTGCGGCCGCTGGGGAAGGTGATGTGCGCCGTCTCGACGTAGTCCGGCGCCCCGCGCGGCACGCGCTTCTGGAAGAAGGCGTCGCCCTCGCTGTCCGTGCGCGTCGCCATCTTCGCGCCCTCGAAGACGCCCTTGGGCCACCGCTCGAGCGTCGTCGGGCGGTCGCGCAGCGCGCCCAGGATCCCCTCGCCGACGTCGACGTAGTACTGGGCGACGTCGAGCTTCGTCAGCCCGCGCTCGGGGAAGATGACGCGGTCCGGGCTCGAGATCCGCACGCTGCGCCCCGCGACGTCGAGCTCGACCGCGGGTGTCTTGCTGCTCTTCTTCGTGCCAGCCGACTCCGGCCCCATCGCCTCATCCTCTCTCCGAGTGCTGGCCCGAGCGTATGCCCACGGCCCCGCACGACGGCGGAGGGCGGGCGTCTCACCTGGCGGCACCGGGAATATCAGGCACAGTAGGACCGTGGCTGAGCGAAAGAAGGACTCCCGCGCCCAGTTCCGCATCATCGCCGGAGGTCGCCGGGACGGCGCACCACCCGCCCCGCTCGACGTCTTCGAGGTCCCGGCCGACCGGTCCGCCCCGCGCAAGGCCCGGCGGTGGGCGGCTGTCGTCGCGGCGGGGCAAGGCGTGACCGGGATGGCGAACCAGATGGTCGAGCTCCTCACGGGCGAGCTCGTCGGCCTCGCTGTCGTGCACAGCGCGCCGGGGGCGGCGGTGCGGGTCGAGGTGACGACCGTCGACGGGTTCCTCGAGGTCTCCGCGCACCACGTCGCGGGCGACGACGGCGTCGCCGACTCCGTCCTCAACGCGGAGGAGTGGGGCACGGCCCTGCTCCGGACGCTCTCCGCCGACTGCGGCATCGGGGAGACCGACGGCGGGTGCCTCACCTCGTGGTTCCGGCTCGACCCCGACGCCTGAGCGGCTACCGAGCAACGTCCGATCCGGCGAGCGCCTCGGCGAGCGCGTCCTCGACGGCGAGGGCCCGGCCGTCCTCGACGTCGGCGGCCCACTGCCGCGGGTCGACCGCCGCGCGGGCCTTGTCGAGGACGCCGCTGAGCCACGCGACGTCGGGCTCCGACAGCGGGAGCTGCGCCGTCGCGCGCGTCTCCTCGCTCGCCCCGAGGAGCCGGGCGGCGCGGCGGGCGTCCCCGCGCTCGGCGTGGAGCACGCAGAAGAGCTCGATGACGTCCACCGTCAGCTCGATGTCGCCGAGCGACGCCGCCCCCGGCCCGTGCCGCTCGAGCGTCTCCTGCGCCTCGTCGAGCCGGCCCGCACGCAGCAGGACGCCGCCGAGGTTGACGTGGTCGGCGGCCATCCCCCACGCGTCGTCACCCTCGGTGTCGAGGCGGAGCACCTCGCGCAGCCGCTCGATCGCGCTGTCGTACTCCCCCGCGTCCGTCTCGAGCGCCGCGAGGTTGGACAGGGCGTTGGCCTGCCCGCGCCGCTCCCCTGCCTCGCGCGCGAGATCGAGGCTCTCGGTGAGCATGGCCCGCGCCTGCTCGGGGTCCCCGAGCGCCCGGTGCGCGAGGGCGAGGCTGTTGAGCTCCATCGCGGTCCCCGCGGCGTCGCCGTCGCGGCGCCAGAAGTCGAGGCACGTCTCGAGGATCTCCCGGGCCTGGGCGGCCGAACCCTCGAGGAGGACGAGGACGCCGAGGCTGTGCAGCGCCCGGACGAACTCCCGGCTCTCGCGCCCCGCGCCCGCCTCGACGGCGAGACGCAGCCACTGCCGGCCTTCCGCCTGGTAGCCGCACGCGTACCAGAACCACCCGAGGTGCTCGCAGAGCCGCAGTCCCGTCGCGAGGGCAGGCGCCGGCCGGCGGGCGTGCTCGGAGCTCCCGGCGCCGAGCGACCAGCGCAGGGCGGCCCGGAGGTTGCTCAGCTCGGCCTCGATGCGGTCGCGGGCGCCGACGTGCTGGGCGCTGCGCAGGAGCGGGCTGAGCCGCTCGGCGACCCCGACGTAGTGCTCCGCGTGGCGGCGGCGCACCTCCTCGGCGTCGGTCGTGGTGCGCAGGAGGTCCCGGGCGTACGTGGCGATCGTGCGGAGCATGCGCACGCGGGGCTCGCCGTCGCGGCCCTCCCGGATCATGAGGAGGTTGGCATCGACGAGGGCGCCGACGAGGTCGAGCGGGTCGGCCGTGGCGGCTCCGGCACTCGCCGTGCCCTCCGGACCGGTGCTCGCCCCAGCACTCGCCGCCCCACTGGCGCCCGCGCTCGCTCCACCTCCCGCCGGCGCCTCGCCCGGACGGACGACGGCGGCGACCGCCTCGAGGTCGAACTCGGCGTCGAAGACGCTGAGCTGGACGAACACGGACCGCAGCTCCGGCTCGAGGAGCTCGTAGCTCCACGCGATGGCCGCCCGCAACGAGCGCTGGCGCTCGGGCCGCGCGCCACCGGCGGCGCTGATCTCGAGGCTCTCGTCGAGGCGCGCGCGCAGGGCGCGGGGCCCGAGGAGCTTCGCCCGCGCGGCGACGAGCTCGATGGCGAGCGGGAGCCCGTCGAGTCGCTGGCAGATGACCGCCACGTCCCCGACGTTCTCCGGCGTCAGCGAGAACCCGGGCCGGACCATGCGTGCCCGCTCGACGAAGAGCGCGACCGCGCCCGACTCCTCGGCCGCGCGGACGTCGGCGTCGCGGCCGGGGAGGACTAGCGGCGGGACCGGGTGCTCGTACTCCCCCTCGACGTGGAGCGGGCGCCGGCTCGTCGTCAGGACGCTCACGCCCGGGCCGGCGTCGACGAGCTCGCGCACGACGTCCCCGGCCATGGGGAGCTGCTCGACGTTGTCGAGGACGAGCAGCACCTCGCGCGCCCCGAGGTAGGACAGGAAGGTCGGGGGCGCCTTGTTCTCCCCCGTCGCGCCGAGCGCCTCGGCGATCGTCGTCCACATCGCGTCGGTCGAGCGCACCGCCGCGAGGGGGACGAAGTACACGCCGTCGGCGTACTGCCCCTCGCGTGCGGAGGCGACCGCGAGCGCGAGCCGGGTCTTGCCGACCCCGCCGGGGCCGGTGAGGGTGAGCACCCGCACCCGCGCGAGCTGCGCCGTCAGCTCGGCGAGCTCGCCGTCGCGGCCGACGAGCGGTGAGCCGAACGCCGGCAGGCTCGCCCCGGCGCCGAGGCTCCGCACGGGCGGGAAACGCTCCTCGATTCCGTCGGCGGCGAGCTGGTAGAGGCGCTCGGGCGCGGCGATGTCCTTGAGCCGGTGGAGGCCGAGGTCGAGGAAGCGCATGCCCGCGAGCACCTGGTGCACGGCGATCCGGTGCGTCGCCGCGCTGAGGACCACCTGGCCACCGTGCGCGCAGCCCGCGACGCGCGCCGCGAGGTGGACGTCCATGCCGACGTAGCCGTCCTCGTGCCGCACCGGCTCACCGGTGTGCATCCCCATGCGGACGCGGACCGGCTGCCCGCCCGGCCACTCCACGCGCGCGAGCTCGCGCTGCGCCTGCAGCGCGGCGCTGAGGGCGGCGCGCGCCGTCGTGAAGACGACGAAGAAGCTGTCGCCCTCGGTGCCCATCTCGTGCCCGCCCCACCGCTGGAACGCCGCGCGGAGGATCCGACGCTGGATGGTCAGCACCTCGGCGTACGCGCTCCCGAGCTCGCGCAGGACGCGCGTGGAGCCTTCGATGTCGGTGAAGAGGAGCGTGAGGGTGCCCTCAGGCAGCTCGCTCATGGCGCCGCCGACCCGCCTCGCGCCTGTGGCGCGGGTCGCCGGCGCCCGCTCCCGTCTCGCACGCCGCCCTCACTCCTCGCGGCGGTGGAGGAGCGATACCGCCCGCAGGCGCTCGACGTCGATGACGTGCGCCGGCGCGACGGCGATCCGCACCGGGGTCACGGCGGTGAGCGTGGACGTGCGGAGCCCGCCCTCGAGCACCGCGCGCTCCCCGAGCATCGCGCCGGGCCCGACCTGCGCGAGCTCCTCGCCGTCGACGTCGACCGCGAGGACCCCGTCGAGGAGGAGGAAGAGCTCGTCGCCCGGCTCGCCCTGGCGCGTGACGACGGCGCCCGCCTCGATCCGCCGGACCTCGGGCTGGTGCTCGCCGTGCATGAGCTCACGGGACAGCCGCCGCTCGAGCTCGCTCTCGGCCGCGGTGACGAGCGCCGGGGAGTCCTGGTCGCCCCACGGGGTCCGCGGCCCGAAGGAGTGGGCCATCCACGTCTTCTGGTCCGTGACGCCGCTCTTGAGCGCCAACGTCCCGTCCGGGCCGTAGACCCAGTGGCGCGGGAACGCGCTGGCGCCGGGCAGGGCGACCTCGGAGGTGCCGTCGGCGCGGATCGTCAGGGCGAGGGTCGTCCACACGATCGGCGCCTGCCACAGGACGAACGGCGGGTGCGGGACGGGCCGCGGCAGCGGAACGCCCGTGCGACCACCGACCGTCTGGGTGAACGTCACCGCGTCGTCGCCGAGTACCGGCTCGGGCTGGATCGTCGGGAGCGAGTAGCCCCGGAAGGTGGCGCCGACGCTGGCCAGGCGCACCGTCGTCGAGCCCATGAGCAGGCCCGACTCCGGGGCGAGGCCCCAGTCCCGTGGAGCTCCGTCCTCGAAGCGGACCCACGCGCTGAGGACGTTGGCGAAGCGGAACCGGTCGTCCTCGCGCAGGGCTTCGACGTCCGCGGGGCCGGAGAGGTGGTCGCGCGGCGGATCGTCGTAGTGGGACAGGCCGAGGTCGAACCCTCGACGGAGGATGCCGGAGACGGACTCCGACGGGATCCAGGACAACGACGTAGCGCTCGACTCCACCCTCACGGCAGTCTCCTTCGGCTCGCCCTCGTGCGATCCAGGGCAGCGACGGTGCGGCCCACGCGATCATTGAACACCCGGGAAGCGCGAAGATCGAGAGCTCTCACGCGCGAAGATCGAGAACATCGCGTACGGCGCCGGTGCCGGCCCCTCGAGCCGGGCCGTGACCGGGCCCCGCCCGCGCGCACGCGCCCGGCCTGCCCGGACGGACGCCCGGCCAAAGGCATGGTCATGAGCGGGCGGTCGTACTACCGTTTCGCCACCACACGGCAGCGGCCCAGCGTGAGCGCCGGGGCCGGACAAGGAGGTCTGACGCCATGCAGGTGACATTCGACTCGGACGAGCCGCTCGACCACGTCCTCGCCGTCGTCGGCTCGGTGTACGGGGTGACCCTCAGCGCCACGCCGGACCACGACGAGGACCAGCCGCCCGCCGGGGACACCGGCGGCCAGCGGACGGTCAAGACGCGGCACCTGACCTAGGCCACCCCGCCCACGACGGGGGACCACCGGTCGCGTTGGTGGTACCGGTAGCGGCGCTCCGTCAGCGCGCCACGAGGGCGCCGCCCCGGTCAGCGGGGCGCGTCGGCGGCGAACCCGGTCAGCGGGCCGGGGCGGCGCCGAGCTCGTTCGGGCAGCCGATGACGGTGATTTCGCCGACGCCGTCGTCCCCCGGCCACAGCCGCAGGATCGTCACGGAGGCGGGCGGGACGCGAACGCTGCTCCACGCCGGGACGGGCATGTGGGCGACGACGCCGACGGCGGCGCGGATGACGACGGCGTGCGCGGCGACGACGACGGTGCGTCCGGCATGCTCAGCGGCCAGCGCGCGCAGCCCGGCGCCGACGCGCGCGCCCACGTCGGCAACCGACTCCCCGCCGGGCGGACGGAACCCGTCCTCGCTCGCCCAGCGGCGCAGGTCGCCGGGCCAGCCCTCCTCCATCTCCGCGACGCTCAGCCCGTCCCACTCCCCGAAGCGGCACTCGGCGAAGGCGTCGACGACGGTCGCCGCGCCGAGCCCGAGCCGCTCGCCGATGACGCGCGCGGTGTGCTGCGTGCGGAGCATCGGGGAGGCGACGAGGACGCTCGGCGCCGGCAGGTCGTCCCACAGGGTGTCGCCGATGCGGGCGAGGACGCCGGCGGCGTCGGTCACCTGCTGGACTCCGATGTCGCTCAGCTCGGGCCCGGGGGTGTCTCCGCCGGAGTAGAGGGATCGCTCGGTCAGCGTCGTCACGCCGTGGCGGACGAGGACGACGGTGACGGGGTCGCCCTCCGCGCGCCGGATCGGGACCCCGCCACCGGTGCGGCGCGCAGGGACCTCGGGCGGCGGGGCGGCCTCGCCGCTGGCGCCGGCGTCGTCCGGGCTGGGTTCCTCGCTGGCGCCGCTGTTGGCGGTGCCGCTCGCGCGTCGCTGCCCACCCCCGACGGCGGCGCCCTCGTCGTCCCTGCTGGCGTCCTCACCCGTGCCGTCGTCGTCCGCGTCGCCGAGGGCGGGGTAGTCGTTGCGGATCTCCCCGCGCGAGTCCATGACCTGGTTGGCGATCTTGTCCGCGTCGCCGTTGAGCGCGCGCGGGATCCACGTGTACGTCACGCGGCGCGGGTCGAAGACCTCGCGCGCCTCCTGGGCGAGGCGGCGCATGTCCTCGTGCTTGATCTTCCAGCGCCCGGACATCTGCTCGACGACGAGCTTGGAGTCCATCCGCACCTCGACGCGCGCGCCGGGGTCGATCTCCGCCGCGGCGCGCAGGCCCTCGACGAGTCCGGTGTACTCGGCGACGTTGTTCGAGCAGATCCCGAGGTACCCGCCGCGCTCGGCGATGACGCGCCCGCCCTCGCGCACGAGCGAGCCGTAGCCCGCGTGCCCGGGGTTGCCGCGCGACCCGCCGTCGGCCTCGACGACGAGCACGCGGCCGCTGCTGCCCCCGCCGCGGCGGGTGCGCGTGGACCGGATGGGCTCGTTCCGGGTGGGCTCGGAGTTGTCGTCAGCGAAGAGGCTGGGCTGACTCACTCCTTGGGCTCCATGCGGACGAGGATGTAGCCGTAGTCCTCGGCGACGACGACCTGCTCGGCGGGCGCGGCGTGGATCGCCTCGAGCTCGGTGAGCGAGAAGTCGAGCTGGGCGCCGTCGGTGCGCGAGCCGTAGAGCGCGACGGCGCCGAGGCCGCCCGTGCGGGACCGCACGCGGTCGTACATGGCGAGCAGGGTCGGGTCGATGTCCGCCGTGAGGGCATCGCGCTCGGCGGCGACCTTCGCGAGGTCGGCGTCGAGGGTGGCGAAGGAGGCGTCGCGGTCGGCGCTGTGGCGCTCGACGTCGGCCGTGATCGCCGCCTCCTGCGCCTCGAGCTCGGCGACGCGCGCCTCGGCGGCCTCGAGCCGCTCCATCGCCTCGAGCTCGATCTCCTCGAGGACCTCCTGGCGCTTGGCGAGCTGGTCGAGCTCGTGCTGGAGCGCCTGCGCGTCTTTCGCGGTGCCGGGCCCGGCGTCGAGGCGCTTCTGGTGGCGGGCGGCGCGCTCGCGCACCTGCTCGACGTCGGCCTCGGCCTTGCTGACCTCGCGACGGATGTCCGAGACGACCGTGCGGGCCTCGACCTGCGCGCGCGAGAGGTCCTGCGCGCGCCCCTCGAGCTCGGCGAGCGTCGCGAGCACCGGCAGGGTGCGGCGCTGGTGGTTGAGCTTCGCGGTGCGGGTGTCCAGCGCCTGGATGTCGAGCAGGCGGCGCTGGTGGGCCACGGGTGCGTTCGTCACGGATGGGCTCCCTCGTCGTGGTCAGGCAGGTCATTGTCAGCCGCGCCCAGGCGCAGCGTCCACGGGTCGGTGACGCGGGTGCTCACCCGGGTCTCGAGGCGCGCGCCGTGGGCGGCGGCGTCCTCGGCGAGCTGGTCGGCGGCGCGCGGCAGCCAGGGCCACTCACTCGCCCAGTGCGTCGCGTCGATGAGGTACGGACGGCCCTCCTCGCGCGACTCCGACGCGGGGTGGTGGCGCAGGTCGGCGGTGAGGTAGACGTCGGCGCCGAGCGCGCGGACCGTCGCGAGGAGGCTGTCGCCCGAGCCGCCGCAGACGGCGACCGTGCTCACCTCCGCGTCGAGGTCCCCCGCGACGCGGATGCCCTGCGCGGTGGCGGGCAGCACGTCGGCGACGTGCCCGGCGAGGGCGCGCAGCGTCGTCGGGTGCGGGAGCGTGCCGATCCGGCCGGTCCCCGTGGGGCCGTCCTCGACGGCGAGCTCGACGACGGAGAACGCGGGCTCCTCGTACGGGTGGGCCTCGCGCAGCGCGGCGAGGACGTGCGCCCGGCGCCCGCGCGGCAGGACCATGGCGACGCTGTCCTCGTCGACCTCCTCGACCTCGCCGACGGAACCAATCGTCGGGTCCGCGCCGGCCACGGGGCGGAATGTGCCCGTGCCGTTGACGGTGAAGGCGCACCGTTCGTAGTTCCCGAGCTGGCCAGCGCCCGCTGCGGCGAGCGCGTCGAGGACGGCCTGCGTGTGGGTGGCCGGGACGTACGTCGTGAGCGAGTCGAGCGCGAGGGTGGACTGCGGCTGGATCGGCCGGGCGTTCTCGAGGCCGAGAAGGTCGGCGAGCGCCTCGGCGACGCCGCCCTCAGCGGAGTCCGCGTTCGTGTGCGCGGTGTAGAGGGCGCAGCCGGCGCGGATGAGCTCGTGGACGACGCGTCCCTTGGGGCTCGTCGCGGCGACGGCGGTGGTGCCGCGCAGGTAGAGCGGGTGGTGGGTGATGAGGAGGTCGGCACCCCACTCGATCGCCTCGCGAGCGACGTCGAGCACTGGGTCGACGGCGAGCATGACCTTGCGGACGGGCGCGTCCGGGTCGCCGGCGACGAGCCCGACGGCGTCCCAGTCCTCGGCCGTGCCGGGCGGGTAGCGCCGTTCGAGCACGCCGACGACGTCGGCGAGAGTCAGCGGGTTCGGCACCGGTCCAGGCTATCCGCCACCGACGACGCCGCGGGCCATCGCCGGGCGCCGGCCGCGGCGCCTGCCTGCTGGACGGGGACGGGGGCGGGGGCGGTGGCGCGGGAGCTGCACCGCTCGCCGTCGGCGCCTCGTAGGCTGGCCGGCACCGGAAGAGACAGGGAGCCACCATGGCCGAGACGACGACGGTGGACGAGCTCATGACCGAGCTCGCCGCGCTCGAGGACCCGAAGGCCCGCGCCGTCAACGAGCGGCACGGCGACGACCACGGCGTCAACCTCGGGAAGCTGCGCGCGATCGCGACGCGGCTCAAGGCGCAGCCGGACCTCGCGCGCGAGCTGTGGGCCACCGATGACACGGCCGCGAAGCTCCTCGCGATCCTCCTCAGCCGACCCAAGAACTACAGCCGTGACGAGCTCGACGCCATGCTGCGCGAGGCCGGCGCCCCGAAGGTGCACGACTGGCTCGTCAGCTACATCGTCAAGAAGAGCCCGTACGCCGAGGACCTGCGCGTGGCGTGGTTCGCGGATCCCGACCCCGTCGTCGCTAGCGCCGGGTGGGCTCTCACGAGCGACCGGGTGGCGAAGAGCGCCGAGGGGCTCGACCTGCCCGGGCTGCTCGACGTCATCGAGGCTCAGATGCGCGACGCCCCGGAACGCCTGCAGTGGGCGATGAACACGTGCCTCGCGACCATCGGGATCGAGCACCCGGAGCACCGTGCCCGCGCGCTCGAGATCGGCGAGCGCCTCGAGGTCCTGAAGGACTACACGACGCCGCCGAACTGCACGTCCCCGTTCGCGCCGATTTGGATCAACGAGATCGTCCGCCGCCGCGAGGCATAGCCGGGCAACGGTTTCGTTCAACCGGGGGTTCGTGCGCCTCGACACACCCAATGCCCCTGGTCGACCAGGCGCATCGCGCGTGTCGAGGCGCACGAGCCCACGCGGGCGGACGGCTGTGTCCGAGCCGTCCCCCGCGAGCCCCGCGCCCGGGCACGGGCGGGGCGTCCGGGCATGGGCGAGGCCGCCCGCGCGGCGTTCGCGCGGCCGGCCCCTCCGCGGGATCAGGCGAGCGTGGCGCTCAGCGTGATCGTCGTGCCGGACAGCGCCTGGCTCACCGGGCACTGCTCCTTGGCGTCGTTGGCGACACGCTGGAAGTCCTCGTCGGAGATGCCGTCGATCTGCGCGTTGACCGTGAGCTCGATCCCGGTGATGCCCTTGCCGGCCTCGAACGTGACGGCGGCCCCCGTGTCGAGCTGGGTGGGCGGGGTGCCGTTCTCCTTGAGCATGTTGGAGAACTGCATCGAGTAGCACGTGGCGTGCGCGGCGGCGATGAGCTCCTCCGGCGTCGTCGTGCCGGACTGCTCCTCGGCGCGCGACTTCCACGCGACGTCGAACGTCCCCTGGCCGGAGGTGTCGAGCGTGGTGGTCCCGGACCCGGTGAACAGGTCGCCCTTCCACACGGTGCTGGCCTTGTTGACTACGGGGTTCGGCATGGTTCCTCCTTCGTCGGCACGCGGTCGGTCCGCGCACCATCAGGCATACCGCCATGAGAGCACGCCCGGCAAGGACGGGCACCACGGCCTGCCCTCCGCGCACGAGGATGGCGCCCGATGCACCGCACGCCCGGCCCCTGCGCGGTCCGCGCACGACGACGTCGCCCGGTGGACCGCACGCCGGCACCCTGCGCGTCCTCGCTCGCCAGGTGCTCCGCTCGGAGAGGTCTCGACGCCGTCGGTGCCGGTGCCGGTGCCGGTGCCGGTGCCCGCCGCCGGCACCCACCGGACCGCGCGTCCGCCCCGAGGGGGCGGCACCGGTCAGGAATCGAGAAGCACAGCCCCACGGCCGGCACGTAGCGTGAGAGCCCCACATCGGGACAGGAGACTGACGGCCATGAGCACGAAGGACAGCGGCACGGACGGCGGCGCAGGGGCGTTCTCCGCGGAGGAACGGGCGGCGATGAAGGCGCGCGCTGCGGAGCTGAAGAAGGAGGTGAGCGGCGAGCGCCGGAACAAGAAGGCAGCCGACGAGCTCGACGTCCTCACGACGATCGCCGAGATGGCGCCGGCCGACCGCGCGCTCGCCGAACGTATCCACGCCATCGTCATCGCCAACGCGCCCGACCTCTCCCCGAAGCTCTGGTACGGGCAGCCCGCCTACGCGAGGAAGGGCAAGGTCGTGTGCTTCTTCCGCAGCGGCGCCGCTGACAAGGAGCGGTACTCGACGTTCGGCTTCACGAACGAGGCGAACCTCGACGAAGCGGGCGGCGTGTGGGCGACGTCGTTCGCCGTGGCGGACCTCAGCGACGGGGCCGCCTCCGCGCTCGGCGCACTCGTCAAGCGAGCCGTGACCTGACAGCGCGCCTCCCGGCATCCATGGCTGGGACTCCGCCGCGCTCACCGGCTGCCGGCGCATCGTGCTCCGCGCGTCAGGGCGGAACCTCAGCCGCGCTCACCGGCTGCCGGCGCATCGTGCTCCGCGCGTCAGGGCGGAACCTCAGCCGCGCTGACCGGCTGCCTCAGGATCGTGCGCTGCTTCTCGGGAGCGACCTTGCGGAAGTCGCTGAGGTAGATCTCGTGGTGCGTGCCGGACATCCGCAGGCCGTTGTCCGGGATGAAGCCGGCGTGCATCCGCGCCAGCACCTCGGCCTCGGCGTCGAAGGTGCCGACGTGCAGGGTCTGCGCGCACAGCCCCTCGCTCAGCGCCCCGAGACGAAGGTCGTCCAGGCGCTCAGGCCGGTCCTTCGCCCCGGCCCCCTCGACGGCGGTCTCCACCATCGCGTCGTCGACCCAGTCGGGAACCATGATCATTATGGTCCAGTCCCACCGGGACTTGTCGCGCGCCGCGGCGAAGGCCGCCATGTCGTCCGCCCACCACAGTCCCTCGAGCGGCGGGACGACGTAGTCGCGCCCCAGCTCACGCCTGCTCATGAACTTGAGCCGGTAGGCCACCGGGTAGAGCGCCTCCAGCGCCCCGGAGAAGGCGGTGGACGTGTTCGGGTCGCCGTGGCCGTCGACCATGAGGTAGCGCATGTCCGGAACGTCGACGAGCCGGAACTGTCCGCGCCTCGCCCGGTAGGCGTCGAGGTCCTTCTTGGCATCGACCTTGTCCGGCATCCGTCACCTGGGCCCCAGGGCCCGCTCCTTCCGCGCCTGCATGCCGGGATCGTCCCCGGACGGCATGTGCAGGAGGCGCTCCACCGAGCGTAGCGATCCCGGATGATGCCGTCGCCGGACGGCTCCTCGGCAGCCGGCTGGCGGTTCGACCTCGGCACCTCGTCGACGGCGGGAGGCGCGGTGTCCCCTCGACGGGTCCGACCCCGCAGCATGCGGGCCCTCTGCGTGGGCGTCCCGGCATCGTCAGCCCGTGACGAGCTCGAACTCCGCACGTTCGGTCGCGATGCCGTTGATCTGCAGCGAGATCCCATGGAGGCCCGGGTAGTACCGGCGCGTCGTGATCGGTCGGAACGAATGCGCCTTCCGCAGCACGATGCTCTCGCCCGACCTCAGCGTCACGGTGGTGAGCTTGAACGTCGTGGGGCGCTGCGAACCGTTGGACTTCCGGTGGTGGACGACGTAGTCGATCGCGAGTCGCACGTCCTCGTCGCTGACGTTACGAACAGTCGAACGCAGCTCGACGCTCTCGCCGAAGGCGACGGTGTCGCGGTCGAGGTGGGGGCCGTCGATCCTGAGGGATGCCGCTGTGGCCGAGAAGCCCAGCAGCCCGAGCGCTCCAGGGTCGCCGCGCTTGACGAGGGTGCGCAGCCCCCGACGGACGACCCACGCCGTGTTCTCGTCAGGGTCGGTGAGCCATCGGGCGGCCGTCTCGACGACGAGGGCCGAGTGGTCCCGGCTGAGGTCGTTGAGGTGGTTCGCGACCGAGCGGCGCACATACTCCGCGGGGTCCCGGTAGAGGGCGTCGAGGACCGGGACGGTCGCGCCGGGCGTGCGGGTGAGCTCGGGGACGCGGACCGCCCAGGGCAGGTAGGGGCGGGTTCCTTCGGAGGCGAGACGACGTACGTGGGTGTCGTCGGACCCGGTCCAGGTGAGGACGATCGCCAGGGCCCGCTCAGGCGCGTGCCGAACGAGCGTACGGATCGCGAACTCCGAGGTCAGCAAGCCGGTCAGCTCCGCGAGCAGGCCCATGGCGTCGTCGAACGCCGCCGTGCCGCCGTCATCGACGGCTCTGGTCGCGACTGCCGCGGTGACGGGCCACATCATCCACCCGTCGAATGACGGCGCCGCGTCGCGGGCGGCCCGAACGACACGGGCGAGGTCGTCGTACCCCCCGGGGACGTCCGCCAGCAGGGCGTCGCGCAGGAGGTCGGCGCGCTCCCGCAAGGTCAGGTCGGCAAGCAGTCCCGGTGACTCGCGCAGACGCGGCAGGCCGGCACCGGGGGTCGCAGCTGCGATAGCGCGTGCCAGGTCCGCGGCGGTCGAGGCACTGATCATCTCGTCGGCGAAAGGCATGGCGTCCCGCCCCTCCTTCGCTCGTCAGACGCTCCGCAGCTCACGGAGCTCGTTGCGACCAGCCACCACGCCCATCGTACGTAACCAGCCCCCGCCCCGGGCGCTCCGAGCAGGGTGCCCGACGCTGACGCCACCGCTCGCGAGCGTGGACGCTCTCTCTCAGCGTCCGACCGCAGCCGCTCATCGAGCGTCCGCCGTGCTAGCGTATGTTCCGTACCAATCGATACGAAACACGAGGAGGGCCCGATGGCAGCTGGTGGACGCCCCCGAGGATTCGACTTGGAGACGGCACTCGACGCGGCCATCGACACGTTCTGGCGGCACGGTTACGAGAGCACCGGGCTGACGGAGCTCACACATGCGATGAACGTCAGCCGGCCGGCTCTGTACCGGGCGTTCGGCGACAAGGCCCAGCTGTTCCGCACCGCGCTGGAGCGCTACATCGGCCGGAACATGGCATACGTCGATGCCGCACTCGCGAAGCCCACGGCACGCGAGGTCGCAGAGGCGTTCTTGACGGGCAACGCGGAGGCGGTCACGACTCCGGGCCGGCCGGCCGGATGCCTGTCGGTGCAGGCGATGGTCACCGACGAGGCGGACGCGTTCTCTCTCCTCACCGAGAACCGCAAGGTGATCCAGGAGCGTCTCGCCGTCCGGTTCCGCCAGGCGATCTCTGACGGAGATCTCCCCGCTGACGAGAACCCGGAGGACCTCGCCCGATTTCTCATCACCCTCACCACCGGCTTCGCCATCCGCGCCGCCGACGGCGAACCACGACACACCCTCCTCGCCCTCGCACGCCGCTCACTCGCCGTATTCCCCGCACCCGGTGACGGCTCCCGTCACCGCGTACGCCCCCACCCGCTCCGAGAGGCATGAACACATGACCGAATCCCTCACCCTCGCGCCCGCTCGCGACGAAGCGCTCGACGTCCGCCGCCTCTACGAGGTCCTCGAGCAGCGCTTCAACGGCAAGACCTGGTCCCTGCACGAGCTGATGATCGGCTTCACCGGAGACGTCGGCCACATCGGGCGCCTGCTCCTCGCGCACGACGGGACGTGGGCCATCGACGGTGACGCGGACGCAGAGCTGAAGCACAAGCTCGCGGAGGCCCTGTGGTGGGTCTTCGTCCTCGCCGACAGGCTCGGCATCGACATCGACCAGGCCTTCACGGGCACCATGGCCACGATCCGCGCCGGACTGGACGAGACGATCGCCCGCACCGCCCCGACCGAGCCGAGCCAGGCCGAGCCACGAACATCTGGCGAGGACTCGTGACCGGCACCCTGACCGCCACGCCTGGGACCATCGAGCGCCACACCGGCAAGGTCGCGATCGTCACCGGTGGCGCCCGCGGTATCGGCGCCGGCATCGTCCGCCGTCTCGCAGCCGAGGGCGCACGGGTGATCTTCACCTACGCCTCCGCCGAGGGTGAGGCAGACGCGCTGACCACGGCCGTCGTCGGATCGGGTGGCTACGCCGCGGGAGTCCGGGTCGACAGCGCCGACCGAGCAGCGATCCGTGACGCCATCACCGCCGTCGTCGCCCGCGAGGGACGCCTGGACATCGTGGTGTCCAACGCCGGAGGCGGGACACTGAAGCCGGTCCAGCACCTGTCCGACGACGAGATCGACCGCATGATCGCGGTGAACATCCGGGGCACGCTCGACACCATCCGCTTCGCAGCCCCGCACCTGCAGGAGGGCGGTCGGGTCATCACGATCGGCAGCGTCACCTCGCACCACTTCCCCGACGACGTCTCGTCGATCTACGGCATGACGAAAGGCGCGATCGCCAGCCTCGTCCGCGGCATGTCCCGCGAGCTGGGCCCGCGCCAGATCACGATCAACAACGTGCAACCGGGGCCGGTGGACACCCCAGCGAACCCTGCCAGCGGGCCAGCAGGTGACACCCTTCGCGGGACCATCCCCGTCGGACGATTCGGCACGGTGAGCGAAGTGGCAGCACTCGTCTCGCATCTCGCCGGCGAAGAAGGCGCCTACATCAACGGCGCATCGCTCGACATCGACGGCGGCTACAGCGCCTGAGCGCCCCACCACCAGAGCTGTGGCACCACGCAGCAGCGCCGGCGCCCAGGCGCCGTTCACGGATCTCACCGGTCGCGGCCATCGGCGGCACCACCAGCGCCGACCTCCGAACCGGCGAGCTCACGACGAAAGGTTCAGAACGATGCCCACCACACCTCACCTCCGTGCACCGGACTCACCCGAGCACGTCCGCGCCCCCGCCTCGACGTACGCGTCGATCCTCGGATCCGGCTCACCCGGGACCGACGAGTTCTACCGCAAGAAGGCCCTCATCGGCGATGTCGCGCGCCAGGTCACCAACGGCGGGGATCCGGTCATCGAGATCCAGTACTGGTACCCGGCGGGGTCCGAACCGGTCGAGATCGCGGACTTCTACACCGTCAACCCGGTCCCGTCGTTGCTGTTCCGAATCCTTGCCGTCGTTCCCACCGGCACCACGTCCGACGAGCTGACGGCAGCACGCTCCCGCGCAGCGAGCAGCTCGGACCGCAGCGGCGACACCATCGAGCTGCACAGCATCGCCGAGCAGGACGTCGTGCAGGTCATGCATCACGGGCCGTTCGCGGAGGAGCTCGCCACGCTCGAACAGCTGGGCACGTTCGCTCGGGATCGAGGACTTCACCGAAGCGGCCCCCACCACGAGCTCCACCTCGACGGGTTCACGCGCGACACCCCGCAGGACACGCTGCGCACGATCCTGCGTGATCCTGTCGCCTGACCCGGCGCGCCTGCTCGCCGGAGGGCTCGTAGGTCGCCGCCCTCACACCGCTGACGACGTGACTTTCCGAGCGGGGAGTCCGCTCGTGGGTGGGCCCGGCCGGTCTCGAACCGGCGACCTCCGCGGTGTAAACGCGGCGCTCTGACCAACTGAGCTACAGGCCCTGGTGCACGCGCAAGCCTAGAGGTTCACAGCGCCGCGATCGCCGCCCGGTAGTCCGCGACGTCCCGGGGGGCGCCGCCCGGGGACAGCACGGACCAGCGCAGGACGCCGTCGGCGTCGACGAGGAACGTGCCCCGGCGGGCGTGGCCGGTCGCGGGGTCGAAGACGCCGTACGCCCGGGCGGCCGCGCCGTGCGGCCAGAAGTCGGACAGGAGGTCGAACCCGAACGCTTCCTGCTCCGCCCACGCCCGCAGGGTGAAGACCGGGTCGCACGAGACGGCGAGCACCCGCGCGCCGTCGAGCGTCGCCGCGCTCCGCGCAACGTCCCGGGCCGGGAGCGTCGCGGCGGAGGCGAGCCCGGAGCCCGAGCCGGAGCGGGGGCCAGCGGCGGCGCCGGGCTCGCTCACCCGCCCGAGCGCGCCGACCCCGCCGTCGGAAGCCCCGCCGTCGTCCGCCGCTCCCCCGCAGGCGTCCTGCAGCGCGGCGAGCTCGCCCGTGCAGACGCGCGTGAAGGCGAACGGGACGAACACGACCAGCGCGGGAGCGCCGCGGAGCGCGCTCAGGCGGACGGGCGTCCCGTGGGTGTCGGGGAGCTCGAGGTCCGGGGCCGGCGCACCGAGCGCCGGGAGGACGTCTGGCGGATCAGCGTCCACGGCCGCGGGCGGCGAGGCGGATGCCCGACCAGTTCGCACCGGCCGAGACGGCGGACGTCGGCTGCAGGCCCGCCGTGCGCGCCGCCTCCTCCACGTCCGCGGGGCGCACGTGGCCGCCCCGGCCCGGCTTGGGCGTGAGGACCCAGATGAGGCCGCCGTCGTCGAGGTTGGCGGTCGCGTCCACGAGGAGGTCGGTGAGGTCGCCTGCCTCGGCGTCGTCCTCGCGCCACCAGATGATGGTGCCGTCGACGACGTCGGCGTGGTCCTCGTAGGCCAGCTCGGACCCGGTCGCCTCTTCGATCTCTTCCCGGAGGTCCTGGTCGACGTCGTCGTCGTACCCGAACTCCTGGACGACCTGCCCGGCGGTGAAACCGAACCTGCTGCCCGTGGGGCCAGCGGTCACTGCCACGTCCTTTCCCTACCTCTCCTCTGCGGCGGACCAGGACGGTCCCACCATGAGTACCACGCGTGCGTCATGACCCCACCGTAGTGGGAGGGGGCAGCGCAAGCCCGGAGGTCCAGATGCGGTTCCGGCGCGCCGCCCGCCTCTCGAAAATCGGCAACGCGTGTCAAGTGTCGGCAAAGTCATAGCCCGCCGCACCCCTGGGGCATGGCGCCGGGTCACGCGGGGCACGACAATGGACCTAATCTAAGTGACACCGCGCCACCACGAACTGCGCGTCGTCAAGGTCGACGCCTGAGGGAAAGAGGACTGCGTGAGTCCACAGGACGGATCCGGCCCACTGATCAACGGGCTGCTGAGCCAGGTCAAGGACATCGACTCCGAGGAGACCAGCGAGTGGCTCGAGTCCCTCGACGGCCTCATCGACGAGCGCGGCGGGCCCCGGGCCCGGTACGTGCTCCTCAACATGCTCAAGCGTGCCCGTGAGCGCAGCGTCGCCATCCCGACGCCGATGACGACGCCGTACGTCAACACCATCGGCGTCCACGACGAGCCCTACTTCCCCGGTGACGAGGTGGCGGAGCGTAAGTACCGCGGCTGGATCCGGTGGAACGCCGCCGTCATGGTCACCCGCGCCCAGCGCCCCGAGATCTCCGTGGGCGGGCACATCTCCACCTACGCCTCGATCGCGACGCTGTACGAGGTGGGCCTCAACCACTTCTTCCGCGGCAAGGACCACCCCGGCGGTGGCGACCAGGTCTTCTTCCAGGGCCACGCCGCACCCGGCAACTACGCCCGCGCCTACCTCGAGGGCCGCCTCACCGAGGCCGACCTCGACGGGTTCCGCCAGGAGTACTCCCACCCGGAGAACGGCCGCGGCCTGCCCTCCTACCCCCACCCCCGGCTCATGCCGGACTTCTGGGAGTTCCCGACCGTCTCCATGGGCCTCGGCCCGGCGGAGGCGATCTACCAGGCGTGGACGAACCGTTACGTCCACGAGCGCGGCATCAAGGACACCTCCCAGCAGCACGTGTGGGCGTACCTCGGCGACGGCGAGATGGACGAGCCCGAGTCGCGCGGCATGCTCCAGCACGCCGCCCAGCAGGGCCTCGACAACCTCACCTTCGTCGTCAACTGCAACCTCCAGCGCCTCGACGGGCCGGTCCGCGGCAACGGGAAGATCATCCAGGAGCTCGAGGCGTTCTTCCGCGGGGCCGGCTGGAACGTCATCAAGGTCATGTGGGGCCGCGAGTGGGACACCCTGCTCAACGCCGACAAGGACCGCGCGCTCGTCAACCTCATGAACGAGACGCGCGACGGCGACTACCAGACGTACAAGGCGAACGACGGCGCCTACGTCCGCGAGCACTTCTTCGGGCGCGACCCGCGCACGAAGGCGCTCGTGGCGAACATGACCGACGACGAGATCTGGGCGCTCAAGCGCGGCGGGCACGACTACCGCAAGATCTTCGCCGCGTACAAGGCCGCCATGGAGCACACCGGGCAGCCGACGGTCATCCTCGCCCACACCATCAAGGGTTACGGCCTGGGCCCGAGCTTCGCGGGGCGCAACGCCACGCACCAGATGAAGAAGCTCAAGTCGACCGACCTCAAGATGCTGCGCGACTCGCTCCGCATCCCGATCACCGACGAGCAGATCGACGCCGACCCGTACGCCCCGCCGTACTACCACCCCGGGCCGGACTCCCCCGAGCTGCAGTACATGCTCGAGCGCCGCAAGGCCCTGGGCGGGTTCCTGCCCGAGCGCCGGGACACGCCCACCGTGGTCACCCTGCCCGACGAGAAGACCTACGAGGTCCTCGCCAAGGGCTCGGGCAAGCACGAGATCGCCACGACGATGGCGTTCGTGCGCCTGCTCAAGGACCTCATCAAGGACAAGGAGTTCGGCAAGCGGATCGTGCCGATCATCCCCGACGAGGCGCGCACGTTCGGCCTGGACGCGATCTTCCCGACGGCGAAGATCTTCAACACCAACGGCCAGAACTACACGGCCGTGGACGCCGAGCTCATGCTCAGCTACAAGGAGTCCGAGACCGGGCAGATCATGCACACCGGCATCAACGAGGCCGGTTCGGCCGCGGCGATGCAGACGGTGGGCACGGCCTACGCCACGCTCGGCGAGCCGCTCGTGCCGTTCTACATCTTCTACTCGATGTTCGGCTTCCAGCGCACCGGTGACGCCTTCTGGGCCGCCGGCGACCAGCTCGCGCGCGGGTTCATCATCGGCGCGACGGCCGGGCGCACGACGCTCGCCGGTGAGGGCCTGCAGCACATGGACGGCCACTCGCCGATCCTGGCCCAGACCAACGCCGCGGTGCTCAGCTTCGACCCGGCGTACGGGTACGAGATCCGGCACATCGTCCGCGACGGCCTCGAGCGCATGTACGGCAAGGACGACCCGCGCGACCCGAACGTCATGTACTACCTCACGGTGTACAACGAGCCGATGGTCCAGCCGGCCGAGCCGAAGGACGTCGACGTCGAGGGCATCCTCAAGGGCATCCACAAGATCGCCGACGTCGAGGGCGACGGGCCGCGCGCCCAGCTCCTCGCCTCCGGCGTGGGTGTGCCGTGGGCCCTGCACGCCCGCGAGATCCTCGCCGAGGACTGGGGCGTGCGCGCCGCGGTCTGGTCCGTGACGAGCTGGGGCGAGCTGCGCCGCGAGGCGCTCGAGGTGGACCGGAAGAAGTTCATCGACCCGGCCGGCGACCACGGCGAGCCGTACGTGACGGCCAAGCTCCGTGACGCCGGTGGTCCGTACATCGCGACGAGCGACTTCGACCACATGGTCCCGGACATGATCCGGGCCTGGGTGCCTGGCGAGTACCTCACGCTCGGGGCGGACGGCTTCGGTTTCTCCGACACGCGGGCCGCCGCGCGCCGGCACTTCCTCATCGACTCGCACTCGATGGTGGTCCGCACGCTCCAGGCCCTCGCCGCACGCGGCGAGGTCGACGCGGACGCCCCGCGCCAGGCGGCCGAGCGGTACCGGCTCCTCGACGTCCACGCGGGCGAGAGCGGCACCGCGGGCGGCGACTCCTGACCGACGCGGCGCGGGTGCTGCCCGCGCAGTGAGCACGTCCCGGGCGGGGCGGCACGGACCTTCGGGTCCGGGCCGCCCCGTCCGTCGTTCCGGCGGGCATAGGCTCCGTCTCAGGCGCGCCGCGTTCGTGAGACGGCGTTCCCGAGTCGTGGTCACCGCAGCCACCGCCGCGACCATGATCACTAGCGTTGCCCGACGACCGACCGACCCGGTCCGTCCTTGCCGATCCAGATGGGACCCTCATGGCTTCCGGCACCCCCTCACCCACGCAGACCCGCACGCAGCGCCTCGACGGCCTCCCGTTCAAGCGCGAGCACGGCCGCCTCCTCGTCGGCTCCGGCGTGGGCTGGGCCCTCGACGCGATGGACGTCGGGCTCATCTCCTTCGTCATGGCGGCCCTCGCCGTCCAGTGGCAGCTCGACGACACCCAGCTCAGCCTCATCGGCTCGATCGGCTTCGTCGGGATGGCGCTCGGCGCCTCCCTCGGCGGGCTCCTCGCGGACAAGTTCGGCCGCCGCAACGTCTTCGCCCTCACGCTCCTCGTGTACGGGATCGCCACCGGCGCCGCGGCACTGTCGGTCTCGGTCGGCATGCTCCTCGTCCTGCGCTTCATCGTCGGCCTCGGCCTCGGCGCCGAGCTGCCGGTCGCCTCGACGCTCGTCAGCGAGTACGCCCCGGCGAAGATCCGCGGGCGCGTCGTCGTCATCCTCGAGGCCTTCTGGGCCGTCGGCTGGTTCGCTGCCGCCCTCATCGGCTACTTCGTCGTCTCCGCCACCGACGACGGGTGGCGCTGGGCCCTCGCGATCGGTGCGATCCCGGCCGCATACGCGATCTACGTGCGCCGGGCGCTGCCGGAGTCCGTGCGGTTCCTCGAGACGCGCGGTCGGCACAAGGAGGCCGAGGCCGCCGTGCGGCGGTTCGAGGAGTCCCCGGCGATGTTCGGCGACAAGACGGCGGCGCCGGCGCTCCCGGAGGCCCGCGCCGAGCCGGTGACCGACGGCGCGGCGACCCCCTCGGCGAGCGTCCGGTCGTCCTTCGGGGCGTTGTGGAGCAAGAGGCTCCGTACGCGCACGGCGGGCCTGTGGATCGTGTGGTTCCTGCTCAACTTCGCCTACTACGGCGCGTTCACGTGGCTGCCGACGCTCCTCGTCGCCTCAGGCCTCGATCTCGTCCGCTCCTTCGGGTACACGGTCATCATCACCGCGGCCCAGCTGCCCGGCTACGCCGTGGCCGCCTACCTCATCGAGCGCTGGGGCCGGCGTCCCACGCTCAGCACCTTCCTCGTCGGCGCGGCCGGCTCGGCGTACCTCTTCGCCATCGCCTCGACCCCGGCCGGGGTCATCACGGCCGGGTGCCTCATGTCGTTCTTCGCGCTCGGCGCGTGGGGCGCGCTCTACGCGGTGACGCCGGAGATGTACCCGACCGCGATCCGGGGCACGGGTGCCGGCTGGGCCGCCGGGTT
This sequence comes from Georgenia wangjunii, assembly GCF_036421975.1. Lineage (NCBI taxonomy): Bacteria > Bacillati > Actinomycetota > Actinomycetes > Allobogoriellales > Allobogoriellaceae > Georgenia > Georgenia wangjunii. Next base: position 188,711 of record NZ_JAZGON010000002.1, on the reverse strand, counting down.
CGGGCGCATCGCCTCGATCCTCGCCCCGCTCGCCGTGCCGTTCCTCAACCGCAGCGGCGAGATCTGGCTCGTCTTCACGGTCTTCGCGTGCGCGTTCATCCTCGCCGCCGCCGGTGCTCTGCTCCTCAAGGAGCAGCGGGGCCTCGCGCTCGAGGAGTAGCGCGGACGCCCCGCCGCCGCAGCCCGCTGGCACGTCGGCGGGACGCGGCACTCAGGCGCGAGCGGACCGGCCAGCACTCAGGCGCCGGGCGAGCCACCCGCGATGTCGAAGCTCCACAGCTCGGCGCTCACGCCAACCGGCTTGCGTCGTCCATCGCCGCCCGCGACCCCGGCCCGGCCGTGCGCACCGTCGTGGGCTGCCCCGCCGAGCGCAGCGCCGTGGGGTGCCCCGCCGTGCTCACGCCCATGGGGAGCCCCGGCATGCGCAGCCCCGTGGGAGGCACCGTCCTGCGCGCCTGCGTGAGGTGCCTCGCCGTCGGGCGCGGACGACGGCGGGCGCCCGTGCCCGGCCGCGAAGGCGTCCGAGCTCGCCCAGGCGTCGAAAGCAGCCTCGTCGCGCCAGCGGGTGACGACGAGCCACGTCGTGCGCTCGTCGGTGGGGCGGAGGAGCTCGAACCCCTCGAACCCGTCCTGCCCGTCGACGGCGCCGGCGCGGGCGGCGAAGCGGCGGGCGAGCTCGTCGCCGCTGTCGGCGGGAACGGTGATGGCGTTGATCTTGATGACAGTCATGGGCCCATCATCGCGCGCCGCCCCGGTCCGGACCCGTGCGGGTCCCGACCGGGGCGGTCAGCGGTGAGACGGCGGCTGCCCGGGACGGGTGCCGCGCGGCGTGGCCGGTCTAGCGGGCGTCCGCGGCCTCGGCGGCGGCGACGTCGGGCTCGAGGGCGAGGACGAAGGCGCGCGCCTCGTCGGTGGCGGCGTGCTCGCTCAGCTCGGTGAGGTGGCGGCGCGCCTCGAGCGGGCGACCCGCGTCGAGGGCGGCGAGGACGATCTGGCGGCCGGCCTCGGGGATGTGCTCCTTCGGGGACCAGTGGCCCACCCCGAGCCCGAGCGCGTCCCCGGCCTTGTCGCCCTCACGGAGCGTGCGTACGCCCTCGGCGAGCGCCTTGCCGGTGTGCTCGCGCTCGCACGCACCGGCGAGACGGCGCATCGCGCCCTCGTGGTCGTCCTCGAGGGAGAGCCGGCCGAGCTCGATGAGCGGGTACCAGGCGCGTGGGCTGCCGGCGAGCTCCTCGGCGAGGGCCCAGACGGCGACGTCGGAGGAGACGTGACGGTCGACGGGCTCGTGCTCGGCGGTCAGCGGGTCCACCGGGTCCACGCCCTCGGCGCGACGGCGGACGAGCTCGGCGAGGGCTGCGAAAGCCTGGATGTTGTTGGGATCCTCGACGAGCAGAGCGCGCAAGGCGTCCTCTCGCGGAGCGTCGTCACTGCGGACCGCTGTCGTGGGCCGGCGCATGCCGACGCGTGACGCGGTCCGAGGGCGGGAGAGCAATGCTCTCAGTCGGGCGAGAAGAGCCATACGGGCGACCATATCCGCTCAGGCCCGCACGCTCATCCGCAAACGCGAAGAACTGGCCGAATCGTGGGGGCGTCTCGCTCTGTGGGCGCCCGGGAGCGGCGCCACGCCGCCACGCTCGGCGATGCCCGACGAACTCCTTTGTCGGCATCCGACAACGCCGGCCCCTATGCTCAGCGCCATGCCCCGGACCCCCACGAGCAGCGCCGCGCACGACGCGGGCTCCTCCGACGTCGTCCGCCGCCTGCGCGGCGGGACGGACCTGCTCACCTCGGCCGCCCTCAAGCGGCTCGACAGCGACGTCCCCTGGTACCGGGCGTTGGCCGCCGAGGACCGCTCGTGGATCGGGCTCGTCGCGCAGTCGGGCATCTCGGCGTTCATCGCCTGGTACGAGCAGCCCTCGCCCGCCACGTACAACGCGGCAGACATCTTCCGCGCCGCGCCGCCCGAGCTCACCCGCTCGATCTCGCTCCAGCACACCCTCCAGCTCGTCCGCCTCGTCGTCGAGGTGGTCGAGGACAACGCCGTCCAGCTCGCCGCCCCCGGCCAGCAGCGCGACCTGCGCGACGCCGTCCTGCGCTACTCCCGCGAGGTCGCCTTCTCCGCCGCCGAGGTCTACGCCCGGGCCGCCGAGGCGCGCGGCGCCTGGGACGCGCGGCTCGAGGCGCTCGTCGTCGACGCCCTCGTGCGCGGCGACTCCGACAGCTCGCTGCGCTCGCGCGTCTCGGCGCTCGGGTGGACGGGCCGCGGGTCGAGCGTCGTCCTCGTGGGCGCGATGCTCCAGCCGGTCGACGAGCGCCGGACGGCGGACCTGCGCCGGGCGTGCCGGCGCGCCGCACCCGACGTCCTCGTCGGGATCCAGGGCGACCGCCTCATGGTCGTCCTCGGCGGCGCGGAGGACCCGCGCGCCGCGGCCGAGGCCCTGCTACCCCGTTTCGGACCCGGCACCGTCGTCCTCGGTCCCGAGGTGGGCGAGGTGGCCGAGGCCGGGCGCTCCGCGCGGGCGGCGCTCGCCGGGCTCCTCGCCGCGCCCGCGTGGCCGGACGCCCCGCGCCTCGTCGGCGCCGACGAGCTCCTGCCCGAGCGCATGCTCAACGGCGACCCGCTCGCCCGCCGCACCCTCCTCACCGAGCTCTACCGGCCACTCGCCGCGACGGGCGGACCGCTCCTCGAGACCCTCGGGGTCTACCTCGCGCAGGGCCGCTCCCTCGAGGCTGCCGCCCGCACCTTGTATGTCCACCCCAACACCGTGCGCTACCGCCTGCGGCGGATCGCCCAGGTCGTCGGGTGGGACCCGACCGACCCCCGCGAGGGTTTCGTGCTCCAGATCGCGCTCGCCGTCGGGCGCCTCACCGAGGACACCTCCGCGCACAGCGGCGTGTGAGGGACGACGCGCCTTGGCGGGTTCCTACAAGGGTGCCGTGGCGACTTGGTAGGGCCCGTAGCCGTGACCAGACGGGAGGGCTTGGCACAGTTGGACGGTGCTCGCCGTCCTCTGCCCTGGTCAGGGCGCCCAGTCCCCCGGCATGCTCAGCCCCTGGCTCGAGCTGGCCGGCCTCTCCGACACCCTCGACGCCTACGCCGCTGCCGCCGAGACCGACCTGCGCCACCTCGGCACGGTGGCCGACGCCGCGACGATCCGGGACACCGCCGTCGCTCAGCCGCTCATCGTCGCGACGTCGCTCCTCAGCCTCCGCGCCGTGCTCGGGGATGACGCCGAGCCGAGCGACGTCGTCGGCCTCGCGGCCGGCCACTCCGTCGGGGAGCTCGCCGCTGCCGTCGTCGCCGGGGTGCTCACCGCCGAGGACGCCATCGTCCTCGTCCGCGAGCGGGGCCGCGCCATGGCGCGGGCCGCGGCGACGCGACCGACCGGTATGAGCGCCGTCGTCGGCGGCGACGCGGACGACGTGGCCGCGGTCATCGCCGGCCACGGACTGACCGCCGCGAACGTCAACGGTGGAGGGCAGGTCGTCGCCGCCGGCACCCTGCCCCAGCTCGCGGCCCTCGCCGCGAGCCCCCCGGCCCGGGCACGCGTCATCGCCCTCGACGTCGCCGGGGCGTTCCACACCGAGCACATGGCCCCCGCCGTCGCGCACGTGCGGGAGGTCTCGGACGGCCTGCCCGCCGCGGACCCCCGCCTCACCCTGCTCTCGAACGCCGACGGCGACCCGGTGGCCGACGGCCACGACGCCATCGACCGCATCGTCGCCCAGGTGGCGCGCCCGGTGCGCTGGGACCTGTGCTGCGAGAGGATGCTCGAGGCGGGAGTGACGGGCGTCCTCGAGCTCGCGCCCGGCGGGGTCCTCACCGGGCTCGCCCGCCGCACGCTCAAGGGGGTCGAGGCGCTCGCGCTGAAGTCCCCCGACGACATCGACGCCGCCCGCGACCTCGTGCGGCGTCACGGAGGAAACCGATGAACCGTCCCGTCCTGCGCGCCGCCGAGCCGCGCGCCCACTCCCGCATCCTCGGCGTGGGAGGCGTGCGCGGCGAGAACGTCGTCGTCAACGACGACATCGTCGGGCCGATCAACAGCTCGGACGAGTGGATCCGCCAGCGCACGGGGATCGTCTCCCGCCGCCGGGCGGGCGCGGACGTGAGCATCGCGGACCTCACCGAGCAGGCGGGGCGCGCCGCGCTCGACGCCGCCGGCCTCACGGGCGCGGACATCGACGCCGTCCTCGTCGCCACGGTCACCCACCTCGAGCAGACGCCGTCGCTGGCGGCGATCATCGCCGACCGGCTCGGCGCGACGCCCGCCGCCGCGTTCGACATCTCCGCCGCGTGCGCCGGGTACTGCTACGGCATCGCCCAGGCCGACGCGCTCGTGCGCTCAGGCGTCGCCCGCCACGTCCTCGTCATCGGGGCCGAGAAGATGTCGGACTTCGTCGACCCCGAGGACCGGACGATCTCCTTCCTCCTCGGCGACGGCGGTGGCGCGGCCGTCGTCGGCCCGTCCGACACCCCGGGCATCGGCCCGACCGTGTGGGGCTCCGACGGCAGCCAGGCCGGCGCGATCTACCAGACGCACTCGTGGATGACGTTCCGGGACGGCAGCGACACGACGTGGCCGACGCTGCGCCAGGAGGGCCCCACGGTCTTCAAGTGGGCGAGCTTCCAGATGGTCAAGGTGGCGCGGGAGGCGATGGAGGCCGCCGGCGTGCTCCCCGAGCAGATCGAGGCGTTCATCCCCCACCAGGCGAACATGCGGATCATCGACCAGCTCGCCAAGCAGCTCGGCCTCAGCGAGGACGTCGTCATCGCGCGCGACATCGCCGAGACCGGCAACACCTCGGCCGCGTCGATCCCGCTCGCGACCGAGCGGCTCCTGCGCGAGGGCCAGGTCTCCTCGGGCGCCCTCGCCCTGCAGATCGGGTTCGGCGCCGGGCTCGTCTACGCCGCCCAGGTGGTCGTCCTGCCCTGAGTCCGCGAGGGCGCGGCGCCACGAGCCGTCCCGCCCCATGGACCACACTGTCTTCCCACACACCACCCCAACAGAGATGGAGCACCCCATGGCACACAGCGAGCAGGACATCCTGGCTGGCCTTGCCGAGATCGTCAACGAGGAGACCGGTCTGCCGACCGACTCCGTCCAGCTGGAGAAGTCCTTCACGGACGACCTCGACATCGACTCGCTGTCGATGATGACGATCGTCACGCTGGCCGAGGAGAAGTTCGAGGTCCGCATCCCCGACGAGGAGGTCGCGAACCTCACGACCGTCGGCGACGCCGTCACCTTCATCGCGAACGCGCAGCAGGCCTGAGCCTCGCCGCCCGGCGCGGCGGGGTTCCGCGGGCCTAGCCCGTCCCCGTCGCGCCGCACCGGCGCCCCGTACGAGCGCCCCACCAGCACGCAGCACGCGCGTTGGACCGGCGCGATCGGCGCCCCACCCGTCTTCCGAGCTCGACCCGAGCCCGACCCCAGGAGTCAGCATGGCCAGCACCACCGTCGTCGTCACGGGGCTCGGCACCACCTCGCCGCTCGGTGGTGACGTCCGCTCCACGTGGGAGGGCGCGCTCGCCGGACGCTCCGGTGTGCGCACCCTGGAGAACGACTGGGCCGAGCGCTACGAGATCCCCGTCAGCTTCGCCGGGCAGCTCGCCGTGCCGGCAGCGGACGTCCTCGCCCGCCCGGAGCAGCGCCGGATGGACCCGAGCGCCCAGTACGCCGTCATCGCGGCCCGCGAGGCCTGGGCAGACGCCGGCTCGCCCGAGCTCGACGGCGAGCGCATCGGCGCCGTCATCGCCTCCGGCATCGGCGGGGTGTGGACGATGCTCGACGCCTGGGACACCATCCGTGAGAAGGGCGCGCGGCGCGTCATGCCGCTGACCGTGCCCATGCTCATGCCGAACTCCCCCGCTGCGTACGTCTCGCTCGAGGTGGGCGCGAAGGCCGGGACGCACACGCCCGTCTCCGCCTGCGCCTCCGGCGCCGAGGCGATCGGCTACGCCGTGGAGATGATCCGCTCCGGCCGCGCCGACGTCGTCGTCGCCGGCGGGACCGAGGCCGCGATCCACCCCATGCCCATCGCGGCCTTCGCCAAGATGCGCGCGCTGTCGACCCGCAACGACGACCCGGCCGGCGCCTCGCGCCCCTACGACGTCTCCCGCGACGGGTTCGTCCTCGGCGAGGGTGCCGGGGTCGTCGTCCTCGAGAGCGCGGAGCACGCCGCCGCCCGCGGCGCCCGCGTCTACGCCGAGGTCGCCGGGGTCGGCATGAGCTCGGACGCCTACGACATCGCCCCGCCCGACCCGACGGGAGCCGGGCAGGAGCGCGCCATGCGCCTCGCCCTCGACGACGCCGACCTCACCGGCCGCGACGTCGTCCACGTCAACGCCCACGCGACGTCCACGCCCGCCGGCGACGGCGTCGAGGCGACGGCGATCCGGCGCGGGCTCGGCGGCGAGGCCGACCACGTGGCCGTCTCCGCGACGAAGTCGATGACCGGCCACCTGCTCGGCGGCGCCGGCGCGCTCGAGACGATCTTCGCGGTGCTGGCCCTCCACGAGCGGACCGCTCCCCCGACGATCAACGTCACCGAGATCCAGCCGGGCATCGAGATCGACCTCGTCCGCGACACCCCGCGCGAGCTCCCCGCCGGCCAGATCGCGGCGCTCAACAACGCGTTCGGCTTCGGCGGCCACAACGTCGCGCTCGTGGTCCGCTCGGTCTGACCCCTGCCGGCGGGCGCTGACGGCGCCCGCCGGGGGCAGCCGGCGCGAGGGCGACCGACCGGGGTCAGCGGACCCTGGGTCAGCCGACGCGGTGGAGCCAGCGCACCGGGGCGCCGGCTCCGGCGTAGCGGAACGGCTCGAGCTCGTCGTCCCAGGCCTGGCCGAGCGCGAGGTCGAGCTCGTGGCGCATGCGGCGGGGGTCGCTCACCTGCTCGAGCGCCGCCCGGATGCGGTCCTCCGGCACGACGACGTTCCCGTGGGCGTCCGTCTGGGCATGGAAGATGCCGAGCTCAGGCGTGTGGGACCAGCGGCCGCCGTCGACCCCGGGAGCCGGGTCCTCGGTGATCTCGTAGCGCAGGTGCGTCCAGCCGCGCAGGGCGGAGGCGAGTCGCGCACCGGTCCCGACGGGGCCGGCCCAGGAGTACTCGGCCCGGAACAGGCCGTCGGCCGCAGGCTGCGGGGTCCACTCGAGCGCGACGCGCGCGTCGAGCACCGTGCCTGCCGCCCACTCCACGTGGGGGCACAGCGCACGGGGCGCAGAGTGCACGAAGATAACACCGCGGGTGATAGCACCACTCATGTCGACCCTCCTAGTCCGGTTGAGGTACGTCTTCCCCTACGACCTCAGTCGGTGACCAGGTGAGTCACATGTTCACGGCGGAACGTCGCCCATCATGCCATCGATCGCCCGTCATGCCGAGCGGACGGCGGAAATGGGGTCAGGTTCAGAGCTGCTCGCGGATGGCCCGCATGGCCTTCTTGCGCTCGTTCCGCTCGAGGCGGTCGAGGTAGAGCATCCCGTCGAGGTGGTCGCACTCGTGCTGGAGGCAGCGGGCCATGAGCTCCTCCCCCTCGACGACGACGTCCTTGCCGTCGAGGTCGATGCCCTCGACCCGGGCGTACCAGGCGCGCTTGGTGGGGAACCACAGGCCGGGCACGGAGAGGCAGCCCTCGTCGCCGTCCTGGAACTCGTCCTCGGAGACCGCGACGAGCCGGGGGTTGAGCACGTAGCCGATCTCGTCCTCGATGTTCCACGAGAAGGCCCGCAGGCTCACACCGATCTGGTTCGCGGCGAGGCCTGCGCGCCCCTCGGTGTCGACGGTCTCGAGCAGGTCCTCCACGAGGGACCGGACGCGGTCGTCGATCTCCCGGACCTCTTCGCACGGGGTGCGCAGGACGGGGTCTCCGACGACGCGGATGTCACGCATAGCCATGGGAGCAGTTTCCCACGCCGACGGCGGTGGTCAGGCCGGGCGGACCAACCAAGGCGTCCGCGACGTGCCCGCCGCTCGGGCAAGATGGGGGCTTCGAGAGGAGCGGTGCGTGGACGAGATCCTGCTGAACCCCGGTGTCGAGGTCGACCTCGAGAACTGTGCGCGCGAGCCCATCCACGTCCCGGGGTCGATCCAGCCCCGCGGCGTCCTGCTCGTCCTCGACGCCGCCTGGACGGTCCTCCAGGCCTCCGAGAGCACGGCCGAGCACCTCGGGCTCCCCGCGGCGGACGCCCTCGGCCGGACCCTTTCCGACGTCATCGACGTCGAGGCGGCCGCGACGATCGAGGCGCACCTCGCCGCCGACGGCGAGGTGAGGGACCGCAACCCCGTGCTCGTCCACGTCCACGGGGTGCCGACGGACGCCGTCGTCCACCACCCGCCCGAGACCGACGGGCTCGTCATCGTCGAGCTCGAGCCGGCCGCGGGGCCCCGCCCGCTCGAGCACGGCAACACGTTCCAGGCGGTGCGCAGCACGGTCGGGGCGCTCAACCGGGCCGCGAGCCTCGAGGAGCTGTACACCGTCACCGCCCGCGACGTGCGCCGGCTCACCGGCTTCGACCGCGTCATGGTCTACCGCTTCGACGACGACTACAACGGCGAGGTCGTCGCCGAGGACAAGCGCGCGGACCTCAACGGCTTCTACGGGCTCCACTACCCCGCGACTGACATCCCGCGGCAGGCCCGCGCGCTGTACGAGCGCAACTGGATCCGGCTCATCTCGGACATCGGATACACGCCGTCCCGCCTCCTCGCCGCGGACGACCCGCGCGCGGCGGCCCCGGTCGACCTCACGTTCGCCACGCTGCGCAGCGTCTCCCCCATCCACGTCGAGTACCTGCAGAACATGGGCGTGACGGCCTCGATGTCGATCTCGCTCCTCAAGGACGACAAGCTCTGGGGGCTCATCGCCTGCCACCACTACTCCGGCCCGCACGCCCCGCCGTACGGGGTCCGGGCGGCCGCGGAGTTCCTCGGCTCCGTGCTGTCCCTGCGGCTCGTCGCGCAGGTCGAGGAGAACCGGATCGCCGCTGCGCGCCGTGCGGGCGCCGACCTCGCCGGGCTCGTCGCGGCGAGCCGGCAGGAGGACGTGCCCCTCGCCGAGGCGCTCGCCGCCGACGACACGCTCCTGCGCCTCATGGACGCCGACGGCGCCGTCGTGCGTGCCCACGGCGAGACGGCCACCGTGGGGTTCGCGCCGGAGGGGGCGGTGGCCCTCCTCGACCGGGCGCTCGACGAGCAGGCGGAGCTCACCCGCACGGCGTCCCTGCCCACCGACGCGCCCCACCTCGCCGCGGACCTGCCCGACGTCGCGGGCGCCCTCGCGGTGACGCTGCCCGCGCAGGACGGGATCGTGTGGCTGCGCCGCGAGGAGGTGCACGACGTCGACTGGGGCGGTGACCCGCACAACAAGGCCATCGCCCGCCGCGAGGGCGACACGGTCCGCCTCAGCCCGCGCAAGTCGTTCGAGCGGTGGCGCGAGACCGTGCGCGGCTCGTCCCTGCCGTGGACGCCCGAGCAGGAGGAGACGGCCGCGCTCGTGCGCCGGCACGTCGTCGAGGCGCTGTACCTGCGCAGCCGGCGCGATGCCCGCGCCGCGGAGATCCTCCAGCGCTCCGCCCTGCCGGCGACCCTGCCGGACGTGCCGGGGTGGTCGCTCGAGGCGCGCTACGACCCGGCCGACGGCGGTCGGGTCGGCGGGGACTGGTACGACGCCCTCGAGCTCCCCGACGGCCGGCTCGCCGTCGCCGTCGGTGACGTGGCCGGGCACGGCATGCCCGCCGCGTCGACGATGGGCAAGCTCCGCAACGGCCTGCGGGCGCTCCTCGTCTCGGCTCCCACCCGCAAGTGCCTGCCGACGGTCGTGCGCGGGCTCGACGACGTCATGCGCGTGACCATGCCGGACGAGATGGCCACGCTCCTCATCGCCGTCATCGACCCGGCCACGGGCGAGGCCGAGTACGCGCGGGTGGGGCACCTCCCGCTGCTCGTCATGGATGCCGACGACGCCGGGTGGCCCGGTGCCCAGCGCTCGGCGCCGCTCGGCTACGTGGGCGACATGCCCGAGACCGGGCACCTGAGCATCGCTCCCGGCGGAGGGCTCGTGCTCTTCACCGACGGGCTCGTCGAGCGCCGGGGGATGCCGCTGCCCGAGGCGCTCGAGCACCTGCGGCGCTCCTTCGCCGACGGGGGCCAGCTCGACTCCGTCATCACCGAGGTCCGCGACCCGCGCTCGGACGACGACGCAACCGCCATCGTGGTGCGCCGCCTTCGCTAGACTCGTGCAGTGGATACGACGACCGGGACGATCACCCTTGCCGAGCGCGATGGTCACCAGTGCGTCGTCCTCGTCGGAGAGGTGGACCTCGGCGCCGTCCGCCGTTTCCAGTCCGAGCACCGGGACACCGGGCATGTCGACGCGATCGTCGCCGAGGACCTCACGTTCATCGACTCCTCGGGCCTGAAGTTCCTCCTCCAGGTCCAGGCCGCCAACCCCGGCGTCTGCCTCCCGCGGCCACCCAAGCCGCTGCGCGACCTCCTCGAGCTGACCGGGACCGCCGAGCGGTTCGGGCTCGGCGGTCCTGACCTGTCCTCGTAGCGGGCCGACGGCCCGCCTGCGCGGCCCGCAGTCGGGCGAGGCCGCCTGCCGCGACCTCCGGCACCACGACGAAGGCCCGGATTCTCAACGGTTCCGGGCCTTTGGTGGCTCCCGCGCACCCTCAACCACGCCGTCGACCCGGCACGGTGAGCCGACATGACGCCGGCGCCCGTCGTGATCGGGGCGCAGGGTGTGGCTTGGCGCCTCGGTCACCGTCGTACCCGGGGTGACCATCGGCGACGGCGCGATAGTCGGCGCCGGCGCAGTTGTCACCAGGGACGTCCCGGCGAACACCGTCGTGGCCGGAGTCCCAGCTCGGCCCATCCGGACGACCGGCTTCGACGCCTCCGACGTCTGAGAGCACGTACGTACAGGAGGCGCGTCATCTGCCCTCCGCCTTCGCTCCATAGCCTGATGCCACGTGGCGCCGGCGGCCGCGTACTTAGCAAGACACGCCACGACGACGACGGGCCGACGACCCTCGATTCCGCGGTCCGTTGATCGGGCTGGCGCCGGCCGCGGCGGTTGCGTCACCTCGGTGGCGCGTAGGCGTTGCCGGCACTGAACCGGACCATGAGTTCTGGTTTTAAGGGTTGTGACGCAGTTCCTAGTAGATGGCGCGATTCAGGGCGACGAGGTAGTTGCCCTGAACGGTTCCTTCGGCGGCGGCTCGTTCGGAGACGACTTCCCACACGAGGTCGCGGCGACGTGCTGAGTAGCGTGCGTCAGCCTTCGCGAGGGCGGACGACAGCGGGTCGGCGGTGAGGTCGGTGCAGTACGCCGGCGTGCCGGGCTGCTGTCGCCAGGAGTCGGTGAGCGTGCCGGCGTCGAATGCGTCGAAGCCGGTGTCCTCGACAAGGGCCATGGCCAGGGTGCGGTGCGCGGCGTCGTCGGCGGCGACGGGGAGCGCGATCCGATCGAGCGATCCAGGCTTGGTGGCTTTGTCTGCGAAGGACGTAGACACGATGGAGTTCCAGGCCTTCGCTACGGGGCGCTGGTAGTGGTCCTGGACCCACAGACTCTCGACCTCGCCGTTCTCGATGGCCTCGATGATGCCGTCCCGGAGGGGGTAGTAGTTGGAGGTGTCGATGATGACTGCTGCGGCGGGGGCTTGATGGATCAGGGTGGCCACGTCGGGAACCTGCCCGAGGTTGACTGAGACGATGACGACGTCGGCGCCGGTGACGACCTCGGCGGCCCAGGCTGCGGTGGCGCCAGTGCTGAGCGTGGCGGGGTCTATGGTCTCCGGGCCGCGGGAGTTGGCGATGGTGACGTCGTGCCCGGCGGCGCTCAACCGCTGAGCCAGGGTGCTTCCGATGGCTCCTGCTCCGATGATGCCGATCTTCATAGTGATCCTCTGGTCGTTGCCCTGGGGGCGGGGTGGGGGTGTTGGCCGACGCGATCGAGTTGCGTCAGGAGGGGGACGAGATGGGGGGTCCTGGCTGGTGGTAGCCGCGGTCCTGGTACAGCAGCGCCGGTTCTTCACGTCGTTCCTGGTGGTGCTCGAGGGCGTGCAGGACGACCAGGTGGCTGTGACCGGCCGGGAACCGGTCGATGATGCGGCCGCGGACCCAGGCCCGGGTGTGGTGCAGGACCGGCTCGCCGCTGGGAACGATCGACCAGTCGACGGTGGCGAAGCGGTCGATTCCCGATGTGGCGAAGCGCGAGGCGAGCCCTGCCTGTTCCTGGGTGAGGAGGTTCGCGACGGCCGTCTCGGCCTGGGCCAGAGCGGGCCAGGACGTCGAGGCGGAGTCGATGGAGAACGCCAGGATCGGCGGCGCGGCGGAGACGGAGATGACCGAGGTCGCCGTGAAGCCGACAGGGCCGGTGGGGCCCTGGAGGGTGATGACTGCCACGGCGGCCGTGTGACGTCGGAAGATCGTCTTGAAATCCTGCGTGGTCAGCTCTCCTGCTGTGGTCGTCACGACTCGACCAGTCCGGGCGTCTCGGTCCGGGTTGCGGGTGTTGCCGACGTGGCCTGGTGCTTCCCGATCGCCAGGACTCCGATCAGGGCGCCGATCGCGATGATCCCACCGGCGGTCAGGGCGGCCTGTCCGGCATCGACGGTCTGGGCCACGGTGAGCTCTCCGGCGTTGATTGCGGCGGCCCCGATCGTGTAGGCCGAGACCAGGACTGCTCCTCCGGCGGCACCGGCGAGCTGCTGCGCGGTCGCGAACGCGGCGCTGCCGTGGGGGTAGAGGTCCGCGGGCAGGGAGGAGAGCGCCAGGGTCGTCATCGGCGCCCACATCATCGCCTGGGCGGCTGTCATGACGAGGTAGCCCATCAGGAGTGCCCAGACGTTGCTGGCCTCGCTGATCGTGCTGAGGTACCAGATGGCGGCGATCCAGATGACCGCGCCAGGAATCGCCAGTGGGCGGGGGCCGTACCGGTCGTAGACGCGCCCGCCCAGGGCGGAGACCAGCGAGATGACCGCTCCACCCGGGACGAGGAACAGCCCGATCTGCAGAGTGCTCATGCCCAGAGCGCCGTTCAGGATCAGCGGGAGGACCAGCATGATGCCGAAGCCGTTCATCGCGATGAACAGCATCACCAGCAGTGGGACGAAGAAGTTCCGGGTGCGGAAGATCCGCAGATCCAGGAACGGGTCGCGATCGCGGCGCAGCACGCTCTGCCGGTAGGCGAAGGCCGCGACCCCGGCGACGCCGACCACGATGGGGATGACCGGAGAGATCGGAGCGTGCCCGGAGGCGGACTCTCCGATCGAGGCGAGCCCGAAGACCAAGGCCCCGAACCCGACCGCGGACAGCGCCAGGGACGTGAGGTCGAGCGTGACGGCTTCGGGGGTCGTGATGTTCCGCAGCTTGACCGCCCCGGCAACCAGGGCGATCACGGCCAGAGGCAGGATCAGGATGAACAGCCAGCGCCAGGGCAGGTAGGTCAGCACGAGCCCCGACAGTGCCGGCCCAAGGGCAGGCGCGATCGCAGGGACGGCGGTGACCATGGCCATGATCCGGCCGCGACGAGAGACCGGAACCAGACGCATCGCGGTGGTCATGAGGAGCGGGAGGAACACGGCAGTCCCGACGGCCTGGATGATGCGGCCGGTCAGCAGCACACCAAAACCCGGCGCCGCGGCGGCGACGGCGGTTCCGAGGATGAACAGTGCCGTCGCGGTCAGGAAGATCGTGCGCAGGTGGAAGCGTCGCATGACGAATCCGGTGGCCGGGATCAGCACGGCCAGCGTCAGCAGGTAGCCGGTGGTCAGCCACTGCCCCAGGGAGGGGGTGATGCCCAGGTCCGCGATGAGCGTTGGCAGCGCGACCCCGAGGAGCATCTCGTTGAGCAGGACGAGGAACGTCGAGGCCATCAGCAGGCCGAGGATGAAGGCGTCACCCGGCCTCAAGGATTCACGGGCGGTCTTTGGATCGGACGAAGTGGACACTGGGCTGTCTGCTGTGTTGGACAACGTGGTCATGGCTGGTCGTGCTCCTGAAGGCGAGAGAAGACGAAAGTGGTGGGCTGGTCAGGGAAGGCGGGGGTCGGTGCCGTACTGGGCGGGGGCGCCGAGGTGCTCGCGCAGCGTGGCGCCCGAGTAGTCGAGGTGGAACACGCCGCGTTCCTGCAGGAGGGGCACGACCTCGTCCACGAAGGCGTCGATCCCGTCCTGGTAGACGTCGATCGCCAGGGAGAAGCCGTCGCAGGCGCCGGCCTCGAACCACTCCTGCATGTGATCGGCCACGTCGGCCGCGGTTCCCGGGACGACCGGGTGGTAGTCGATGACTCCATGCGCGAGCACGTCACGCAGGGTCCAACCCTCGCGTGCCACCTCGAGCGCGTGAGGGGCGCGCGGATCGCCCGGGCTGGGGCGAGCGTCAGCCAGCTGCTGCGGTGACAGCGGCTCATCGAGCTGCTCGGGAGACAGTGCCAGGTTCATCATCGCGCCGAGGTAGCGCACGCGCTGGTTCAGGTCGACCGACTCGTCAAGAAGCCGGCGCCGGTCCAGGGCAGCGCGTCGCGAGGCCGCCACGGTGGGCATGAATCCCGCGAACAACTTGATCTCGTCGGGGTCGCGGCCCACCCGCTCGGCCGCCGCGCGCAGCGCGGTGCGGTGGGCGCGCCCCTCCTCGATCGTGAAGGGGTTGGCGTACACACCGCTCGCGTAGCGAGCGGCGATCTCGAGCCCGTTCTGCCCACCGCCGGCCTGGAAGATCGGTGGCTGCCCCTGCTCCGACGGCGGGATGGCCAACGGACCTGCCGAGGCGACGTGGCGTCCACGCAGGTTGATCGGCTGGACCTGTGACATGTCGGCGAAGCGCTTGCCCTCCACGTCGCGCAGCCACGCCTGCTCCCCCCAGCTCCCCCACAGAGCCTGGACGACCTGGATGACCTCGTGGGCGCGCTCGTACTTCTCCTCCCGCGACGGCAGCGACATGCCGTAGTTCGCCGCTGCTGCGGGATGGGAGGTGGGGACCGCGTTCCAGCCCGCACGACCACGACTGGCCACGTCCAACGCCTTGAACTGCCGAGCGATCGTGAACGGCTCGTTCAGGGTGGTGGAGCTTGTC
This sequence comes from Georgenia wangjunii, assembly GCF_036421975.1. Classification (NCBI taxonomy): domain Bacteria; kingdom Bacillati; phylum Actinomycetota; class Actinomycetes; order Allobogoriellales; family Allobogoriellaceae; genus Georgenia; species Georgenia wangjunii. The sequence goes on along the minus strand of NZ_JAZGON010000002.1, from coordinate 173,627 downwards.
GCGACCAGCCCTATGCGCTGGGTCCCTCGCGCCATCGAGGTCAGGACCACCAGCGGGTCGGTGGCGTGATGAGGAGCCTGGCTCTCCAGGTCCACGTCCAGCGCCGGGGTATCGGCCAGGAAGATCAGCTGGATCTTCCCGCGCTCGGCCGCCTGGGCGTACCGCACCAAGACGTCCATGTCGGTGTAGCTGGACGGGTCGACGCCAGGGAAGCGCCAGGCGCCGGGCTGGCCGCCGTAGCCGTTGGCGACCTGGAGCGCCAGAACCATCTGAGCACTGTCGGACTGAGACATGGGCATCCTTCGAGTTGGACGGAGGGCCGACGGGCAGCAGCTGCGGCCAGGGTCAGCACGGGTGACATGAGCGGGAAAGGGAGATAGTCTCCACTTAGACCAGAACGATACGGAGACAGTCTCCGCTTTGTCAACGGGAGGCCCGCGCGCAATGTCGACGACGACCAGTGGAGGCCGGACCCCTCGGGCGGACGCCCAGCGGAACAGGGATCACATCCTGGACGTGGCAGAGCAGTACTTCTCGGAGCACGGAGTCACGGGCTCCCTGGACGCGATCGCCAAACGGGCCGGCGTTGGCGCGGGCACCCTGTATCGCCACTTCCCGAACCGCGAGGCCCTGCTCGCCGCCCTGCTGGGCGCGCGCGACGACCAGCTGGAGCGCCAGAGAGATGCGATCAGGCAGGGGGCGACCGACGCCGCCGGCGCCCTGCACGAGTGGCTCGTCGCCCTCACCGACTGGGCGAGCGCCTTCGACGGCCTGCCCGAGCCGCTCCGTGCCGCCATGTCGGTCGAGGCATCCCCGCTCGCGCTGACGTGCCAGGGCTACATCGTCACGACCGACGCGTTCCTGGCGGACGCCCAACGTGAGGGCAGCGCTCGATCAGACGTGCGCGGGCGAGACCTCTTCCTCGTCGCCCTGGCCACCAGCTGGGCGCGCGGAGCCGCCATGGCGGACGAGACCTCCGCCGAGGCGATGGCCAACCTGACCCGAACCGGATGGTCGACCTCGACCAAGGAACGTGGAACAGGCAGACCTCGCTGACAAGGAGATCCTGCCCACGGGCGGGTTCGGTTCTTGGTACTGATCCCTGGTTCCTGGCGTAACCGGATCGCCGCTGCCACGCTTGGCGGCGCGTGAGGTCGCGCTGCTGCTGCACCCTCTCCGGCTCGCCTCCGAGGTCGCACACCTAGTTGCACGGCGGCCCAGCAGCCGCTTGCCGCACGACTAGGCGAAAGCCGCGCCTACGCGCTGCTGCTAGGCCTGAGCCTTTCGGTCTCCTCGCGGGCGTCACCGGCACCGGGAAGTCCGCCCTGGCCAAGTCCTTCGCCACCCACTCTTTCGCCTTCGGCATCCGCATCTACATCCCCGGCGACGCCAAGGGCGAATGGACCGCGGTCACCGAAGCCGTAGGCGGCACAGCCGTCACCCTCGGCCACGGCCTGCCAACCCGGCCCGAGGGGCTGGTGACGCGCTCCTCGCGGCCGCACACGATGCCGACCCAGACCAGCGTCGAGGTCGAGCAGCGAGTCCTCCAGGCCCGCGCCACCCGCGACTGCTGCAGGAACGGGTAACAGTCATTCTCAGGCCGCGAGTGCGACCTGAGTGGTCATGATCGTCTCGTACTCGTCAGGCGTCCGAGTCGGGTCTGGCGTCGGCGGCGGTGGTAGGTCCTCTCGATCCAGGTGGTCATCGCCAGGCGTAGTTCGGTCCGGGTGGCCCAGCGGCGCCGGTCGAGGTCGTTCTTCTGGAGCTGGGCGAAGAAGTTCTTCATCGCGGCGTTGTCACCGACGGAGGCGACCTGGCCCATCGATCCGAGGCGGTCGTGCCGGCGCAGCTCGGCCAGGAAGCGCCTGGCTCGAGATTGCGAGCCGCGGTCGGAATGTACGGTCCAGCCGGCGACCTCGCCGCCGCGGCTAGCGAGCGCCGAGGCCAGGGTGTCGACCGCGAGGCGTGACTTCATGCGGTCGCTGATGGAGTAGCCAACGGTCCGGCCGAGTGGACGTGCTTGATCGCGGAGAGTTAGAGCTTGCCCTCACCGGTGGGGTGCTCGGTGATGTCCGTGAGCCAGCCTGTTCGGCGCGGCGGCGGTGAAGTCGCGGCGCACGAGGTCGTCGTGGGCTGGCGGACCGGGGCGCTTGCCGCCTCTGCCGCGCTTCTTGCCGAACACGCTTCACCAGCCGCACCCGGCCCATTGGTGGATCGGCGGATCGAGGCTTAGAGAGGCCGGGGCTTCCAGAAGCGGGTGGCTCGCCCACGGGCGGGCGAGTCGGTGTCAGAGGCTCTGGAGGAGCTCCTCCATCTCGGTGATCTCGGCTTGCTGGTCACCGATGATCTTCTGGGCCAGGTCCAGCGCCTGGGGGTTCTCCCCGCTGTCGAGCTCGTCCTGGGCCATGTCCACCGCGCCGCGGTGGTGGGCGATCATGAGCTCAAGGAAGCGCTGGTCGAACTCGGTGCCGGAAAGGGACTCCAGCGCGGCCATGGCCTCCTCTTGGCTCATGCCCTCCATGTCCATGCCGCCCATGTCCATGTCGCCGTGGTCCATCCCCTCCATGCCACCCATGGGGGCGGGCTCCTCCCCCCAGGTCTCGAGCCACGACGCCATCTGCTCGATCTCCGGTCCCTGAGCGGCGGAGATCCGCTCCGCGAGGGCGCGCACGTCCTGGCTCTCGGCGCGCTCCACGGCCAGGTCGGCCATCTCGATGGCGCCCTCGTGGTGGACGATCATCATCTGGGCGAACATCGTGTCCGCGTCGTTGTGGACGTCCTCGGCTTCCGTCTGCGAGGCGCTGTCGGTGGTCTGCTCCGCGGCGGTGGCGCTAGCGGGCTCCTGCGGTGTGCTCTGCCCTCCCTCGCCGCATGCGGTAAGGGAGAAGGTCAGAGCGATCCCGCCGGCAACGGCTGCGAGTCGGGTCCTGCGTGTCACGGGCGTCTCCATCTGCTTAAGGTCATCGACGGGCAGCGGGACTTCTGCTGTAGCAGCCAGCCGACCCCTCGCGTGGCTGAAGGAGACTAACCACGCCGACCTCAGCGATACCAAGCCCAGGAGGGGCCGTAGGGGGATTCTTCATCGAGTCTTCATCCCCTGTGCGCGGGCGCGTGAACCCGGAGCCCGGCGGCCTGGCCGGTCAGTTGCGGACCAGCCAGGCGATGGGGTCGGAGGCTTCTGCAGGGCCTCGTCGCCTGCTGCCGAGACCCTCGTCTGACCCGGTTCGGTGGTGGCCCGCAGGGTTGCTGCGGGCCACCACTGCTCAGCCCACCCGGATGAACGTCGGGTTGGCCTTGTAGATGTCGCGCACCGACAGCGGGTTGCCGGGGCTGTAGGCCGCGACGTACTGCCCACCGCCCACGTAGATCCCCACGTGCCCCGGCCACCACACCAGGTCGCCCGGCTGGGCTTGGGACGCCGAGACCTGCGCGCCCGCGTTGCGCTGAGCGGCGGAGGACCGTGGGATGGAGATACCAGCCTGGGCGTAGACGTACTGGGTGAAGCCCGAGCAGTCGAAGCCCCCCGGGGTCGATCCGCCCCACACGTACGGGGTACCGATGTAGCGGTAGGCGATGTCCAGGAGCGCGTTGCCCGAGGTGTTGGCCGGCGGGGCCTCGCTACGGGGCGCGGAGCGCGACGCCGATGCAGTCTCACGCTCGGTGGTCACGGCAGTCGCCGTCGACGCGGCTGACACGCTGGCCTGCCCCTGAGGGATGGTCAGCACCTCGCCGACACGGATCAGGGCCTGCGCGTTCAGACCGTTGGCCGCGATGATCGCCGAGATGGTGCTGTCGTAGCGCTGCGCCAGCTTCCCCACGGTGTCCCCGGAGGCGACGGTGTGAGTGGGCTCTGCCATCCCGGTGCCGCTGGCCTGCGGACTCGCCGCTGCCTGGGTGTCGACCCGGACGTCGGGGCCAACGGGCTCCATCGCGGAGGCGGTGGTGGTGGCCATAGTCAGCATCAGGCCGGAAGTGGCCGCGGCAAGCGCGGCACGGCGCGCGGCCGGACCGGTCAAGCACGGACCCAGCGATGAGAAAACGGTGACGGGACGGCCCTCGGCACGGTGCCGTCCACGGGTGTAGCTAGATGTCACGGGTGAACCTCTCCAGTGCGCCTACGAGGTCAGCTGTCGGGTTCGGGTAGGAGCACACCCGGCTCAGGCATCGAGCTTCACCCCAAGGACCTGCAAGCAGGCCCACATCGGGTTCCCCGTCCCTGCCACGGACGATCGAGGATCACGGCGCGGTGGCAGGGCTCGGCGTCCGCACGTGAGCTTCTCGATGAAGGGAGCGAGAAGCAGGGGCGACGCTACACATCCCAACCCCAGGATCACGGTTCGATAACGGCGTTGGCGGAAGACTTCATCAAACCTTCATCGCCGCCGCCCGTTCCCGTGGCTGCGGACCCACGGCGCCCCCCGTAGCGTCGTAAGCCCGCACCGTCATGGCTGTCCGCGGGGATAGCAACTGACGAAGGAGCAAGGCAATGAGAACCGCAGAGATGATGAGCACCTACCCGGCCGAGATCAACCTCGACCGTGACCTGCTCGCCAAGGTGGTCGACGCCCTGATGGCCTGCTCTCAGGCCTGTACCGCCTGCGCAGACGCTTGCCTGAGCGAGGAGATGGTCGCCGAGCTGCGCAAGTGCATCCGCACCAACCTGGACTGCGCCGACATCTGCGACACCACCGCCCGTGTGCTCTCTCGGCACACCGGCTATGACGCCAGCCTCACCCGCGCCATGCTCCAGGCCTGCGTGCAGGCATGCCGCTCCTGCGGTGACGAGTGCGCGGGACACGCTGAGCACCACGAGCACTGCCGGGTCTGCGCCGAGGCTTGCCGTGCTTGCGAGCAAGCCTGCACCGAGCTCCTCGCCGCCATCGGCTGAGGGCTGCAGCCGCGCAGGTGATGCCTTACCCGGCGGGCGAGTCATAAGACGTCTCGGCCGCAGTCTCTCGACCTCTGATGGAGGCCGGTGAAGGTCGGCGCCCTGGCGAGCGGGTCGGGGAATAGAAGCGGGTCCCGGGCGCCTTGCACCTGGTACATACCCCGGGGGGGTACCGGACGCCGGCAGAAGGGGAAGTCATGAGTACGCCAACGGGACCTGATCGCGGCGGGCCCACGCCAGGTGATGGCCGCGACCATGCGCGGCAGGCCCACCACTCCGCGCATGGGCATGGGCATGGGCATGGGCATGGGCACAGTGGCCATGAGGTCACGCACGGGCAAGCAATCCGGACGGGCGGCGCTGATGTCACCGATCCGATGACCGCCGCAGCGCACGACGACGCTGCCGCGCACGCCGGTCACGCCGGTCACGCCGGTCACGCCGGTCACGCCGGTCACGGCGGTCACGGCGGTCACGGCGGCCAAAGCGGCCATGGGGACCACGTGGGCATGTTTCGTCGCCTGTTCTGGATCATGCTCGTCCTCGCGGTCCCGACGGTGCTGCTCAACGGCATGTTCGCCGATCTTCTCGGCTACTCGATGCCGGGCGTGCCGGGCATCGAATGGGTTTCCCCGGCCCTGGGCACGGTCATCTACCTGTGGGGCGGGCGCCCCTTCCTCACCGGCGCTATCGGCGAGCTCCGCTCCCGCAAACCCGGCATGATGCTGCTGATCGGGATGGCAATCACCGTCGCCTTCGTCGCCTCCGTCGGGGCCAGCCTGGGGCTCTTCTCGCACGAGCTCGACTTCTGGTGGGAGCTGGCACTGCTCGTCGTCATCATGCTCCTCGGCCACTGGCTCGAGATGCGGTCCCTGGCCCAGACGTCCTCCGCGCTGGACTCGCTGGCGGCTCTGCTGCCCGACGAGGCCGAGCGGGTGGAGGCAGACCGGGTCGTCACGGTCGCCCCCGCCGACCTGCGTCTGGGTGATGTCGTCATCGTGCGCCCGGGGGGGCGGGTGCCGGCCGACGGTGAGGTCGTCGACGGTGGCGCGGACGTCGACGAGTCGATGATTACCGGTGAGTCGCGACCGGTGCTGCGCGCCGTAGGCGACCACGTGGTGGCCGGCACCGTGGCCACCGACAACGCCCTACGGGTGCAGGTGTCGGCCGTCGGGCAGGACACCGCACTGGCTGGCATCCAACGGCTGGTAGCCGAGGCCCAGGCCTCGGCCAGCCGGGCCCAGCTCCTCGCGGACAGGGCCGCGGGCTGGCTGTTCTGGTACGCGGTGATCGCCGCGGTCATCACCGCGGCTGTGTGGTTGTCCATCGGGGTGCCCGAGAGCGCACTCGTGCGGGCGATCACTGTCTTGGTCATCGCCTGCCCCCACGCCCTGGGCCTGGCGATCCCGCTGGTGGTGTCCATATCCACCGAGCGCGCTGCCCGCGGTGGGGTGCTCGTCAAGGACCGCGGCGCCCTGGAGCGCATGCGCGTGGCGGACACCGTGCTGTTCGACAAGACGGGCACCCTGACCAAGGGTGAGCCCGCGCTCACTAACGTGACAGGCACGAGCCGGTCCGGGACCGAGGAGCTGCTGCGCCTCGCGGCGGCCGCCGAGGCCGACAGCGAGCACCCCCTCGCCCGGGCGATCGTCGCTGCCGCCGTGCACCGCGGGCTGACGGTTCCGCCGGCCACCAACTTCCGCGCCGCAACGGCCGTCGGGGTGCGAGCCACTGTCGAGGGCCGCGAGGTGCAGGTCGGCGGGCCCGCCCTGCTCTCCCAGCACGGCGCTGAACCGCTGGCCGCGACAGCGCCGTGGGCGCACGTGGGCGCGACCGTCCTGCACGTGATCATCGACGGGCAGGTGGCCGGTGCGGTTGCCCTGGCCGACGAGGTCCGTGAGGAGTCGCGTCAGGCGATCGACGCACTGCACCAGCTCGGCGTCCGGGTCGTCATGATCACCGGTGACGCCGAGCCGGTGGCCCGCGCCGTGGCCGCCGACCTGGGAATCGACCAGGTCTTCGCCCAGGTGCGCCCGGCGGACAAGAGCGACAAGGTTCTGCAGCTGCAGCACGAGGGCCGCACCGTGGCCATGGTCGGGGACGGCGTCAATGACGCTCCTGCACTGGCCCAGGCCGACGTCGGGATCGCCATCGGAGCAGGCACCGACGTCGCGATCGCCTCGGCCGGCGTCATCCTGGCCTCGGACGACCCGCGCTCGGTCCTCTCCGTTATCCAGCTCTCCCGCGCCGGGTACCGCAAGATGAAGCAGAACCTGTGGTGGGCCGCCGGCTACAACATCGCGGCCGTCCCCCTCGCCGCGGGTGTCCTGGCACCGATCGGGTTCGTCCTGCCCATGTCGGTCGGTGCGATCCTCATGTCCCTCTCGACCATCGTCGTCGCACTCAACGCCCAGCTGCTGCGCCGCCTGGACCTCAGCCCCGAGACCAGCACCGCCGCAGCGCACGGCGCCCCGCAGGTCCAACCGGCCCGCACCACGCGATCTGCTGTCGGCCGGAAGGACGCGGTACGAGCGCACCACTAATAGAGGCTTCGGCGTCAGAGGCGTGTGCCGGCGTTGCTGAGGGCGATGGCGGTCCAGACTGGGCCGCCCTCACCCGCGTCCGCCTTCGTCGGGCGCCTTCTCGAGGGCGCACCGGCGCCCGAGCGGTGGTCGTCCGGACTCGAGGTTCTTCCGGCCTCCATGGCCCTCCGCTGTGGGTCATCAGGGCACTGTTTCCCGGTGGTGGCGCCGGTACCGAGGAGTCGTCCCCGGACGGGCTGGCGAGGCGGACGGCACCTCTTGAACCACTCCCTCAGGGTGAGCTGCGCTCCTTCCGGTGCGCGGTGGCCAGGGGCAGCTCGACGGTGAAGAGGGCACCGTGGTCCGGCCCGGCGCTGGTGGCCCTCACGGCACCGCCGTGAGCATGGACGATGGATCGGACGATGGCGAGACCGATACCCGACCCGCCGTGGGCGCGGTCCCGGGCCGCGTCGGCGCGGTAGAAGCGCTCGAAGAGGTGCGGCAGGTGCTCGGCAGCGATGCCGCTGCCGGTGTCCCGCACCGACATCCGAAGCGCGGACCCGGTCCGCTCCACGCCTAGCTGCACCGACCCTCCCCGGGGGGTGTGGCGCACGGCGTTGTCCAGCAGGTTGGTGAGCACCTGGCCGAGCCGGTCGGGGTCGGCCATGAGCACCGTCTGGCGTGCCTCGTCCGTGGCCTCGACGGTTAGCTCTACGCCCTTCTCGGTGAACCTCGCAGCGGCCAGCGCGGCGGCGTCGTCGATCAGGAGACCGACCTTCAGGGGCTGCCAGTGCATGCTCAGGCGTCCGTCCCCCGCGGCCGTGACCAGGGCGATGTCATGGGCCAGGCGTGCCAGGCGAGCGACCTGCTCGCGGAGCATCCCCAGTGTTGACTCGTCAGCCGTCACGACACCGTCGAGGATGCCTTCGAGGTAGCCGTCGAGCGTGGCAACCGGGGTGCGCATCTCGTGGGCCAGGTCACCGAGCATCCGCGTGCGCGCCTGTTCAATCTCGCCGAGGTCCGCGGCCATGGTGTTGAACGCCCCGGCGAGGTCGTCGAACTCGGTTCCCATGTCCACCTCGGGTACGCGGGCGCCGTAGTCGCCGCTGGCGACCTGGGCGGCGGCCTGCCGCACGCGCTCCAGGGACCTGGCGATCCGCCGGGTGAGGAAGACGCTGATGACGACCGAGGTCAGGAGGGCGGCGAGCAGCGCCACGGACAGCGACAGTGTCCACGCCGCGGTGAAGGCCTGCTCGGCGTGGGTGACGACCTCAGAGTCGGCGGGTTCGGCCATGAGCATGTGGTCGTGGAAGATCTCCGGGCCGATGGCCGAGGCGACCGCCCATGCGGTGCCGGCAGCGACGAGGATCACGGCGACGATCGCCGCCAGGAGCCGGGCGCCGAGCCCCCACCGGCTACGCAATGTGGCGCTCACTCTCCGCTACCCATCCGGTAGCCGACGCCGCGCACCGTCCTGATGAACTTAGGCGCAGAGGCGCTATCACCGAGCTTGCGCCGCAGGTGCCCTACGTGGACATCGACAAGGTGCTCATCACCCACCCAGCCCGGTCCCCACACCGTCTCGATGAGCTGACGGCGCGAGAACGCCATGCTCGGACGGTTCGCGAGGGCCGTGAGGACGTCGAACTCGGTACGTGTCAGCGCCACGGGTTCCCCGTCCATGAACACCTCGCGGCCCATGAGGTCGATCCACAGTGCCCCGAACGACAGGCCGGCACCGTGGGGCGCGCTGCCCTCACGTGGGCGGCGCAGCATTGCCCGCACCCGGGCGACGAGCTCGCGGGGGCTGAAGGGTTTGGTGACGTAGTCATCGGCGCCGACCGAAAGTCCGATGAGCTTGTCGACCTCCGCCACGCGGGCGGTGAGCATGATGATGTAACAGTCAGAGAATGCGCGCACTGCCCGGCAGACCTCCATGCCGTCGGCGCCAGGGAGGCCGAGGTCGAGGACGATCACGCCCGGACACCACTCGCGGGCCCGCTGGATCGCGTCCCTGCCGTCTCCAGTGACCTGGACCTCGAAGCCGTGCCCTTCCAAGTAGCTGGTGATCAGATGCGCTAGCGGCGCTTCGTCGTCGACGACCAGCACGCGGGGCAGGTTCACGTCAGTGGGGGCCGTAGTCATGCGGCTCATTCTCGCGGTCGGCGTGACTTCGGTTCCAGCTTGCGGGACATGAAGGACTCGGGTGCGCGGTTGGCCATGGCGACGCAGGCTCAGGGATCCCGCACATATCGTGCATGTTTGGTATCTGCACGGCTACCCGACGACGCGTTAGCCCCGGTCACACCTACGGGCCGAGTGGCTCCCGCGACTGGACTCGAACCAGTAACCGTCCGGTTACGCGTCCTCGCAGGTCACGGAGGGTCCGGACGCTGACGTTATCGCGTTTCCGATGCGCGCCGCAGCGACTTCGGTGCGTGCGTCATGAGCCCCCAGCGGAGCACGAACGCTCCGATGACCCCGACGGCCTACTCACGCTTCACCGCACACGCGGCAATGTCTCGATCTAGCAACAATGCCTGAAAGCGACACGCCTAGACGTTCGTCTACCTACCTTCGTATACCTGGCCCAACGACGAGCCAGGCCCGTCTCCACCTGGTCTCGTTCGACCCCCCGCCAGGCAGAGACGGAACCGAACCCACGGAGACGACGACGATGCCCGCCACCTGGACAGACGCCACCGCCGAGTACACCACCATGCTCCGAGCCGCCGGCCGCTCCCCCGGCACGATCCGCCTGCACCGCCACTACCTCCACCACCTCACCGGACACGCCCGCTCCCCCTGGCGAGCCACACCCGTCCAGCTACGCACGGCCCTCGCCACCCACCGATGGGGACCCGAGACCCGCAAGTCCGCGCGCGCCGTTTACGTCAGCTTCTACCGCTGGGCACACACCGAGGGCTACACCCCAGCGAACCCCGCCGCGAACCTGCCCGCCATCACCGTCCCCGTAGGCCGGCCCCGCCCCGCCCCCGAGAAGGTCCTCGCCCGAGCCCTCGCCGGCGCCGACCAACGCACACGCACCATGCTGCTGCTTGCCGCCTACGCCGGACTGCGGTGCGCCGAGATCTCGCGGGCACGCTCCAGCGACCTCGTCGAAGGCCTCCTCCACGTCACGGGCAAGGGCGGCAAGGCCCGCGTCGTCCCGATCGTGCACCCAGAGCTCGTCGAGACCTTCGCCCGCGCCGACGGCTGGCTCTTCCCCGGCCGCATCGACGGGCACCTCTCCCCCAGCACCGTCACCCACATCCTGTCCGCCGCGCTCCCCGACGGCTGGACCGGGCACACACTGCGCCACCGCATGGCCACCCGCGCCTACGCCGGCACCCGCGACCTCCTCGCCGTCGGCGAGCTGCTCGGCCACTCCCGACCCGAGACCACCAAGCGCTACGTCCAGATGCCCATGGACGCACTCCTCGCCGCCATCAACGCGGCCGCCTGAGACCGGAGGGCCCCACGAGACCGACACCGACGTCCTCGACCTCGAGGCCCAGACCTTCACCCGCGCCGGCGCGAAGACCGTCGCCATCCGCGAGCGCTTCGGGTGGTCGGAGGTCCAGTACTTTCAGCGCCTCAACGTCCTGCTCGACGACGTCGCCGCGCTCGAGTACTCGCCCGTCGTCGTCCACCGGCTCCGCCGTGCCCGCGAGCGCCGGCTTCACCGCGGCGATCGGTGACCCCGGCGTTGCGCAGGCGGCTATCTTTCAAGAACTGACTGATACGACGGAGGGGGAATCTCGCCATGGGAACGACGACTACAGCCCGCCGGCTGCTGCCGACACTTGCGGTCGCTGCCGTGCTGCTCGCTGGGTGCGGTGCCGACGAGCCGGAGCCGGCAGCGACGACAACCCCTTCGGTCGAGGAGCCGTCCGCGACGGCCGTGCCCGAACCCACCAGCGCGACGCCCACGGAGATGGTCACCGAGGACGAGGTCGAGGCGTCTGGCGAAGGGAGCCGTGAGAACCCGCACCCGGCCGGCGCCACCTTCGAGGTGGGCGGCTACGAGCTGACGGTCGGCCACACCAACTTCGACGCCACGGCGGACATCCGCCAGGCCGAAGCCGACGCCTACTACGACGGCGACCTCTCGTGGGTCTCAGAGCCCGCAGAGGGCACCGTGTACATCACCGCCCCCGTGACGGCCACCTACGTCGGCGAGGACTCCGGCGAGCCCTACCTCGACCTCATGATCGCCTACGTCACCGCCGCCGGGAACGTCTACGACGCCACGTCCGCCACCGCGCCCAGCGACCTCATGGACGCCAACGAGCTCTACGCCGGCGCCTCGTTCGAGGGGCACATCACCCAAGAGGTCCCCGCCGCTGAGGTCGAAGGCGGCACCTGGCGGATCACCGAGGCGTTCGCCATGGACGGCGCGGAGGCGTTCGTGGCGGCCCAGTAGACCTGATCAGCGTCGGCGGACGTCCGCGAGCGCGATCCAGGCCGCGTTGAGGCGGTTGCGGCGGTCGCTGACGTCGACGAGGACGAGGGCCGCGGTCCAGGCCGTGGCGAGGGTGTCGAGGACCTCGACGCCGTCGTCCTCCCAGACGATGCGCGCCCGGACCGGGATCGGGATCCGGGCGCGGGTGAACCGGCGGGGCACGTCGTGGGCGTTGACGATCGCCTGGTGGCCCTCGTACCAGGGGAGCACCTCGGAGCCGGTCACGGGCACATGGTGCGCGCCTGCACCCACAGCGCACGAGATTACGGGCGCCCGGCTTGGCGCTGGCCTAGTGGCTCGGCTCCGCGGCCTCGACGCGGGACACCGGTGCGGTCCAGGCTGCGCCGCACTGCGGTCTGTGTCCGGCCGGTCAGCTCGGCGACTTGGCGTAGGGACAGGCCGGCGGTGTACTGCTCCGCGACGAAGGCGTCGAAGCGGTCTCGCTGGAAGTGGTTGTACCCGTTCTTGAGGTCGTACTTGAACGGCGCGAGCGGCTCAAGGACCGGGCGCGACGGGTAGGGCACGCGGCAACCGTAGCGAGACGCGCGCCTCGACGGGCCGGTGCGCTGCTCAAACCCCGGGGTAAGGCCTGACGAGCCGCGGATCCGCGGTTTCGGACGGGCGGCCTACGGTACGGTCGCGCCTAGCCGGCGCCGAAACCAGCGCCCGTGATGACCAACAGGGGGGATCGGGATGGACGACAAGCTGGATCAGGAGGCAGCCAACGAGCCGGGTCAGGACATGATCCAGCTGCGCTACGGCGACGAGCAGGGCGAGTACCACGACATCAACGCCAGGGACCTGGCGGAAGTCCTGCAAGGGCTCACGACGCTCGTGTCCGACTCAGCGAAGGCGGGGGTCTTCGGAGAGGGGCCGCCCCCGGAAGTCCGCGTGCGGCCGTTGAAGGAAGGCTCTGTCGCAGTCGAAGCCGTGCTGCAGTGGGCCGTCGACAACCCGGAGTACGGCGCCATCGGTCTTGGCGGCATCTTCGGCGGCGCCGGGTGGGCACTGAAGGTCTTCATCGGGGCCGCGATCAAGCGCCTACGGGGACGGCCCGAGGCAGTCGAGCAGCTGGACAGCGGGAGCTACCTGGTCACATGGCCTGGAGGGTCCGTGGAGGAGGTGCCGGAGGACGTCTGGAAGATCCTGAACAAGCCCTCCAAGCGAACGCGCAAGGCCATGGCGCAGTTGCAGGCTCCGATGTCAGAGGATGCCTCGTTCATGGAGGTGCGCGCTGCCGACCGCGACGCCGACTCCAGGGCCATCCTGGAGACGCCGACCGACGTTCGAGCGGAGAAGCGGGACTACTACGCCGCCGCCGCGACGGAACCCGAGAGGGATCCCCTCGAGGTCACGCACGAGGACATCGAAGCTCAACTCGGGGCGATCAACTTCCGCGACCCGACCAAGTGGCAGGTTGCTGCCCTGGGTCGGACCAAGAAGGCTACGATCGCTGATGAGAAGTTCCTCGCGAGCGTCGAGCGCGGAACCCAGTACGGGAAGAACGACATCTTCCGCGTGACGCTCGTCGAAACCACGCAGGTGCGCGAAGGCCGGAACAGGATCGACTGGACGCTGACCAAGGTGGTCAGGACGCGACGGGGTGCGGATGATGACGAGGAAGGTCAGTAACCGAGTGCGCCGGACGAATCTCGCCCTCCTTGCTGTCGATGCCCTCGCACTCATCCTCGCGGTCGCCAGCGCGATCGTGGTGAGCGCGGCAGTCGCTCGCGGGTCCCATCCAGCGCTGCTGCTGGTCCTTGCTGCTGTGCTGCCGCTCGTGGTCTGGTCGATCCGAGACGGCGCCTTCGAGATCAAGCTCCGGCGCGCGCTCACCCGATCGCCGAGATAGGCATACAAGGCTCACGTCCGCACCGAACCGCGTCCGCCCGCGAGCGCCTGGAGCTCGGCGCAGCGAGCGGCCGCGCGACCGAGCACCAGTAGCGAGCGCAGCGACAAAGCAGAAGAGCGCCCCGCCCCGGCCCCGGTGAGGGGCGAGGGCGGGGCGCATGGGGGTGCTGCTGTTCCGGGACGATTGGGCCAGGCGCGCCGTGCCCTTGGGTACTAGGGTCGGGCCCCCACTTGAACTGCTACGGGGGTACCGATGGCACGCTCTGCCTTGCAGAAGTTGCAGGATGCGAACCGGGCCATCGACGCGCTCGAAAGTTCGACGTCTGTGGACGAGGTTCAGGTCCACTTCGCCGAAGCGGCTAACGCACTGAAGGCCGCCTACGACAAGATCCCGGTGGAGGCGATCGCCGCCGTGAAGGGGCGTTCCGACGCGAAGAGACAGAAGGCACGACAGCGCGAGTGGTGGGTCGCCGAGCAGCGCGCCGCCCGCGACGATGAGCTCATCTCGTGGGTGTTCGCTGCTCGGAACGACGACCAGCACGTGCCCATCGACGAGGAGCGGCTTGTCGTTGGTGCGGACTCGTACATCGAGCACCTGGAGACCAGCGTCGGTGCTGACGAAGCCCTCGTCATCGGCCCGGATGGCCCATGGCGGATCACCGGGCAGGGCACGCCGCACGAGCGTCGCAGCAGGGAGCCGTTTCGCGGCCGTGTCACCTTGGTGACGACCCTTCATGACGGCCCTAGCACTCACCGAGGTGCACCAGTTGCTGATCAGACCCCGGCAGGTGTTCTCCGGCTGGCGCACTCCTACCTAGCAGATCTTTGGACGCGGAGCCGTCAGAACGTAGGCAGCTAGCTGCCCTTGTCGCCGCGTCCCGGGACGATTGGGGCAGGTGCTCGACTTCGCCGACAGGCGAAGCGGAAGCCGTGCGATGATCCCGAGCATGGGGGACGTCGGGAAGCGCCGGGTTCTGTACGTCGACTGGGCGCGAGGGCTGGCGATCAGCCTCGCCCTCTTCTCTCACGCGATGCTGGGCGTCGCGGGGTGGGAGTCCCTGAGCGCCGACTACCCGGCCCTCTACGGTCTTCGGGTCATCACCCGGGCAGCGACGCTCACGTTCATCTTCCTCTTCGGGATCTCGCTGGAGTTCGCCTACGTCCGCCGCTGGGAGCACGATCCCGGCACGGTCCGCCGACGGTTGCTCAAGCGAGCAGCACAGTGCTACGGCGCTCTCCTGCTCCTCGCGATCGCCGCATTCATCGGCGGATCGATGTCTGGACCGGAGGTGCTCCTGGCTGCGGTGCTTGCCGCACCGGTCCTCAACGGCGTCATCTTTGTGTTCTACGCCGTGACGATGCTGCTCGCCATGGCCCTTGTGCCGCTGCGCCGCCGCATCGGTGTCCTGCCCACCCTCGCCCTAACGCTGGCGTGGTGGCCCACCGCCGCACTCCTCCGTTCTCTCAATCCGACCGACCCGCGACTCGACTCGATCACATCGCGGGTCCTTGGCATTGGCGACGAGCTCGGCCCCTCGGTGCTGCACGCCCTCCCCATCGTCGTTCTTGGCATGGCGGTCGGACGCTGGATCCGAACCCCGCAAGATCGCGGCGCTCGGCGCGACGCCGGTATCGGTGTGGGGATGGCGGTGGTCGGTGGCCTGGCTGCCGGCTTCATCGATGGCCCCTTCGCGGCGGTGACGCACTTCGTCCACGACTACCGGGCCACCAACCACTTCGGGTACTACGCGATCGGTGCGAGCGCCGCCCTAGCCATCCTCGGTCTGTGCTGGCTGATCGAGACGCGCACCCGGCTCCTCTCGCGCCGGGGTCCCTGGACGTTCGGCGGGCACTCCCTCCAGGCGTTCATGCTCGGCAACGTAGGAATCAACCTGTTTACCGGCCATGTCTTTCTCCCGAACGGCCTCGTGGGGATCTTGTTCTCCGCGGGGTACGTCGGCCTCTTCTGGGTAGCTCTGCGAGCCTGGCGGACCTACCGGAGCACCACGGCAAGCAGCCGCGCGACTGCAAGCGCAGCGCGCTAGGTCGTCTGCCAGGCGACTGTTCGGGCGAAGGGGCCGAGGTCCCCGCCCACGACGACGACGCGCGCAGCCTGGTCGGTGGACGCGGAGTCGGTGCGAACCGCAGCGTCGAGAACGTCACCCGGGGCGAAGCCCACAGCCTCCCAGGTGACGTTGTCGTAGGTGACGACGCCCGGGTGGGTGTCCCACCCCGAGGGGTACCAGGTGATCTGGTGGCCGTAGACGGTGCCGGGCTCGTCGCCGTGCCCGTGGACGACCATGGTCGTGTCGCGGAACGTGGTGCGGCCGGGCATGAGCATCTGCCCCGTGTAGGGGGCAGAGCTGACGTGGATCTCGGAGTCGATGAACTGGGTGACGCCCTCGCGGTTGTAGACGTACAGGCCGGAGAGTGCAGTCATCCGGGTGAAGGTGATGCGGGAGTCGCCGTAGGCGCTGATCTGGGTGGACTTCCCCACGCCGATCGGCGTGAGGTCGGCGACGTCGGTGCCGTTGACCGTGATGGTCTTCGAGCCGCCATACCCGGCCGAGTCGATCTCGATGTCGAGGTGCGCCCCGCACACGTCGCCGCTGCCGGTGTAGCCGACGATCTCGACGATGGTGTGCCCGCCTGTGACGGTGATGCCGCCACGGAAGCAGTCAACTCCTTCGGTGTTGACAAGGGTCGCCCGGACGTTGCGGTTGAGGTGCAGGCCGTCGGACGGGGAGTTGATGACCTTGACGTTCTCGGTGAGGAACGGCTGGCGTCCGGGTCCGCCGGGGTTACCGCTGATCGAGACGAGCATCGCCTGCTCGAGCTCGTAGCCCTGCCACGGCCCCTGCTCGACGAGGTTCCCGTCGATGGTCATGTTGCGGAGCCTGATCGGTGCCCGGTCGTCGGCGGAGGCCGGCGGGAGGCGGTTCTCGTTGGTGAACGTCCGGGTCCAGTTCGGCGCGTTGGCGGGCCGGCGGACTGTGGAGCCGTGGCCGTCGATCGTGATGCCCTCGTGGAAGTCCACGGACGCCACGACGTACTCGGCGTTGGGCGCGAGGTGGATGAGGTCCGCGGTGTCGACGGCTGCTTGCAGCGCCTGGGTGTCAGCCACGACGTCGCCCGTGGGTGCGGCGACTGTCGCTTCTCTTCAAGTGGGCCAGGTCTCCGCGGTGCGCCACATGACGACACCGGAGACGGCGCCAGCGGCGGAGCACTCGATGCCGAAGAAGTTGCGCGCCACGGTGACGCCTCCCGGCAGGTTGCCCAGGTTGCCGTAGTTGCCGGGCATGTCCGGGCGGAACCCGGCCGGGAGGTTGAAGAACACGTTGGCGGTCTTCGCCGACCCGTTGAGACCACCAGAGGGCAGGTGCAGGGTCACGATGTTGCCCTCACGCGAGAGCCGTAGTGCCGCCCCGGTCGTCCACCCGTTGACGAGGTCGGCCTGGAGGATCTGGCGCGTGACGGAGCCGTAGACCATCTGCTCCCCGACGAACACGCGCGTGCCGACGGTGGTATCGACCGTGAACCCGAGCGCCGTCCGGGCAGCCGGTGCGTCGGCGGCGCGGAGCACCTGGTCTCCGACTGCGGTGACGACGTCGGCCGTCACGTAGTCGCCCGCCGCCTGAGCGCCGACCGCCGCCGGACCGACCGGCTGGCCGCCGATGGCGAGGCGCCCGTCCTCGGTGGGTGTGGCAAAGGTGCCCGTCAGATCCACCTCGAGCCGTTCCTTGGCCCGGTCGTAGACGTCCGGCGGCAGGTCGTTGTCCGCGTTCGTGGTGACGATGCCGTCCCAGTCGGCCGGCTCCCAGGTGGGCTCGCTCACGGTTGTGCTCCAATCATGTAGATGCCCGTGCGGGCGGAGGGCGAGAGGGTGGGCACACCGCGCGCGTCGAGCTCGTCCCCGACGGCCTGCGGCACCGCCGCGACCGCCTGGAGCGCGTCGTCGGCCGCGGCTCGGGCGTCGTCGGCCGCCGCCTGGGCGGCGACCCTGGTCTCGTCGGTGACGACGGGGATCGTGCCGGGGATCGTCCCGACGTCGGCGACCTTCACGAGGTCGACCGTCTCCCCGACCGGGAGCGAGAACACCTGCGTGTCGATCGAGGTCGCGGGGTGGAAGTACGACACCTCCCACTGCCAGTCCACCGGGACCCGCGCGGGGTCATCCGTGCCGATGAGCTCGACGAAGCGCCCCTCACCCTGCGCGAGCCACCCACCGCTGTCCGACGTCACGACGACGCCAGCGTGGTAAGAGGACGGGATCTCCTCCCCCGTTCCCAGCACCGACGCCACGCGCGGGCGGAAGGTGGCCTCCACGCCCGCCAGGGGCTTGCCGGCGCCATCGCGCATACGCCGCACGACGCGGCCCATGCCAGGGCTGATCGGGGTATCGGTCATGGTGCGGTCCCTCCGGTTCGGAACACCCCGGGTCTGGCCGGGTCGGGTATGAGCGAGAGCGAGCCGGCGCCGCCTTCGCCGGAGCCCGGCGGGCCGGGCGGCCCCGGCGGGCCTGCAGGGCCCCGGACGTAGCCAGCGTCGACGGTCCCGCCCCCGTAGCGGGTCAGGATGAGGGAGCCGTCCTCGACCGAACCGCCGATGAGCATCTGCACCCGCGTCGCGAGGACGTCGGCCGCGGCCTGTGCAACGGTCGCGTCCGCCTCCTTCGCGGTCAGGTGCACCGGATCCACGCCGGCGGCCGCGACCGTGGCTCGCACGTGCGTGTGCGCGGCGTCGGCCTGGAACTGGCCCACGTACCCGCGGGGGTTCGTCACCAGCTGCACCGCCGCCGGCGCAGCGCCCATGCCGTAGGGCGTGACCGCCTCGCCGGTGTCCGCGTCCACGACCGTGACCGCCGCACCGACCACCGGCGCGAGCGAGCGCACGTCGACGACCAGCAGAGGCCCGAACGTGTGGAAAGCCATCAGGTGGTCCCCTCTCTCACCGGCGGGATCCACCGGAGACGCTCGACGTCGACGCTCACGCCATGGCTGACCGCGAGCGCGGTGAGCATCCGCTCGACCAGGTCCTCGAGGTCGCGCCCGTGGGCGACCTCGTCGGTCAGCCGGCGCTCGAGGTGGTCGCGGGCGGCGACGTACCCGGCAGGGTCGGTGACCGGCGGGAGCTCGAAGGCGACGGTCATCTGTCGTCGCCGCCTCGGTAGTGGGCGTGGTGGCGGGAGGCGGCCGAGCGGGACGCGCGCCGAGCCACGCTGGCCTCGGCGTCGTCCTGCTCGGCGCACTCCGCGGCCGCGAGCGCGGACGTGTAGGGCATCCCGCAGCCGGTGCACTCGTGCATGGGTCAGCCCTCGGCCCGGTGGCGTGGCTCGGACTCCACGCCCGTGCCCAGGCCGATGAGCGTGAGCCAGCGCTGCGCCCACGGGGCGGCCATGATCCGGGTGAGGAACGCCGCGGCGGCCGCGACGGCACCGAGCGTGCCGCCGAGCCAGGCGACCCAGTTCTCGGGCAGGTACGGGCCGACGGTCTCCGTGAGCAGGCCGACGAGCGCCGGCCAGGCCGCGAGCGCGGCGAGGAGGTTCGCGACCAGCGTGCGGAGGGTCGCCTTCCAGGGGTGCGCGACCTGCGTCGGCGTGCCGGGGGCCGGCGTCTCGACGGTCACGGGTCAGGCTCCCTTCCGGACGTTGAGCGTGACGTCGGCGTCGACGGACTCGATCGCCTCGGCCACGCCCTCACCGGCGCCAGCGCGGGCGCCCTCGCGCGCGGCGGTCGCGACGGCGTCGAGGTCGATGCCGCTGCCGGAGGTCGCCTGCTCGAGGGCCAGGCGCAGACCGGCGGTCTCGCCGGCAACCTGCGCGGCGAGGGTCTTGGCGTCGGCGACCTCCTGCCGCAGCGACACCTTGCCGTCGGCGTCTGCGGCGGGGTCGCCGGGCCGGCGGATCCCCGAGGTCTGGTTGGACGCGGCGACGATGTGCCCGTACACGCTGAGCTCGCCACCGCCCGGGCCGCGGTAGTTGAGCAGGCCGCTCACGAACTCGTTAACGATCTTCGTCATGTCGTGCTCCTTGAAGTGGTCGTCTGTTGCGGGACCCCACCAGCCGTCGGCGGACAGGGCGTCGGGGCGGTCGCCCTGGTAGGCGATGACGGCGGCCCGGAAAGCGGGGCCGGGATCGTTGTCGATGTACTCGAGCGCGGGGCCGGCGTCGTAGTAGCCGAGGACGGCGAGTGCGACCTGCACCTCGGACACGTCCCGCACCGGCGCCTTGAGCGCGACGGCGGGGGTCTTCGGGCCGGACCTAAGCAGCGTCCCGATCTGGTCGCGCATGGCGCCCATGGTGTAGCCGTTGATGTCGACCTTTCGGCCGCGGGGGGTGGCGTACTCGGCGTGCGAGAAGTGCATGGACTCGTCGAACCCGGAGTACGTGGAGAACGCGGCGTTGATGCGGGGGTAGGCCCATCGCTGGAAGTCGGTCCACCCGTTGCTGCCGTCGTCCTCGGCCTCGGTGCCCCAGAGCTGCGACGCCGAGGTGAGGCCCGCGATCGACCCGGCGCCGGCGTGGTTCGCGCGCCCGGCTGCGACGAGCACCACGCTCGAGCGGCCGAGGAACACGTTGCAGAGCGGGCCCGGGATGCCGGGCCGCCCGTTGAGGCAGATGCGCAGGGAGGGGCGCTCACCGGTCTTGGGGCCAGCGGTCCAGTGGGACAGGGCGCCGCGCGGGTTGAACGGCATCCGTGCGCCGGTGGCGAGATTCCGCACGCCGCGCGTCTCCCAGCCGGCGACGACCTCGACGTCGAGTCCCCAGTCGAGGAGGTGGTCGAGGATGCCGGGGTGGTAGTAGGTGGACATCAGGTCACGTCCTTCCTGTGCGCTGGACGCGGACGGTGGGGACGGCGTCGTCGGGTGCGGCGTAGTCGGCCATGCGCCCGTCGCGTTCGCGGTCCCAGTCGATTCCGACACCGGGGGCGTCGGCGTCGGTGGGTTCGGGCGTGCTCTCACTCATCGGTGGTTCCTTCCTCGGGGCATGACGAACACCCCGCCGGGATGACGGGGTGTGCCGGGCGAGCGGGTCAGGACATCGGGACGACCTCGAACTCCCAGCCCGTGCGAACCGCGTTGTCGAACAGGTCGCCCGGAGTGACGTTGTGCGGCAGGCGTCCGTCCGTGAAGGCGTGGAAGCCGAGCATCCACAGCGCCTCGTCGCACTGCTGCGAACAGAACAGCGTCGTCGGGTTCTCGATCCGCGTGGCGACCCAGCCCTTCGCTAGGCCGACCTGCGCGAGACCCAGGGTGATGACGTCGAGGTAGCCGTAGGGGATGCCGACCTGCGACGCGGCCACGGCAGGGACGGCAGCACGTTGGACGTCTGTCAGCGGCGGGGACGCGATCACGTCGCCGGGCTGGACCTTCCCCCACCGGACGCCCCCACCAGCCGCCTCCACACAGTTGCCGGCGGCGTCCACGACGAAGCGAGTGTGGTTGTAGCGGGAATGGTCACCCGTGCGGATCAGCCAACCGGCGAGGTGCGATCCGGCGGCGAACGCGATGTCCCCTGCCCTCACGCCTCGTCCTCCGCGATCTCCTCGGGCACGGACCTCCCGAGGAGCCGCCACCGGTCAGCGCCCAGCAGAATCACGACGAGCACGACCGCGCTGATGAACTCGTCGTGCCCATCCCACCCGCCGAGGAGGCGCTGCATCACGAGCTCCTCCGTGCCCAGCGCCGCGACCGCGACGCCCATGAGGATCAGGTGCCACGCGTGGATCGAGCGCTTCACCTTCACGCGGGTGCGGTAGACGTAGGGGCGACGCGAGAGCCGGACCCGCCACGGCACGAAGAGCCGCCACCAGTACCGGACCACCGCTCCCCACCAGATCACCGCCAGCGCGAGCAGGCCCACGTTCGTCAGGTGCGACATCTCAGTTCCCCCCATACGCGTTACGTAGCCGCTGCTCGAAGTGGTTCTCGACAAGGACCGCATCGACGTCCCACGCGACGAGGTTCACCGGCACCCAGCGGCGGCGCGCCGACTCGAGCGAAGCCTCGGCGGCCTCGACCGCGCTCCGCGCCTCGTCCAGCTGCGGCGGCGGCACGGTGGCATCGTCCTTCCGGCGCCTCGACAGCCAACCCGTCATGGCTGACCCTCCTGATTGACGTCGACGGGCAGCGACCGCATGACCTTCGCGGTGATCTGGCCCACGGGTAGTAGTGCGGTGACCTGCCTGCGCGTCTCCTCGTGCGCGGCGATCTCCTTCGCGTGCGCGGTCTGCCACTCCGCCGCCTCCTTGAGGCGCGCATCACGGTCTGCGCGCAGCTCCTGAAACTCACGGTCGGTGCGGACGTCGCCCTTGAGGAACGCGCGGATGATCACCCACGCGAGCAGGACGAATGCGCCCCAGCCGGACAGGCCCGGGATGCTGAGGGGCACGCCCATGAACTCCACCATCAGGCTGCCCCCCGCCCGGCGCTCACGCGGTCACCACGTCCCAGCCCGGCGGGTTCTCCGCCGGCGAGGTCGTGTTGTCGTCGACGAGCGATCGCCACACCTGCCCCTCGAAGACGACCCGCTCGCCCGTGCTGTAGCTCGCGGCCCCGACGTAGGGCTCCGGGATCTGAGGCACGCCCTCGACGAGCTGCCAGCCGGGCCCACCGGGCTCGGTGATCGTCCCCGGTGGCAGAGCCATCCACAGCGCGCCCTCATGCTGGACCGTCCAGCCCGCCGGGTAGAACGCGTCGATCGCGCCCACCGGCTGCGCCTGCCACGGGTCGCCCGGCTTAAGTCCGCGAGCGCGGAGGTAGGACGTGGCGAGGTGTGCGAGCTCGAGCGGTGCACGCTTGAGGGTCCTCTTGCGGTCTAGCTCGGACTGCGCGTCGCGGATCAGGCTCCGCAGCTCGTCCTCGCTCATGGTCGTCAGGTCGATGCCTGCCACCCGGGCCCCCCTCCGGTCGGTTCGGTCAGTCGTCGGCGATGTCCACGGGCACGGTCAGCGCGGCGAAGACGCTCGGCGTCCACGTGAACGCCGCCTGCGCCCGGTACGACAGGACCGACGTCTCCCCGTCGATGAAGACGTGGATGGTCTGGTTCACGCCGCTGCCCGAGACGCCCGCTGGGATCGGCAGAGTGATGTCGCCGACGCCGGTACCGGTGATGTGCGCCCAGGCCGGCAGCACGAGGTTCGGCGTGAGTCCGGTCGAGAAGGGCGTCGCTGCGGTTGAGGCGGTCGCGTCGGTGGCCGTGCGCCTGAACCAGGCGCTCAGCAGGCCCTGGCCCCGTCCGACCCGGACTACCCGGAAGCGGCCCGTCCAGACGCTGCCCTCATGCGTCGCTGTCGCCTCGCGCGCCTGACCGCCGCCGACGACGGCCAGGACGAGCATCTGCCGACCCGAGAACAGCAGCAGGACGCGGTCGCCTGGGACGACGTGGACCATGGTGATCGGGGTCGAGCCCATCGGGCCTGGGTCGCCGTCCACCCGTACCCGTGTCGGTGAGACCCCGGTGATCGTGCCGAAGCGGTACGGCGACGGGGCCGGTGCCGGGCCTGCGAGGAGGTCCGCGAGCGCGCCGTCCATCACGTGGTCACCTCCCTCAGTGTCGCCGTGACGAGCGCGCCAGTGGCCATGTCGAACGAGCGCTTCTGCACCACGCAGCGGGCGCCGGTGATGCCGGCCTGGGCGCGGCGAAAGAGGACAGCGTCGTTGAGCTCGGACGGCACCCAGGCGTGCCGGATCTCGAAGGTGCTCGCGACCTGGGTGAGGTCGACGAGGCGCCGGGCAGCGAGGTTGTCCAGGACCGCTTGCGAGGTCGCCTCGACGCCGGTCTCGGTGACGGTGTTCGGGCCCTGGTTGGGGACCGACCACCGCGACTCGGGGTCCTCGTTGACGGCGTACCCGACGAGCGCTTCGGTCTCGCCGTCGCTGGTGGCGACGAGGACGACCTCGTTCGGGACGTCGAAGCCGTCGCTGTCGTGGGTGAAGTCGGGCAGGTAGATCGACTCGGCGCCGTCGACGAACGCCCACTGCGTGCCCCGGTCGCTGGGCCGCACGTAGGGGTCGGCACGGAAGACGCCGTACCCGTCGACCCAGACGCTGAGGTAGTTCGCGGCCTCGAGGAGCTCGTTGATGATCTTGAGCTTCGTCGTGCCCGCTCCCCAGACCATCGGGACGCTGAGCGTCTCGGTGGACTCGGTGACGGCGACGCGCGTCTCGCCGACCGAGGCGATGAGCTCGGCCACGGCGGTCGTGACGACGGTGCCGGCGGGGTAGGTGTGCGTGGCCTTCACCTTGGCCCGGTCGAGCGTGAGGAGCTTGTCGTAGAGCTCGATGTCCTGCGTGCGCGCAGCCGCGGTGTGGGCCGTCTTGGGCGCCGCGGGGATGAACACCCCCATCGGCTCCTCGCGCTCTCCGGTGGGGGTGCTGAGGATGTACCAGGGCTGGATCCGGACCTGGTGCCAGTCGATCGGTTCGCCGCCTGCCGTGACCGGCTCGCCGATGTAGGTCAGCGAGCCGGTCGAGCGGATCACGTTATGGATGGAGTACTCGAACGACCCGCCACCCACGCCGTGCTTGCCGCCTTCCACGTCCTCCGCCGTGAGCATCCCGCCGAGCGTGCCGATCGGCTCGTCAGCCCGGTTGAGCAGGTCGATGCGCCAACGCGCCTCCCGGTGCCACAGCAGCGGGTCGACGGCGCTCACGTGCATCGGCGCGGCCGGCTCGACCAGGACGACGGGCGCGCTACTCACGGTGGTCCACCACCGTGAACGGGACACTCAGCTCGGCCACGATCCCCTCATAACTCGTGTCGACGTCCCCGAGGGAGACGAACCAGCGGTGCCCGAGCGGGTCACGCAGGCACAGCGGTGCGGGCAGGTCCGCGAGCGCCTCGATGTCCTCGGCGGTGGCTCCGCCGTCGGGGTTCGGTGCGACGCGCACGGACAGGCCGCCGGTGCGCGAGCGGGCCTCCCCGGTGAACTCGACGGGGTCGGGCCGGCCGGCGAAGTGGTGGAGGACCTTCTCGCGTCCCGCCTTCGCCGAGAGCTTGGCATTGGCGTGAACGCGGGCGACCTGAGCGAACCCAGGACCGCCGTTGATCCAGACCCACTTCTCGCGCGCGCCGGGCGCGACTGTCGCGAGCGCGGCCTCCGCTGTGGAGGGGAGCTCGGAGACGGCGACGACTCGGTAGTAGTTGACGCCGCCGATGATCGGCAGGAAGTCGGTCACCGTGCCCCCAGGGGGGACGTCGTCGGCGATGAGCACCCACGCGCCCTCGTTGATGGCCCGGTAGACCTGGTTGTGGTGGGTGTCGACCTCCCCCTCGCCATAGGCAGGGTTCGTAACCGTCACGATGACGACGCCGGCGCCGGAGTCCCACGTCGCGACGACGGACGGAACCGGAGGCGGCGGGTAGGACACGGTGAAGCCCACGCGGTCCTCGGTCGACCACTGGCCGTAGCCGTTGCGGACCTCCACCCCCACCTCGTAGGTGGTGGCATCGGCGAGCACGTGAGCGAACGTCACGGCGGTGCCCTGGCCGTAGCCGGTACGCATCTCCAGGACCGCGCCGGCCGCGTCATACAGACCAGCCCGCCACTGCGACTGAGCCGTGCCCTCCGAGTGGTAGTACCCCCACGGCACCGTCAGCGACGACGTCTCCACCGTCGCCGGCAGGTTGACCGCCACCGTAGGTGCAGCCGACGCACGGAACGACGCCGTCGTCGACCACGGCGAGGGGTCTGCGTGCTGCCCCCAGGTGCGGACCTGCCACTCGTACTCGGTGCCGTTGTTGAACGACGCGGAGGGCATCGTGCGCTGCTCCAACGACGACACGAGCTTGCCGGTCGTCGTCCACGCCGTCGTGCCCTTGATCCGGTGCCGGATCTCGCGCGCCGTCTGACGGGTGCCGTCCACGCTCTGGTGCGCCCACTCCACGCGGACCGAGGTTGCAGCGTCTGTCGTTCCCGTCGGCGCCAGCCCCGTCGGGGCGTGCGGCGCCGCCAGGAGCTGAATGACGTTCGACGCCGCCGAGTACGGCGAGACGAGACCCGCGTGGGCGGCGCGGAGCCGGTAGGTGTGCGTGACCGCCGGATCCGGGTCGACGTGCGTCCACGTCCACGCGTTCGCCGCCGTCGTGGCCAGCGGGGCCGCGTCCCAGACCCCGTTCGTCGCGTGGTGCACCTGGTAGGCGGCCTCGTCGTAGGCGTTCCGGGACCACTGCAGAACGATGTCCGTCGTGTCCTTCGTCGCCACCGGCGTGCCCGGCGCCGCCGGTGTGGTGACCACCATCGGCCCGTAGGTGTAGGCCGACGTCCCCGCGGCGTTGTACGCGCGGATGCGGTAGACGTACCGGCGGTTGCCGATCGTCGACCGGTCGCTGTACGACGTCGTCGACCACGGCAGCGTCGCAACGAGCACGTGCGCGTTGCGGACGTTGTCCCACCGCTCGAGGTAGACCCCCACCCACGGGCGCGCACCGTCGGCGCCCGTGTAGGACGTCGTCCAAGAGACGTTGATCTGCGTGTCCGACGACCTCGGCGAGGACAGCGCCGGCGGAGCATTCGGCGTCAGGTACGGCCGCGCCGGGATCGGCACGTTCACGTCCACCGACGGCACGAGCCCGTGGTACCCGCCCGACAGGTAGGCACCGAAGTGCCGCTCTCCCGCCGACCCGTAGAGCGTGGGCACCGTCATCGTGTACGTGGCAGTCGATACCCTGCCCTGACGCGCCGCGATGGGCACTGCCCCGGTCCACGTGCCCGTGCGGTTGATCGTCTGGGTCTGGTTCACGGACTGCGTGTGCTCGAGGTGGTACTGGACGGTCACCGTGACCGAGCCCGACGCAGGGTTCCCCGAGACCGTCCACTCGATGCCGAGCCGCGCGGACTGGGTCGGTGTGGACTTGTAACCGCCCCACTTGATCGGCACTACCCGCCCGCCCCCCTCCGTGCTCGAACGTCCAGCCGGCTCGGCAGAGCGGCAGTCACCTCATCCCGCGAGACCTTCCGCAGTCGCGCCATGACGTCACCCCGCTCGTCGACCAGCTGCACGTACTCGCTCCCGCCGCGAGCGCGGCCGGCTGCGAGACGGTGGATGTCCCGGGTGACCTGGTTGGTCAGCACGGACTCGGGCTTGCGTGAGAGGTTGACGCCGATCCCGCCGGGGAGGAGGTCCCCACCCCGGTCGTAGACCTGCGCCGCCGCCCGGCCCCCGGCGGTCTTGGCGCCGGCCAGCGCCTCCCAGTGGAGGTGCCAGCGGTGGTACGGGTCGTTTCCGAAGCCACGCCCCTGAGGGCGCCACCCGCGGCCCGGGGACCAGAGCTGGCCCTGCCACGCCATGTAGTCCGTGCCCAGGCGGGAGCCCTGGTCCACGATGTAGCCCGAGACGCGGTTCAGCTTCCCGATCGCGTCGATGAAGTCGACCGCCAAGCCCTTCGGGTGGCCACCGGCCATGGACTGGTTGAACGCCTGCATCGTGCGGATCCCGCCGACCGCGTCCGCGATGCGGAACGCGCCAGCGTTGACGTGAGGGCGTGCCCCGCGCAGCGACCGGCCCTGTGGGTCGGTCTGCGCTTCCTCGTCCTTCCCGCGGATCCACGACACGAGCTTGTCGATCGCCGACGTCGCCGTGCCGCTGGCGATGTCTCCCATCGCGCCGCGGCCCCCGAGGGAGGACGTGACGAGCGACCGCAGCGGGGTGAGGACCGCGCCGGCGGCGTCCGCCAGCCCGCCCCGCACCCAATCCGCCGCGCCCCGCCAGGTGGCCGACCACGCGTTGCCGAGGTTGTCCCAGACGGACGCGCCGTGCGGCGGGTTCTGCTCGGACCACCCCTGCTGCATGGCCTTGGTCTGGGCCGCCGTGTAGACCCGGCCTGGACGGTCGAAGTTGACGAGCTCGGGGCCTTCCTCGCCCACGAGCGCCCAGCCCGGTCGGGCGTGGCCACCCCGCGCGAAGGCGGGGATCTCGTTGACGACCGGCAGTCGCGTGCTGATGCCGAGCGCCCCGGCCACCCGGTCGAAGACGCCCTTGATGCCGCCGGTGTAGACCTCGCGGATGACCCAGTTGATCGGCGACCGGGCGGCGTTGCGCATGTCGTTGAACCCGCGCATGAAGGTGTTCTTCGCGTCCACCGCGCCCGTGCCGATGGCGGCCAGCGCGGTGCCGAACTTCGCGAAGACGTTGTCGCGGAGCCAGTTCCAGACAGTGCTCGCGGCGGTCTTCACGCCCTGGAGCGCGCCGTCAACGATGTTCCGGAAGGTCTCCGACTTCTTGTAGGCCGTGACGAACGCCGCGACCAGTAGTCCGAGCGCCGCAACGACGAGACCGATCGGGTTCGCGGTCATCGCCGCGTTCACGAGCCACTGGCCTGCAGCCATCGCTTTCGATGCCGCCGTGGAGGCCACCGTCGCGACGCGGTGAGCGCCCAGGGCGATCGTCGCCCGGGTGCGGGCGAAGAAGCCCGCGTTCACCGCGGCGTTCGACCCGGCCTGTGCGGCCGTGCTCGTCCCCGTCGCCGCGGTTGACGAGACGGTCGCCGCGGTCTGCGCGCGGATGGCTGCCGCGAGAGCGAAGCGGGACGAGACCTCGAAGCCCAGCCCGACGACCGACTGCCGGCCGACGAGGTTGTTCGCCAGCTGCATGGTCTTCCACGCGGCGAACCCGACGAGGACGAACGGGATCGCCTTGGCGACGAGGTCGACGTGGTCGGCCATCCACCCGAGGACGGACGCGCCGACCCTGACTGCGTCGGTGAAGCCCGGCAGCGCCTGCTTCGCGTCAACGATCACCGGGGCCAGCACGCCGATCGACTCACCGATCGAGCGGAACGAGCCGCCGAGGCTCTCGGTGTCCCCGCTGCGGAGGTCGTCGAAGAACTGGCCGACGGCGTCCCGGATGTCGAGGATCCGGTCGACCATCGGGTCGTCCTCTTCCCAGCCGAACGCCCTCCGCAGCGCACCGGAGTAGTTGCCGTTCGCGACGAGGTCGTAGAGACCCTGGGCGGCGTCGCGGATGTCGAGGATCCGGTCGACGACCGGGGAGTCCTCTTCCCAGCCGAACGCGTCCCGCAGCGCACTCGAGTAGTTCCCGTTCGCGACGAGGTCGTACAGCCCCTGGGCGCCGGCCCTCGCGTTCGTGAAGAAGCCGACGATCTTGGGCCCGACCCGGTCGATCGTGTCGAGAGACCGCTGTCCGAAGCCGTCCAGGGCGGCCGCCGCCCGGGGGCCGAACCACTCCGTGAAGTCCTCCATGACCGGGCCGAGCCGCTCGTTGATCCCATCGATGAGGACGGTCGCCTCACCGAACGCGGACTTCATGTGAGGCATGAAGACCGACGACGCGGTGACCCCGGCCCGGGAGAGCGCGGCGCCCATGTTCTTGAAGGCGCCTCGCGTGGTGTCGCCCGAGGCCAGGGCCGCCCCGCCGATGTTCTCCTCGATGACCTTGCGGTACGTCTCGGCGTCGACCTTGCCGTCGGAGACCATCTTGCGGAGCTCGGTCGCCGTGACGCCGTACTCGTCGGCCAGCCACTGGAAGATCGGGATACCCCGATCGGCGAGCATGTTGAGGTCCTCGGTGAAGGCGCTCCCGCTCGTCTGGACGCGGTTCATGATCGAACCCATCTCGTCCATCGACGTGCCCGCGATGGTCGCAGCGTCCGCCGTGAGCGAGAGGTACTTCGTGAGCTCCTGGCCCGGCTTGATGCCGGCGGCGACGGCGCCCGCAGCCGCCGTCGCCGCCGAGTCCAGCCCGTAGGCCGTGCCGCGCACGGCACCGAGAGCGGACTCCATGATCGTCGTGACCGAGGCCGCGTCGTGGCCGAGGCCGCGCAGCTTGGCCTGCGCGTCCTCGATGTTCAGCGCCCGGTCGATGCCGCCCTTGATCGCGATGCCAGCGACCGCCGTGCCGATACCCGCGATCGTGGCCACGCCGACCTTCGCGACCGACTTGAACGCTCCGCCGAGGCGCGAGCCCATGGAACGCTCGGCGGCGCCTGCGAAGCTCGACCCCGCCTGGCCGCCCGCCCCAGACATCGCCTGGGTCAGGCCCTTCGTCATGGACTGGTTGAACCCCGGGAAGACCGGGCGGACCTCGACGGCCGCGCCACCGACGATGGGCAGAGCCAAGCGGACCACCGCCTTCCGGGATTCAGTTGTTCGTCAGCGCGTGCGGGGAGAAGACCGCCAACCCCTCGAGGTAGGCGCGTTGCTCCGCGCGGTCCCGCGCCCGGTCGAGCTCGGTGCGAGGCCGCGGGAACGGGCGATCGCGGGACGTCTTCGCCTTGCCGATCGCGGCGATGCCCCGGATCGCCTCACCGAGGCGGTCGCGGATCTCCGCCAGGAGCAAGGTGCTCGTGTCCCAGTCCGTCAGCGGCGGCGACCACGCCTCGCCCTCACCGTGCGTCGCCTCCCGCTCAGCAGCCAGCCGCTCCTCGGCGACCTTCGGATCGTCCGCGAGCGCGGCGTGGAGCCGGGACGTGGCCGGCAGCTGGTCGATGAGCTCGAGGAGGGCGATCCACCGCCTGGCTTGCCACCAGGCAGCGAGATCGACCCCGTACTCGTGCTGGAGGTCAGCGCGGATCGGCTCGCGATAGCGCTCGATGAGCGTCGCGAGCCGCGTTATTCCCCCGCGGACCCGACCGACGCGCCGATGCGGGTGGCGACCTGGCTGGCGAACTCGGAGAAGTCGGCGAAGTTCCAGTCCACGGTCTTGGTCATCTGGGCGCCGAAGAGCTCGTCGAAGGACTTCTCCAAGGGGAGCGCGCCGCGCTCCCCGCCGAGGTTGGCGAGGATCTTCGTGACCTCGCGCCAGGGGCGGTCGTGCGCGACGTCGGGCAAGGTGAACTCCTGGCCCTTGAACCGCAGGAGGAGCCGCTTGCCGACCTCGACCGGCTCCTGGTTGAGGTCGTCGGCCGCCGACGTCGGCGGGGCCTCCGTGGCGGCGACGGCGGCGGCGATGGGGGGTGTCTGCTCTGTCATGGTGATGCGCCTGCTTTCCGGGTGTCTCGTGGGTGGGGTACTACTCGGTGGGGGTGCCGCCGGCAGGCTCGGTGGGCGCGTCGAGGACCGTCCTGCGCGCCTTGCCGCTGCGCTCGGCGGCCAGCACGCGCGCGCG
This sequence comes from Georgenia wangjunii, assembly GCF_036421975.1. Taxonomy (NCBI): domain Bacteria; kingdom Bacillati; phylum Actinomycetota; class Actinomycetes; order Allobogoriellales; family Allobogoriellaceae; genus Georgenia; species Georgenia wangjunii. Next base: position 142,837 of record NZ_JAZGON010000002.1, on the reverse strand, counting down.
CTCGGCCGGGTCTGCGGCCTCGAGGTGCGCGACGACCTCCTCGACGTTGTGCTGGGAGGGGTTCAGCTCCTCGACGCGGTACCCCTGGGCGAGGAGGTTGACGCGGTCACGCGGGGCGGAGGACTCGATGGGCTGGGCCCCGTCCTTCACGAATCTGGTCATGGGTCTGCTCGCTTCCTGTAGCGATGAGGGAAGCCGGGTGATGCCGTGTTGGAGCCTGGTGGTGGCGCGACACCCGGCGAGCGCGCCACCACCAGGGATCAGGGGGTCGGCGCCGCGAAGCCGAGGGCCTCGCGTGCAGCCAGCGCGCCCGGGCCAGCGACGGGGATGTCCCAGAGCGAGTACCCGAGGGTGTCGTCGACGAACGACTGCAGGGTCGTCTCGTACTCGATCGCGGAGTCGCCGCCCCAGGTGATCTCCGGGTAGGCGTTGGGCTGGACCTTCGGGTAGAAGCGGCCCATGGCCCAGCCGCCGGCCTTGGGGTCCCATCCGACGATGAGGAGGCGCCGCTCGACGGCGAGGGGCACCTCGGGGTGCGCGAAGCCGGCCTCGCCGTCCTCGTCCTGGACGATCGAGCCGAGCTCGAGGCCGTAGGCGACCTCGAGGTTCGAGCGCTTCGTCTCCTGCGCCGTGTAGTTGATGGTGCGGGTCGCGGAGACGATGTCCTGACGCGTCGGGCCGCCGTGGTTCAGCGACGTGACGTCCTCGGTCGTGGCGTCCGTGGGGAAGCTGTACGGGTTGCCGCGGGAGACGAGACCCACGGGGACGTAGTCCTCGGGGACCTGGATGAACCCCGTGGCGGACTCGTAGAGCTTGGTGACCGGCGCGGCCGACATCGGCGCGAGGTAACCGATGACCACGAGGGCCTTGCGGATGAGCGAGGTGTTCTCGGCTGCGATGCGCAGCTCCTCAGCAGTGGGCATGACGATCCCCTTCCAGGGCGGTTGTGGGTGCCCCCGCGGGGGCCGATGGGGGTGCTACTCGGGTCGGGTCGTGAGGCGGTACGTCGCCACGTACTGGCCGACGACGTCGCTGGGGAACGGGACGTCGACGGGGACCGACTCGACGTCGACCCAGTCGATGACGCCCACGCCGGCGACGACGTGGTACCGGTCCGCGAGCGCCGTGCTGACGTCGTCCGCGACCTGCGCCGTCTGGTTGCCGGGAGAGGTGGCGGGGGCGTAGACCTCGACGGTGATGCGGTCGACGCGTTCGGTCTGGGCCTGCGTGCCGCCGACGCGGTAGACGATCGCGACGGGCAGGTGCTCCTCGAAGTCCGTCGGTCGCACGTCGTAGACGGCCAGCTCGCCGTGGCGGGTGGCCATCCCGGTGAGGAGCTGGGCCACAGCCTCCCGGGCGTCGGGGAACGCCATCAGATGCCGCCCCGCTCGATCCGGTCAGCGGCGCGAGCGAGGTCACGCACCGCCGCCTCCGTGGACTCCATGACCGCGCCGGCGCGCTGACCGCCCCACCGCCCCAGGACGTTGACCTTCGCTCGTCGCACCCTCGCGCCAGGAACCGAGGGGGCGACGCGCTGCGCGGCCGCGACCATGGCCTGCCCGACGCCGACCGAATTCGCGAGTGCCCTCATGCCGGCGTCGTTCGGGGTGAACTCGATGCCTGCCATCACTCCCCCTTCGTGAGGTCGAGCTGGACCGTGTTCGGCCAGCGCTTCGGGTCGCCGTCGACGTGCCACACACCAGGTGCGAGCGCCGTCTGCGGGACCTCGATGCGGTCCGTGGAGAGGAACTCGAAGCCGTCCCGGCGCCGCCGGTACAGCACCGCGGTGCCGGAGGCAACGTTCGAGCGGTCGACCTCCTCGGTGGACGAGAGCCACCGCACCAGGCAGTCCGTCACGGGGATGCGCTGGTCGGGCATCGGGTGCCCGCGCGGGTCTCGCTCCGAGCGGAGGACGACGACGTTCGTGAGCCACTGCGCGGGGAAGCGCTCGACGAGCGCGATCTCGGTGTGGTCCAGCGGCCCGCCCGTGTAGTGCCGGGGCGGTCCGTCGACCTCGTACACGTGGCCACGGTGGATGACCGTCTGACCGTCGTGCACCGCGTCCGTGAGCGGGCCCGAGGCATGCGCACGCACCGCGCCCGCGCCCTCGGCCCCGACCTGCGTGGCGCCCCGGCCCACCGTGACCGTCTGAACGTTGTAGCCCTCGAGGACGACGTCACCGCCGACCGCGAGCGCGGTGAGGGTCTCTGGGTGCAGGTCGTCCTGCCAGAGGTCCCACATCACGACCCCTCGGGCCAGCGCGCGGCGGGTGGGAAGCAACCCGTCGGGGTTGCTCCCGTGCTGGAGCCGTCGAAGATCTCGAGCATCCACTCCTCGAACACCATGAGCTGGTGGGGGTCCTTGCCCGGCGACATCGTGACGGAGTAGGACCGGGACTCTTCACCGGAGGACCGCTGCTCCTGCCACGACTTCGCGCCTGGCACCGGTGCAGGCCCGAGGACCTGGTTGACGAGCGCGAGGACGACGTCGCGGACGTCGTCCCTGGCGAGGTCGCCGGCGGCGATGCGGTCCTCGACGTCGCGCCAGCGGCGGCGGACCTTCCGTGATGCGACGCCGATCCAGTAGGCCGCCCGCGGGATCTCGGACGGTCGGAGGGGGCGCCATGCGGTCGCGAACTCCGTGGTCGTGGCCAGATCAGCCATGCGCGCCCCCTCCCTCCGTCAGGACCCGGAACCGGCGCCCGTGAGCGCCTTCTCGAGGTCGGCCACGAGCGTGGAGCGGTTCTTGCCGGCGCGCTCCGCCGCGATGATCCGGTCCCGCTCGTCGGGGTCGGTCACCGTCGCGAAGTGCGCGATCACCTTGTCGGCGTTGTGGACGCCCGGGTCGTAGAGCTGGTCCCCGCCCCCCGTGTCGCCCTCACCCGTGGGCGCCGACTCCCTCTTGGTGACGAGGCCGACGTCGACGAGGCGGTCGCGGTCCTTGGCGGTGACGCCGTCGGGCAGGACCACGCCCTTGTAGAGGTAGCGCTCCGCGCCGTTGACGGGCACGACCACGCAGGCTGCCGTCACGACGTACTCGTAGGTCTTCGCCATGGTCAGACCCCCGTCCCGGTGATGCGGATGCCCGCGCGGGGCTCGAGGACGACGGGCACCGTGACGCGGCGTCCGCGCAGCAGGTACTCGTCCGTCTTCTCCTCGCGGATGGACTTGACCTCGACGCCGTCCAGGGAGGCGTAGCCCGGGGACCCGAGGTTCTCGTCGGCCATGCCGCCGAGCTCGTCGCGGTCGACGAGCAGCGGGTCGGTGAAGGGCACCCGGCCGGAGGTGGTCCAGGTGATGCCGAGGTAGTCCGGGATGACGCCCGTGAGGACGGCGTTCTGGGACTCCCGCGGCACGAGGTCGCTCTTGATGAGCCGGCCTGCGACCTTCGCGAACTGGGTCGGCTTGAGGACGACCGTGTTGTAGTCGAACTCGTCGTCCTCGTTGTCCTCCTCGGCCTTCGCCTTCGCGCCGAGGACGCCGTCGATGATCGCGCCCGCGTCCGCCCACGCGGCCGCCGCGTAGGTCTGGGTGACCTTGGAGCCGATGACGCCGAGGGCGACGCCGTCGACGTGCCGGATCATGCCGTTCGCGACCTTGCGCAGGCCGCGGTTGACGGGCTGCAGGAGCAGCCGGGCGATCGCCTCATCGGTGACGGGCGTGTCCTGGCCCCACTTCACCGTCTTGGCGGCCGCGAGCTCGCCGCTGGTGAGGACCGTGCGGGGGTACTCCCCGCCCGGGGCGATCGCCTCCGGCGCGTCGGCCGGGTAGATCGTCTCGCCCGTCTCGTAGAGGATGGCGCCGCCGACGGCGCGGAAGCGGCCGGCGAGCAGGTAGTCCGCGATGAAGCGGTTACGGAGGATGTCGGTGAGGCGCCGGCGGATGAGCGTCGGCGTCCTCAGGAGGTGGTGGACCTCCACCGTGGTGAGGTCCGACCCGACCGTGGGCGGGGGTGCGGGGTAGGTGTAGGGCATGGCAGCCGCCTCCTCAGCGGTCGAACTGGATCGGGACGGCGGCGCCGTCGGCGGCAGCCGCGAGCGCGGTGCCGATCTTGTTGGTGCCGGTCGCGGAGACCGTGCCGCCGGCGCCGGTGGCGACGCGCGCGCCCGCGGTGATGGCACCGGCGGCGATGGGCCGCTGGACGCCGCCGGAGAAGACGGTGACCGACTCGCCGCTCTGCGCGTCGAAGCCGGCGACGCCAACGACCTTGGCCGAGTCGGCGCCAGCGGCGGCGACCTGGCGGTTCCCGGTGATCTCGACGACGCGGCCGCCGGTCACGTCGGCCGAGGCGGTGTGGGTCACCGCGTCGCCGGGCTTGAACAGGGGCGTGTAGTCCGCCATGTCAGCTCTCCTCGCTGTTCGTGGCCTGGGGCGCGCCCCAGGCCCTGCTGTAGAACGAGTCCTCGTCCGAGGACTCGTCGACGCCGCCGGTGACGCCCTTGGCGACCAGCGGGATGGTGCCCTTCGGTAGGGAGGCGAGGACGGGCGCGATGCCCTCCTCGTCGGCGGCGAGCTGGGCGAGCCAGTGGTCCTTGCGGGCGGGCGGGATGCGCCCGTCGGCGACCGCGGCGTCGACGATCGCCTCGCGGCTCGCCTTGAGCTGCTCCGCGCGCGCCTGGACGCCGGCCTCGCCGTTGGCCTTGAGCTCCTCGTACTGCGCGGAGTCGAGGACGACGGTCCCGGGGGGCGGGGTAAACGTGGCCTTCGCCGGCCCGTCGCCGGCGCGCTCGGCGAGCGCCTCGTCGACGGCCGCGAGCGCCTGGGCCTCGGTGAGCTCCTGGTCGGCCGGGACGCCGAGCCGCTCACGGAGCCCCTTGATGAGAGTGTCCGACATGGCGTCGGCTCCTTCCTGGTTGGGGGTCGTGCTGCTGTCCACCGGCTCGGCCGGAGGGTTCTGGGGGACGACCCGCTCGGGCGGGCCGTCGTTGACCGCTCGAGCGGCGGGTGCCAGCGGGCCACCGCGGTCAAGCAGCGGGGCGGGCGGCGGCGGCGCCTGGTCGCGGCCTGCGTGCGCGAAGATCGACAGGTCGAAGCGCGCCGCGGCCTGCTCGTCGGCGGCCTCGCCGGTGTCGACGGAGTCGGCCAGGCCCGCGGCGACGGCCTCGTCGGCGGAGAACCACGTCTCGGCGAGCATGACGTCGCGCCACGCCGCCGTGTCGTTGCCGGCCTTCGCGGCGTAGATCGAGGCGATGTTGTTCGAGATCTGGTCGAGGTCGTCGGCGGCCTTGCGCATGTCCGCGGCGTTGCCGATGGCGAAATTCCAGGCGTCGTGGACCATCATCTCGGTGTTGCGGCCCATGACGACCTCGTCCGCACCTGCCGCGATGAACGACGCAGCCGACGCTGCCAGCCCGTCGACGACCGCCACGACGCGCGCCTTGTGCGCGCGCAGCTGGTTGAGGATCGCGATCGCCTCGTAGACCATCCCGCCTGGGGAGTTGATGTGCAGGCGGATCTCCGTGGTGTTCGCCGGCAGGGTCCCGAGCGCGTCGGCGAACTCCTTCGCCGAGACGCCCCAGTCGCCGCCCCACGAGTCGATCGGGTCGTACAGGCGCATGGTGGCCACGCCGTCGGCGACGTCGGCCTTGAGCGCGGACGCGCGCGTGCCCGGCTGAGGGCGCACGCTCCCCCGGAAGCGGTAGCGGGTGTCGGTCATGGCGCCTCCTTGGCGGCTGGGTACGGCGGCCAGGCGCCGGTGTCGGCGCTCGGTGCGGCCGGAGCGGGGTCCTGCTCGGGCTCATCCGGCGCGGATGCGGCCCGAGCGGGCCGCGCAGTCGCCGTGTCGGCCGCAGGCAGGCCGTAGGTGGTGCGCACGTGCTGCTCGAGCTTCGCGTCGGGGGTAATGGCCCCACAGTCGACGAGCGCCTTGATGGCCTGCGCTGTCGCTGGGTGGCGAGAGCCGATCTCGTCGAACACCACGCGCGGCGCCGGCTCCGACGAACCCCAGTTGAGGTCGACGAGGTCCTCCACGACGTGCTGCGTGGTCACGTCAGCGACGTCGAGGGCGACCGTCTGCAGCGAGAGGGTGAAGAAGTCCGCGAACGTGCTCCCCAGCGCCCAGGAACCCGTCTCCGTGCCCAGGTTGAGGAAGTGCGCGAGCACGGCCCGGGCGATCTGCTCGTCGTAGTAGCGGATCGGCTTGTCCGCGTCGGGCAGGTCGCCCTCGACGCCCTTCATCGTGAGCTTCGCGCCGTGCGGGATCGAAGCGCCCGCGTTGTTCCCCGACCGGAAGCCCTTGGCGAGCTTGAGACCGGCGGCGATCTCATCCTGTTCGCGCTTCGTCCGTTCGTCGCCGGTGACGGAGTCGTGGAGCTCGGAGGCCTCGTAGACCGGCACGCCGAGGCCGTTCCGGTCGACCGTCTGTGCCTGGACGCGCAGGAGCCGGTCCTTGAGCAGCCAGTACTTGTACGCCGGCCGCAGGAGCGACGCCCCGAGCCAGTTCCCGCCCTCCCGATCGTTGACGTAGGCGACCAGCCGGTCGATCTCCATGCGGTGCGTCTTGCCGTCGGCGTGCTGCTCGATCGCAGCCAGGCCACCGTCCGGCGCGACGTCGACCTTGGAGATGGTCCGGGGCGGGCGCCACCCGAGCTTGCGCAGGTGCGCGGCGCCCGCCTCGTCGATGCGGTAGATCTGCTCGAAGTAGGAGTGCCCGAACGGGAGCATGAGCAGCGCGTGCCGCAGGTGGTCGGGCCAGGAGAACCGGTCCCGTGTGCGGACGACGGGCCGGTCCTCCTGTCCTGCGATCGGCAGGCCGAGGTCGTCCGCGACGTGCTGCACGACCTCGGGCCGCGCGCCGGCAGGGTCCAGGCGCCACGTCGTGCGCCGGATCGGCAGCGTGACCGCCCGCAGCACGGACATCACCTGCGCGTCCTGGCGGCGCATCTGGTCGTACACCGCGACGTTGCGTGGCCACTGCAGCTCGGGGGTCGTCTCGTCGTCCGCCGGGGCCCACCAGGGCGCCGCCTGCGACGCGTAGCCCTGCTCTGACGTCGGGATGCTCATCCGTACCCCTCTCGTCAGAAGCCGATGTCGGCCAGGTCGTCGGTGATAGAGCCGGAGGTGTCCGTGGTCGTCACGGCCTCCGGTGCGGGCTTCTGCGGGGGCGGGGTCACCTCACGCTGCGTGAGGAGCCAGTAGGCGCCCTCGGCCGCGACAAGCGGCGCTACGTCGCTCGGTGACTTCCGACGGTCGATGACGTCCACGCCACCGAGCGCCTTCATCACCGCCGTGCCCGCGGGGATGTCCAGCACCGGCTGGGGGTTGTGCCGCACCTTCACGTCGCGGACCGCCTCGAAGAATGGGCCGTGCAGCGCCAGGAGGTCCGACCCTGCGAGGTCAACGACCTCGATCGTGAAGTCGTCGTCCTCCTTGAGCGTCTTCATCAGCGGGGAGACCGGCGCGCCCTTCGTCTGGCCGGTCACCCGCTGGATCCGGTCGCGCCGCTTGTCGTCCATCAACCAGTCGCGGACCCACTCGGACCCGTGCCGGCCTGCGACGACCTCCACCTGCGCGACGCCGTCAGCGCGGCGCCCGGCGAACACGACGTAAGCCTGCGAGTGGTCGTGCGAGACGTCGACGCACGCCACCACCGGGCCCACGATTCGGTCCTCTTCCCGGACGCGCTTGGACTCGTCGGGCAGCACCTCGGGCTCGTTCTGGCCCTGCTCCCAAGAGCCGGGCGGGAACGGACCCTCGAGCGTTCCGTCGGGCCACTGGCACAGCACCTCGGTGCGGAACACCCACTCGGGGTCCGTCCGGCAGTCCGAGGCGAGCTTGCGGTCCCGGATGCGGTACCCGCGGGCCGGGTTCGACTCGGACCAGCCGGCCCGCTCGGTTTTCTTGCGGTGCGGGGCGGTCGACCACTCGAACAGGGCGAGGGTGTCCTCGTCCTGCTCCCAGTCCTCGAGCTCGTCCTCCTCGTCGCCGTTCTCCTCGAGGTCGTACTCCGTCGGGCCAACGGGCGCGACGTCGTCGGGCAGGATGCCGTCCGGGTCCCCAAGCGCCTTGTGCGCCATCAGGCGCAGGTACTTGAGCACGACGGAGGTGTCGTCGCCGGCGTTGGACAGGCCCAGCACCAGGTTCAGCAGCTGCGCCTGCGTCGTCTTCGTGATCGCGCCCCACGCACCCCAGTTCTGGTGCGTGCGGAGCTCGTCGAGGAGGATCAGGTTGCCCGACAGGCCGCGGCCGGCCTTGGCGTTCGCGGCCTTGACCTTGTATCGGGCCCGGCCCTTCGGCGCCTTCTTCGAGCGGACGATGAGGGCCTTCTTGCCGTTCACCTGGACGACCTTCTCGACCAGGTCGGCCAGGCCGCCGCCGCCCTCTCCGTCCTCGTCCTCGTCGCCGTCGGCGAGCATCAGCTCGACGGCGCCCTCCCAGACCTCCTCCGCTACGTCGAGGTCCTGTGCCGTGCCCAGCACGAGCGGCCAACCCGCCATGAGCATGAACCACAGCGCCAGCACCTGGGAGAGCGTGCTCTTGCCGTTCTGCCGGGCGACGAGCACGACGACGGTCGCGAAACGGAGCGTCCCGTCCTCGCGCAGCTCGAGCATCCGGATGAGCAGCGCCCGCTGCCACGGCATCAGCTCGACATCGAGCACATCACGGGCAAACTCGATGACGGAGAAGCCCCACGACGTCTCCGCCGTGAGCGGCCGCAGCGGCGGAGTGCAGATCCGCGGCTCCGCGCTCCCCCAACCCTTGGTGGTGTCCCAGAGAGCCGGGTCGTTCTCGTGGACCGCCTCGTAGTACTCGGTACCCGGCCCGACGTCGATCGACGGCTCGAGCAGCGTGGCGGTCACGAGCCGGTGGCGGCGCCTGCCCCGCCTTGGAGGGCCTCGAACCGGGCGCGCCGCCCCTTCTTAGCGCTGCCCGCCGCGGGCTGCGGCGAGGAGGCCGCGCGGCCCTTCACCGAGGGGACCGCCGCCGGCGTGATTTGCAGCTCGGCGCACACCTTGAGGTACGAGGGCACGATCCCCGACGACGACGCTGCCTTCATCAGCGCGTCGAGGCTGTCGCGCTGCGCCTCGTCGATCAGCCACGCCAGCGTCTTCGCCGCCGCCACCGCGCCGGCGAACTTCTTACCCGCCTCGCCCTGCAGGTGCTGGGCGTTGGCGATCGCCGATGCCGTCGCGTCGGCCATGTAACCGCGTTTGCGCGCCGGCTTCACCAGCGGGGCGAACCGGTCGCCCCACGCACGGATGAGCTCGGCGGTCTGCCGCTCGACGAGCAGGGCCGGATGCGGCATGACACGGCCGCGCTTGTCCTCGACGACCATGCCCTCGTCGTTGATGCGCTGGCGGGCCTCGCGCAGGCGAGCAACCAGGGACGCGAACGTCTCGAGCGCGGCCCGGTCCACCCGGCCGGCGAGGTCGTTCGACTCGACGATCTCCTGCCACACCTGCGCAACCGCGTCGTCGAGGTGCTCAGGGGGCTCCAGTGCGGGAGCCGGCTCCGACCGTTGCTTTGCCACGAGCCATCACCCCCACCTTGATCGTCTGGACGCCGAGGATGCCCCGTTGGATCGAATCGAGCGGGCGAGCGCGCAGCCCCGGCTCGCCCAGGTACTCCGGGCGGAGCCGCGCGACGAGGGCCGCGAGCGCGCGGTAGGAGTGCGGCCAGTCGACGACGGCCTCGATGTCTCGGGCGCTCATCTGCGGGTAGTCGGCGAGCATGTCGCGGACGCCGGCCTCTGCGGCCTCGGTCGGGGACGGCCGCCAGTAGCGGTCACGAGCGCCAGGGGCGAGGGCTCGACGGACCGCGTTCCGCGAGGCGCCCCGCTCACGCGCGATGCCCCGGACCGTGGCGCCCTGCTCACGCTCGGCCCGGACCGCTGGTCTGTCGTGCATGACGGTCAGTCGGCCAGGATCAGCTCGCCCGTGGCGGCGAGCGCCCGGACGTGGCCCTGCTCGCGCTCGTTGAGCTCGCGGTAACCGATCGTCACCACGACGTCAGCGCGGGGGCGGTGGAACCCTGGGGTAGCCGCCCTGACGAGCACGCTCCCACCGCTGGGGTGCTCGGCGCTCTCCCTGCCCGAGGTGCGCCGGACGCGGACCCAGTCGTCAGTCGCTGCGGTGAGGTGCTCGAACGCGTTGGAGCCGATGGCCAGGCGTCCCATGATGACTACGCGCTTGCCGGCGCGGACGTCGCGGAGGATGCCTTCGATCAGGTAGCGGTTCATCGGTCAGCGGCTCCTCGCAGTGCCGAGCGGGTCCGTTTTCGTTGCAATTCCGCCACTTTCCGAGCGTCGATCCGCTCGGGCGACCCCGGGGGAGGGAGGGAGCTCACGGACGGCACCTGCCAGGCATCGCGCGAGCTGGATTTTTCAGAGCTCGCCGCGCGTCACCACTCCTGTGACGTGAGCCCGAGCCCCCTGCCAGGCATCGCGCGAGCTGGATTTTTCAGAGCTCGCCGCGCGTCACCACTCCTGTGACGTGAGCCCGAGCCCCGCCGGCTCGCCAACGCCGGCCGACTTGTTGCAAGAGGCGTGAGCCGGCGCCCAGTTGCTCGGGTCCCAGATGAGGTGCGGGTGAGTTGACCTCGCCTTGAGGTGCTGCACCGTGCACGACTCAGGGTGTGGGTGCTCGAGGTCGTAGTCGATCAGCTGCTCGCAGATGTGACACGGCGCGTTGGCTCTGCGGCCAAGCGCCTTCACCCTGCGCAGCGCCTCGGTGACGCGGCGGCCCGACCATGCCGGGATGTGCAGACCGTCAGGCATCCGCCCTCCCCTGCGCAGCACGAAGGCCCCGGAGCTGTGTCGCTCACGGGGCCTTGGGTGCAGAAGTTCGATCAGAGCACAACCTACCGTTCACGACCTCGAATCACAAGCGTGTCGTTCCGAGGTCAAGCATGAGCTGGCCGGAGGCGAGGCGCGCCGCGTGGCGGGTCGCGGCCACGGTCGCAGCGTGGTGCTCCTTGTCGTAGTGCAGGTGGCAGCCCTGGCACATGGCGCCGAGGTTCTCGGGGTCGCAATGCTCGGGGGTGTGGTCGAGGTGTGCGGTGGTGAGGACGACGGTCGATCCGGTGCCGTAGGCGGGCTGGCCGTGCCGGTTCGGACAGCGACCTTCGTGGGTACCGCGCCCACACTCGCCCTCGCACTCACACTGCCCCTTGGCGCGGGTGAACCGGATCAGGACCGAGAGTACCGGCCAGTCCACTGGGTAGCGGTCACGGTTCTCGGGTCTGATCGGGCTCATGCCTTCGTCGCCTTCTGAGGGCTGGGTCGCCCGTCCGGCTCGACGAGTCCCGCGAGGCGCACCATCCTCAGCCACCCGCGCCAGTCCGGACCGCTCTTCGTCTCCGCGGCCGCTGCCGCGTACTCCCGCACCGCCCGCTCGGCTCGCTCCTGGGTGTAGCCCATCGCCACGATCTTCTCGACCGCCGTGGCCTGCGGTCCTCGTCGCGACTTGCTGCTCATGCCTGGACCTCCTGAGGTTGCTTGATGGTCATGGTGTCCGATCCGAGGGCGAGGCTCATGACGTCCCCGACCCGGTAGAGCGGCTGCCGCTGGCCCTCGTCCTGGTGCGTGGCGAGGAGCCCGCGGTGCCGCCAGCGCCGCACCATCGCCGAGGTGACCCCGACGCCGAGACCGGACAGCGCTCGGGACATGTCCGCCGCCGGCAGCAGCGCATCCTCGATCCGCTCGACCATCCACTCCCGCCGGGACGCGACGTCGTAGACCGTCCCGCACCGAGGGCACTCGACGGTGGCCTTCCCGGCTCGGGCGTAGAGCTCGCCGTCGCAGATGGCGTCCAGGCCCTCGTCGTCGATGAGCGCACCGCACGCGCCGGCGTACTTCCGCTCGGCCGGGCGGTCGATGGTGCGGCGGGCGATCGAGAGCGCGTCGAGGATCTCATCGAATGCCTGCGGGCCGTCGGGGTGCCGCGAGAGCCAGTCCGCGGCGCCGGCGAGGTAGCGACCGACCGCAGCCCACGACGACGGCACGGCGTGGCCACGGATGCTCGCGACCTGGTCGACCCACACGAGCAGTGTCTGCCTCGACGCGTAGGCCGCGTCCGCCGCCGTCAGGTCGATCGGGAGCGGCGTGTCCGAGGACTTCCCGCCGTCGCCCGGGTCGGAGAACCGGAGGCGCTTGCCCACGGCGTCGTCGAGGTCGCTCATCAGGCCAGCGAGGTCCTCGAGGTTCCTCTGCAGTCGACGCACCGCCGTGGCGGACACGTAGTGGTCGGGGTCCAGCTGCTCGCCCGTGACCGGGCACACCCGCTCGGTGGTGGCGGTCATCGTGTCGAGTCCTCTCGTGCGCACTTCCAGCAGGGGTCCGGCAGGCCGTGCCGGGGGCAGTCGGTCTCGACGACGTCGGAGGGCGGGCCGGACCAGCGGTGGTACGGAGACCCGAAGCGACCGACGCCAGGGACCACAGGAGCATCACCGGCGTCATGCTCGGGCAGCGGTCTCTGCTGCGGCTCAGGTCTGGGTACTGCCGTGGGCGGGGTCGGCTCAGCGGGTGCGGGGCTGGCATGGCGGGCACGCCCTCCACGGCCACGACGACGGCGGGAGCGCGGCTGGACCTGCGACTGGCCCTGCGCGCTGCCCTGCTGGGAACCCCTACTAGACCCAGGAGAAGACCCTTCCTCACCCTGCCCAGCGCGCACACCCCCGCGCGTCCGCGCGAGCACACCTTCGTCGCGTGGTCGGGCGGCGATACCACCGCTGGTCTGACGCTCGGTCCGCGGTGGTCGCGCCACGTCCGCGGCCTCTGCAGGGCGCTGAGCGGCGGCGGGCGGGGCCAGCGTCGTCCCAGCGTCGGGCGAGCCCGGCGAGACGTCAGCGGTAGCCACAGCGGCCCGTGAGTGCGCCGGCGGCGGCAGCAGCTTCATGCCTGCCTGCTCGGGCGTCTTCGCGGCCTTGCGCTGGTTGCAGGGCCCGCACGCGAGCACGATGTTCTTCGCGCCGACGTAGATGTGCGGGTTGACGTGGTCCAGGTGCGGGCGGTCCTCGCCGCGCGTGGTCTTGCGGTAGAGCATCTTCTCGCAGTAGCGGCACTTTCCACGCGTGGCGTGAGGCGGGTCCTCGCAGTCCCGCGCCCACACGGCCGCCACGATCGAGCGGCTCTTGAGCTCCTTCGACTTCGCCCGCTTGAGGCGGGTCTGCTCGCCGTGGTCGTAGCCCATGTCGAACCAGTCGTGGAACACCCACTGGAGCTCAGCGACCTGCGGGCACCGCGGGCAGTCGTGCCCGTGCGTGTGCCAGAGCCCAGCGTCGACCAGAAGGCCGGCGAGCTGCAGGGCGATCTCTCTGTCGTAGGTGATCCCGATCAGGTCCAACAGGGACGTGCGACCATCGCTCATCGACGCCTGAGCCATCGTGCCCGCGAGATTCCACGCACCCATCGCGGCCAGGCCGGACAAGTCGCCGGTGACCGTGCGGGCGGTCAGCTGCTTCACCTTGAGGTTCTGGTGCAGCTGGTCGTCGGACATGAAGAAGGTCACGCGTGGTCCTCTCGGGGCGTTCGTCTGGGTCGAGCGGGGCAGAGGGGGCGTCCGAGCCGGCGGAGCGCGTAGGCGGACGTCGGGGAGCAATGCGTGGGACAGGCGGCGTGGCTTCTGCGACGCTGGGCGCATGGCTATCGAGAAGATCCTCAAGGCGGAGTTCGACGGCATGACCTGGGGTGACCTGCGGTACCTCCTCCAGCAGGCAGAGGACGCCGGGATCACGGATGACGAGTCCGTCGACTTCATGTGGACGGACGACTCGTCGGAGTGCTTCGGCATCGAGCTCGAGCTCAAGGCGAAGAAGAAGTAGTTCTGCATCCGGGGCACTGCGCCTCCTCCTGGCTTTGGCTACCGTCCCGGTCAGTCGCTGCAGCGGCAGCGGCCGTCGATGATCGGCTTGCCGCACGCGGGGCATCGTTCGTCAGTCATGGGGTGTCACCTCCTCCGTGAAGTCGATCGAGAGGACGTGCGCGGTGTTCAGCACGACGTCGAGGCCGTCGAGCGCGCGGAACGCCGCGAACCGCCGCTGGTCGAGGATCCGCGCGAGGTCCGCCGCGGCCGCGGGCTGGCCCGGGATCTCGACCGGCGTCCAGTCGACGTCGTGGAGCTCGCCGGTGACCATCTGCACGACGACCCTCACGCCGGCGTGCTCTCGTCGTCGTCGCCTGCGGTGACGCCGCCGTCCGCGAGCGCGGACGGGTCGACGGGGAAGGGGGCGCGGCTGCGGGGGTCGAACTCGACCAGCTCTGGCCCGTGCTCCCAGTAGCCCACGTACTCCGACCGTCGAGCGGCGTTGTAGCGCCGGACGAACTCGGCATGGCCCTGCTCGCTGTCGAAGACGGCGGTGACGAGGGCGTCGATGCCGCGCTCAGCGTCGCGGATCCCGTCGGGGTAGGTCTGGGAGTGGACCAGGGGCTCACCGTTGGCGGCGGTGGTGAGGTGGTACGCGCCTCCGCCGTTGGCGGGCAGGGCCTCGATGCGGGGCCGGCGCGGGGTGCTGGCTGCTCGGTGGTCATCTCGTGCTCCTTCGTGGGATGAGGTCGGGACGTGGGGCGCGGAATGCCAGCTGCTGGCGCTGAAAGTCCGTCAGGTGCCAGCCGAGGAGGCTCTCGGCGCAGTGGACGCGCGCCGTGGTCTGGCGGCGTTCCCACCGCCGGCGGCGATCGCGGGACTTGCTCATAGGGACCTCCACTCGGTGCGCACGCACAGGGCGTGCCCGAGGCACGTCCAGTGGTGTCCCGGCTGGCGCTCTCTGATCAGCGCTCGGGCGACCAGCCGTGTGTGGTGCTCGCAGTAGCAGACGGAGGCGCAGGCACGCCCGTCTGTGAGGTGGACGGCGATGAGGCGCCACACCGCCGGGTCCTCGCACTCTTGCCGGTTGCACGGCATGGCCTTGTCGAGGTCGACGTCGAGGACCACGTCCTCGGAGGTGGCGGTCACAGGTCCTCCATGAGTCGGACGTCGACGTCGACGCCGTCGGCCTGGAAGTTCTCGATCGCCTCACGGAACGCCTGGCGCCATGCGGTGCGGACCTCGTCCGGGTTCGGCTTCGCCGGGGTGTCCTCGTCCACGAAGTCGGTCGTGGGCTTGGTCATCGCGAGGACGACGATCAGGTGCTCACCGACCACGGCGAGGAGCGAGGGCCGCGAGCCCGGCTCGCCGCGGTGGTCGATGAACGCCGCCTCGCCGTAGGTCTTCGTGCCCGTCACCAGCTTCGCGAGCGCGCGCTGGGAGAGGCCGTGGTCCGGGCCCGTCCACGACGGCGCGGCGAGCACGGTCCCGACCACGCGGCGGATGTCGGGCACCGAGTCACGCGAGTGCGCGGGCAGCGTCAGGGACTGCCCCTCGAACAGGCCGCCGACGTCGGAGAACGTGACCTCGTCGTCCTCGAGGCGGATCCGGACCTCGGGCTCCGGGGCGTCCTTGTCCGACGAGCTGCGGAACACGGCGAGGAACTTGTCGACGTCACTCACGGCTAGGTCGATCGGGTCGCCCTCACCGTCCTCGGGGATGATCGGAGCCGTCGCGACCGCCGCGGTGTACCGGTCCGACGCCGAGACGTGCACCCGGTCATCCCCGCCCGGCAGGAGACGCACCGCGAAGAGCACGTCATCCTTCGGGTTCGCGTGGACCTTCACCGCGAGGAGCGCCTGACGCAGCGGCACCAGAGGCGCAACGAACGACGTCATGACGCACCGCCCGCGAGCGCGTCGTTGACCATGGCCGCGAGCGCGGTCGTGGTGTCCGCACCCGTGATGCTCACGGTGCGGCCGCCGACGAGGTAGACGCGGGTGCCCGTGGCTGGGCGGGCGATGTCGGGGCGGATGGGCTCGAGCGCGGTGACGTGCTCGGGTGCGATCCACATGCCGTTCCCGATGTCGATGAGCGGGGTCATGACGACGCTCCTTCGGTGGCCGCGAGCGCGGCGGTGACGGTGGGGATGGGGTAGGTAGCGGCGCCGAGGATGAGGCGGACGCGGCGGGTGAGGATCGCGGCGGGCTCGTGAGGGTCTGCCTGGGTGGTCTCGGTGGCGACCTCGGTGAGCTGCTGCGTGGCGTCGTCGAGGCGGTCGCGGGTCTCGCGGTGCGCGTCGGCCTCGGTGCTCAACGCGCGGCGGCCGTTGGCGAGGTCGAGCTCGCGGCGGCGGTGCATGGCGCCGAGGAGGTCGACGTGCCCGTCGAGGGTCAGGCGCACGTGCCGCACGACAACGTCGGCGTGCGCGCCGTCCGCCGACACGTCGTTGAGGACCTCGGCGACGCGCGTCAGACGGGCGCGCAGCGCGCCGGCGTCATACTCGGACCTCGCGAGCGCGACGTCGGCCGCCGCGCGGGCCGCGGCCTGGCGGCGGGCCTCGGTCTCCGCGAAGTTCCGCTCGTCCCACGCCGTGTGCAGCTCGTCGCGCCGACGCATCGCCCGCCGCGCCACCCACGCCAGGATCCGAGCGGTCCGGGAGGCGTCCAGAGGCCGCGTCACGATGCACGCCCGGCCGGAGCGAAGGAGGGCTCAGAGACGCCAGCCCATGGAATACGGGCTACTCCTACTGTTGCCTGCATGAGCAACTGGCGATCTCGGCCCTGGTGGGCATGGCTTCTCGTCGGGCTGGTGGTGGGCACGCTCGGGGGCTGGCTGCTGAAGACCTCAGCTGCAGGTGCGCCGTCCGGGCCTGCGAGGCCTGCGCTCCAAGAAGCGATCGCTTGGCAAGGGTGGATGGGGTCAGCCCTGGGCGCCCTGGCTTCGCTACTGGTGGCACTACTCGTGCTGCGTGTGACTCTCGCCACGGAATCGAGGCGATTCGAGGAGCAGCGGACCGCGGAGGACAAGCGCTTCGAACAGCAACGCTTCGATGACAGCGAGCGCGCCCGGAAGCAGGCGACCGCAGTGAGGCTGCAGGCGGTAATGGACGCGAAAACTGAACGGCTCCGGGCCTGGGAGATGAGGCGCCTTGAGGTCTGGAGCGACCTGATCGCCCAAGTGCGCGAGTACCTCCAGGTACCTGTCGACACCGAGGCTCTGCGGGCATTGGAACAACGGGCTACTGCATCGCTGTACCAATGGAGACTGTGCGCAGACGACTTCGATGCGGCTCTGTTCCGCGGCATCGAGGTCGCGCTCGGCGACATCATCGGCGCCGCCCATGCAGATGCCCAACAGGCGCGTGAAGATCGCTGGGGCAAGCCAAAATCGCGCCGGGAGGCGTCGGCCACTGTCCGGTTCAGCCGACCCGAGCAGATTGGCGAGTTCGTTGAGCGCGGTTCCGCACTCCACTCGAACGATGCAACGTCTCGCGCAGACGCCATCGCGTGGTTCACTGCGCTCGCCAAAGACCGACCCCGGCTGCAGTGATGAGGTGCTCTCACGCCGCCTCCCCGGTGATCGCCTCGACGACGGTCGCGATGAGGTCCCGCGCTGCTGGCGGGGTCACGGCATTGCCCGAGAGCTTCACCTGCTCCCGGCGGTTTCCGGCCATGAGGTAGTCGGACGGGAACGCCATGGCCTGCTTGATTTCGTGGGGCTCGAGCATCCGGAACCGCACGTCGTCGATGTTCACCGTTGGGCGGTCGGCTGCAAGGAGCGACTGGTGACCCTTCGTCGTCACGGTGCGGATCGGCTCACCGGCCGGGGTGACCATCTCGGCGCCGCCGGTGTTGTTCCGCATGACGAGCCCGTAGGCCTCCCGCGTGGTGAGCGCGCGCAGCACGTGGTCGCTGGTGCGGGCGTCGTCGTTCCAGGTACCGCCAGCGGGGACGACGAGCGCGTGCCGGTCGTGCGCGGTGACGGTGGGCAGTGAGCGCCCAGCTGGGACGGTGCCGCCGTTGCCGTAGTAGGACGTGATGAGCGCGTGGTGGTTGCCGGAGGCGGTGACGGTGGCGAGCGGGTCGGCCGTTGGTCGCGCCGTGGACCCGCCGCCGCGCAGCTCGGCGATGAACGGCGGGAACGCGACGCCGGACTCGTTGCGGGTTGTCTGCGTGCGCAGGGCCCGCGTCATCGACTCGGGCTGCTTGCCTTCCCGGCCCTCGACGGGGACCATCACCGGCGCGTAGGCGAGGGCCTTGGACTCGCGGGTGTGCATCGTCTGCGTCGGCTCAGCGAGCGGCCACGCCCGGTAGTAGGAGTCCGGGTCCATAAACCGCGGATGCTTCGGGTCGGCCGCGTCGTAGGGGTTGCCGCCGTTCTCGACGAGGAGCGGCGCCCAGTAGCGGTCGATGCCCATCTGGATCCGGCGGAGCGTCTTCTCCGCCAGCGGGCGGGCCCGGTCCCCGATGCGCTCCCCCGGCAGCGACCAGTCGATGATCGAGGACGCCGGCAGCCACCCCGGCTCGACCTGCTGGCCCCGGCACGAGACCTTCGGGCACCGGTAGACGTACTGCGAGCGGTACCGGCCAGTGCGCGTGCCAGGCTTCTTCCACGCCTGGACCGCGTTGACGACCTCGTCGCACACCGGGCAGAACGCGCGCGGCCGCTGCATCCGTTCGAAGTCCGGCGCCCGCTCCCCCGCCCGCCAGAACGCGATGTACACCCGATCCCGGGACTGCGGCGCCGGCAGACCCATCGCCTGCGCGTGCATCGAGTTCAGGCTGATGACCCGGTGCTTGTAGCCCATGGCGTGCATCGCAGCCAGCCACGAGTCGAACAGGCCCCCGCGGACCCCGTTGCGTGAGGTCCAGTCGACGACCTCGACGACGTTCTCCACGAGGATCGCCCGGTACTCGTGCGCCTCGGTGAACCGGATGACGTCCCACATCGTCGCCCGCGAGCGCTCGGCGGCCTCATCGGGGAGGACGTCGCCGAAGAGGTCGGGCTGGGTGGGGAGCTTGCGGCCCTTCGCGCGGGAGTGGTTCGTGCACTCCGGGGACGCCCAGAGCATGTCGGTCGTCGGGACGTAGCGGGGGTCGGTCTGGGAGATGTCGGCCTGGAGGTGGTCGGTGTCGGGGTGGTTCGCGTTGTGGGTCTCGATCGCGAGGGCCCAGTGGTTCGCGGCCAGGCGCACGGACACGCCGGGGACGTCGACGGCGCCCGTGCTCGAGCCGCCTGCCCCGCAGAACAGGTCGGTCATCGTGAGGTTGGAGCTCATGTGGTGGGTTCCTTCGCAGGGGCCGTAGTGGCGGGCGCGGCGTCGCGGCCCGGGCACACGGCTCGGTGAACGTGGTGGCGCTTCTCGTGGTCAGCGAGCGGCCAGTTGTCGGTGATGAGGTGGCACTTCATGCGGCCACCGAAGACGGCGTGCCCCGCCGAGGGGTCCGTGCGCGGTGCGGGCTCCGCGTGCAGCGGGATCCACGACGTCGCGGGCTCGAGCGCTGAGGGCGTGCGAGCGGCGCGGTCGGGGACGTACAGGGCGAGGAGGATGTCCCCGCCGCAGTCCCGGCACTTCTTGAGCAGAGCCACGCCCGATCACTCCCCCGCCGGGTCGGTGCGGACGTAGACCCGCACGCGGGCGTTGTGCGCCGAGCGGCCCGAGGACCGCTCGAATCGGTCGTACTCCACGCCGTCAGGGCCGGCGACCGTCGCCCGCGCGAGCAGGCCCCGCGCGATCGCCCGGTGGAACAGGCCCCCACGGGCGGAGTCCGGGATGCCGAGCGCGTCGAGCTGCGGGCGGACCGTGTTCGAAGACAGGACCCGCCCCACCGGGTAGGACGCGATCACCCGATCGAACTCGGCGACGTCGTCCTCGGTCAGGACCCCGAGCGAGAGCTGCTGCCCCTCAACCTTGAGCCGCTCGTTCTCCGTCATCGTCATGACGCCACCGCCTCGAGGTCGACCGCGCCGTCAGGGAGCGTCCACAGACCGAGGCGCCCCCGGTACGGGACCGGCTCGGGCAGCGGGCGCGGGTTCGCGAGGACGAGGTGCCAGACGTCCTGCTGCGCCCACGGCGAGCAGAGGCGCGCGCGGTCGAACGGGTCCAGCCCCATGCACCCTTCATCTGGCGATTCGTGGACGCCGACGAGGTCGACGACGCCGATCAGCGCGCCGAAGACGAGTGCCGTGGGCACCTCGGAGCCATACGCGGCCTTGTGCGCGCGGCTGCCGTCGTTGTCCTTCTCGAACGGGGCGAGCCCGGCGTGGATCGCCACCGGCCCCCGGTACGCCCCAGCGAGGTTGCGGGACCGGTTCTCGACGTCCTTGCCGCCATGGATGATCGCCCACGCCCACGGCTGGCGAACGGTCAGCGCCCTCATGCTCCGCTCACCTCGTCGAGGGCTTGCAGCCGGCGCAGGCCCCGCACCATGAAGGCGACGACGACCGTGAGCGCGATCGGGCCGAGGACGAGGTGCCAGAGCTTCGGGCAGTCCAGAGACGTGAACCACAGGAGCGTCACGTACAGGGCGACGCCCGCCGGGAGGACCAGGGCGAGGAGCCCGACGAGGGTCCGGCGGACCTGCTCGTCCGTGGTCCGGGTCGGTGGTGAGGCGGTCATGATGCTCGCTCCATCTCTCTGATGCCCATGAGGGTGAGGACGTCGCGTCGGCCGTCGCGGTACGCGCGGGTCTGGACCGAGCGGAGGTCGACACCGCAGCGTCGAGCGGCCCGCTCGGGGAGCTCGCCCGAGCGGACGAGGAAGGCGAAATCGTCGAGGTCGATGCCGTCACGGCCGCCGAACTGGCGGGCCGGAAGCGCGGTGTGGCTCGG
Organism: Georgenia wangjunii; assembly: GCF_036421975.1. Taxonomy (NCBI): domain Bacteria; kingdom Bacillati; phylum Actinomycetota; class Actinomycetes; order Allobogoriellales; family Allobogoriellaceae; genus Georgenia; species Georgenia wangjunii. The sequence goes on along the minus strand of NZ_JAZGON010000002.1, from coordinate 122,265 downwards.
CACCTCATCCGGGTTGTCGATGTCCTCCCACGCCAGGGGCGGGGCGTATCCGCGGCGGACAGCGCGTTCACGGTTACGGGCCGAGGGCCCCTCCCGCATCGAGAGCCGGTCGTACATCTCTGCGACCGCGTCGTGCGTGAACTGCCGGACGTGCTCCCTGGACCGGGCCAGGACGTTCGTCGTGACCCCGGACTCCTCCTTCATGGCCTCGTGCGTCCAGCCCATCCAGATCAGTGCGCGGACTCGTCGGCGGGTGCCGATCCCGGGGACGAACGCGTCGGGGTTGCTGCGGTTCAGCACGACGTCAGGCGTGATCGCGAGGATCGCCCGCGCGGTCGCGACCTTCACCTTCGGGCGCCGCAGATGGAGCATCGTGTGGACCGTCGTCCGAGCCAGGCCCGCGGCCTCACCGATCGCGACCGGCGTGCACCCCGGCGTCTCGAGCAGCTGCTCGATGTGCGCGAACACCGGCGCCGACGGGATCATCCGAGGACGTCCCAGGTGCCGGTCGACCCGGTACTGCTTCTGCCACGCAGGCGGCATGGTCGCCGTCATGACGCACCCCCACGGGTGAGGGCGGCCTCGGTGCGGTGGTCCGCCTCGTGGTCCTTCGCGATCCGGTACGCGTCCGCCATCACCACTTCCACCCACGTCTCCGGGCAGAGGCGGCACGACCCCGACCAGCGCGAGTCGTTCGTGAGCTTGAGCGACGTCATGGTGCGGAGGTCACCGTTCACGGCGTCCGCGAGCGCCTGCATCTGCTCCGCGAGCTCGGTCGACGCGGCGACCTGCCGCTCCCGGTCGATCTCCGCGCGGACAGCGGCCTCGGTGACCTCAGCGACGTGGGCGGCGAACTGGCGGAACACGCCCGGCGCGTCCCAGTCGGGGAACCACGTGCACGAGCAGGAGAACGTGCGGCTGCGCGTCGTCTGGAAGTGGTCCGCGGCGATGCGGTCGGTCAGTGCGCTCATCGGGTCCTCACCTCGATCTGGGAGGCGGTGGCGCCGACCTCGATCGCCGCGTAGACCGCGTGGTCGAGGCGGAGTTGCGCCGCCCGGTAGGACGGGTGGTCCTCGTCGTGGAGGACGCAGAGGACGCCGGCGGCGAGCTGCGCGTCGACGACCTCCTGTAGGGCCGTGGGCAGCGCCTGCGAGGAACGGCGGCTCGGCGCCGTGCCACGGGCGACGGTCACGCGACCGAAGGCTGGCGGGCGCGGGACCGGGCGGTGAGTCGTCGCGGCGCTCACGTCAGGATCGCCTTGCACTCGGTCACGGACTTCTCGTGAGCGTCGGCGATCGCCGCGTACAGCTTCGCGAGCGCCTCCCACGAACCGACACCGGACTCGTGGCCGGGCCACGGGACGCGGCGGGCCGCGCAGTCGCGGGCCTCGCGGGCACTCTCCTTGTAGCCGTGCGCCACGCCGGCGAAGTGGGCGACGGCGCGGTTCTCGTCGGCTGCGAGGCCCGCGAGGGTGAACGTCGGAGCGTCGGGGGAACGGGTGATAGCGGTCATCGATATCCTCGATCTCGTAGTGGTGACGCCGGGTCTCTCTTGCTGGGGATGGCCCGGCGTCGTCGTCTCTGGGGTCAGCCCGCGAGCGCGGGGCTGGCGTCCTCGGGCTGGTCGGCCCGGGTGAGGAGCGCCTCGACGTCAGAGCGCCGGAAGCGTCGATGGCCGGCGGGGGTGCGGGTCGCTGCGATGCGGCCCGCGGCCTCGTACCGGCGGAGCGTGACGGCCGAGAGGCCGACGAGGGCGGCGGCGTCTCCGATGGGCAGCCACTCGTCTTCGTATGCCTGCTTAGTTGCCATGTGCCAGACCTAAGCACACTTACTCCCGCTGGGTCAACCGATACGCTGTGAGCAAGCGCACCAAAGTTCCCCTTGCGTAGGTTTGGCTAGGTCTGCCACAGTGCTCCTATGAGCACGCACGCAATCGAAGAGGGCACCTGGATCCCCGAGTGGACACTGGCCGACCGGCTCCGGAAGGCACGCCAGTCGACCGGGCTCCGGCAGCGGGAGTTCGCCGAGAAGCTCGAGGTCGGCGCGCCGGCCTACGCGCAGTGGGAGAGCGGCAACAACCAGCCGCGCGACATCGTCACGCTGGCCCGCCGCATCGAGATGCTCACGAGCATCCCCGCGACGTGGATCCTGGGCCTGAACGAGGAACGCCCCCGGCCCGCAGGAAGCGGGGCCAGGGGCGGAATGCTCCCGCGGTTGGACTCGAACCAACAACCGTCCGATTAACAGTCGGATGCTCTGCCAATTGAGCTACGCGGGATCGCGGTGATGACTCTAGCAGGATCTGGAGGGCCCCCGAGCACCGCTCCGGGACCTGCCGGGTGTGACCTCCGCCCCAGCCAGGAGCTACTCCGGCAGGCCCACCGCCTGGCGTGCGCGGCGCTCGAGCTCGTCGAGCTGACGCTGCTCGTCCTCGCTCCCCGTGAGCGGCCCGAACGCCGTGAGCATGGAGTACAGCGCTCCCTCCTCGTCGCGGCGCACGGTGGCGCGGACCCGCGCTCCGGGGAGCTCGAGGGTCTCGGCGTGGACGACCGAGGCCTGGACGCGCTCGCGCACGCTGGCGGTGAAGCGGTCGACGGCGTCGTCGGCAAGGGTGAGCTGTTCCTTGGCCCGCTCGCGGTCGGACCACGTGATCGTGAACGTCCGCGCGTCGCCGTCCCAGCGGCCGTTCTCGATGTGGTGCCACGGGGTGCGGTCGCGCACACCCTCCTCGTCGACGACGACGAGGGCCGCCTTGGTGACGACGGCCCAGCCGCCGTCGGCGAGCTCGGCGGCGACGAGCGGGCGGTCACCGGCGGGGAGGCGGCGGGCCAGCGGGTCGGGCAGGCGGGTGGTGCGGCGACGCTTGAGCATGCCTCACGGTAACGCCGCGGCGAGCGGATACGCTGGGTCGCCGTACGCCCCAGTAGCTCAGCCGGTCAGAGCAGCGGACTCATAATCCGTCGGTCGTGGGTTCAAGCCCCACCTGGGGCACCTCTGTAGCCCCGGAAAGCTGTCGCCACGCCGTCCTCGGTCCGCCGCCACACGATCATCTCCGACACGCTCCAGATCGCGAGGGCGACCCCGACCATCTCGAGCCACTCCTCGAGGTGCATGAGGAGCTTGAGGTGCCACGTCAGCTGTTCGTAGCTGCGCTCGACGAAGCCGCCCCACGTCTCGACGCCGACGGCGCCGAGCAGGAAGACGAAGCCCGCGGCGACGAGCCCGACCATGACCGGGAGAGGGAGCCGTAGCGCGAGCGGTGCCAGCAGCGCTGCGACGACGACGGCGAGGACGACACCCGCGACGACCCAGCGGTAGGAGAACGGGTCGAACGGGAGGTACTCAGTGAGCAGATCACCGAGCACCCACAGCTTCTCGTGGAGCATGGCGTACTCGTCGATCGAGGCGTACACGGCCACGGCCGCGAGGAAGAACCACGAGAGGCGCAGACGCGGGGCGTGCGCGCCGACGGCGACGGCGGTCAGCGCGAGCAGGGCCCACAGGACTGAGGCGTACCACGTCGCCGCGTTGTGCTCCCCGGCCACGTCGACCAGCACGTGCAGCCCGTGCCACGGGGAGCTCTCGAAGCCGGTGAGGACCACCGCCACGTAGAGCAGACCGGAGATGACGGCGATCCCTGTCGCGATCCCGACGAGGGTCCAGAGGACGCGTCGGCCCATCGGCGACGGGAGCCTCGACTCACGGATGCTGGGCTTACTATCGACCGACTGCGCTGGCATGGAGCCACAATGCCGTGGACCCGCGCCGATTCCAGGGAGGCACGCGCGGGATATCCTTCCTCCCCGTGTGGAGCATCGCGGGGACAGGCCTCGTCACGGGGCTGGCCCTCATCATCGCCATCGGCGCGCAGAACGCCTTCGTCCTCCGGCAAGGCATCCGGCGCGAGCACGTGGGCACCGTCGTCGCCCTGTGCATGCTCGCCGACGCCGCGCTCATCCTCATCGGCACGGCCGGCATCGGGGCCCTCGTCTCCCGCTTCCCCGACGCACTCGAGGTCCTGCGGTGGGGCGGCGCCGCCTACCTCACGTGGTTCGCCGTGCGCTCCTTCATCGCCGCCGCACGACCGTCGGCGCTCACCGCCGAGGCGCCGCGCTCACGCGGCTCCGTCGTGGCGACGACCCTCGCGCTCACCTTCCTCAACCCGCACGTCTACCTCGACACGGTCGTCCTCCTCGGGAGCATCGCGAACCAGCACGGCGCGGACGCCCGGTGGGTCTTCGCGGCCGGGGCGACGGCGGGCAGCGTTCTGTGGTTCTCGGCCCTCGGCTACGGTGCGCGCGCGCTGTCCGGGGTGCTCGACAGCCCGCGGGTGTGGCGGGGGGTCGACGTCGTCATCGGCGTCGTCATGCTCGTCCTCGCGGTCAGGCTCGTGCTGCACTGACCGGGCGCAGCGAGCGGCAGCCCCGACGCGGACGCGGGGCGAGCAGGCCCGGGGTGCCGCTCAGGCCTCCTCCTGGCTCACAGATCCCTCTGCGGACTGGAGCTCACCGACCTCGACCCACGCGCGGACGCCCGGCTCGTCGATGTTCGACGCCTCTGCGGACGCCCACGCCTTGCCGTCGTGGGAGACGGTCCAGCCGGCGGGGTAACTCTCCGAGCCGTCCCGCGGGTGGCCCCACTCCTGGCCCTGCTCGCTGCCCTCGTAGGTGATGTAGCGGGCCGACTGCGTGTTGACGCCGGCGCGCGCGTCCAACCTCCGCTGCCGCCGCCGCTCCGCAGCCGCACGCCGGGCCTCGCCCTCAGCCTCTGACACCCATCCACCTCCGCCGAAATCTCACCAGTGGCTCCGAGAATAGTGTTTCGGCGCGCGAGAGCACGCAGATGCGCCCGAGATCACAGGCGGCGGCGCACCACCCCGGTCACGACGCGCCCGCCCCCAGGCGCGGGAACGGCCGGAGCGAGAACACGACCTCGAGGGACACCTCGAAGTACTCCGCGATACGCAGCGCCAGCTCGAGGCTCGGGCTGTACTCCCCCCGCTCCAGGTACCCGATGGTCTGGTAGTGCACCTCGAGCGCCTCGGCGAGATCGCGCCGGGAGACGCCGCGCTCGGCGCGGAGCATGGCGATGCGGTTGTGGACCCCTCCCCCCGAGGGCGCGGCACGCTCAGCCAATGCGCTGCAGCCGCTCGTGCATCCGCGCCTCGACCGCGGACCCGGACTCCCGGCGCGCCATCCGACGCAGCACGCGCGGCGCGACGACGAGGCCGAGCGCCACCCACAGGCCGAGCACACCGAGCGCCTCGACGATGCGCCACTGCTCACCGACCTCGAGCACGCGGGCGTCGTCGGGCAGGAACGCCCACCGCAGCCCGTGCCCGAGCCAGTACATCGGGAAGACCTGGGCGACGACCTGGAGCCAGGCCGCGAGCTGGGTGAGGGGCGTGACGATCCCGGAGATCGCCACGAGGCCGATGACCGGCAGGAGGCCCCACGTGCTCACGTGCGACGGCTTGCGCGCGACCGAACCGATGATCATTCCGAGCGGCATGGCGACGACGAGCCCGAGGACGAGCAGCGCGGCCACGACGACCCAGCCGACGGCGCCGCGGTGCATGAGCCCGTCGACGAAGAAGGCGGTCGGCGTGACGACGATGAGGAGCATGGGCAGCGTCCCGAGCGCCTCGAGGACGACCTCGCCCGTGACGTAGCCCTTGATCCCGTGCGGCGCCGAGCGCAGCCGCAGCAGCGTGCCGTCCTCGCGCTCGGTGACGAGCGCGAACGCGGGACCGACGACGCCACCGAAGATCACCATCGCGGCGAGCGTGCCGGGCAGCGCGACCTGGGGGACGGTGAGGTCCGTGCCCTCGACGACGGCGTTGCGGCTGAAGAAGAGGAAGGCCAGGACGCCGCCGCCCCACATGAGGTAGAAGACGAGGTCCTCGGGGTTGCGCAGGCTGATCCGGAAGAGGATCAGCCCCCGGCGCAGCCCTACCCGGATCGCGTGGCTCGAGGCGCTCATCGCAGGACCTCCGTGGACTCGTGGGGGCTGGTGCCGAACGCTCGCCGGCCGTCGTCGCGTGGGCCGCTGGTGACCTCGTGCCGGTGGACGAGCTGGATGTAGGTGTCCTCGAGGGTGGCGCGCCGCACCTCGAGGTCGATGACGTCGTCGTGCTGGGCAAGGAGGGACCGGACGAATGCCGTCGCGTCGTCGGCGGCGTGGACGAACCGCTCCGCGCCGCGCGACCACGTCACCTGCGCCTTGCCGGCGACCTGGTGGGCGAGCTGCTCCGCCGTCCCGTCAGCGACGATGCGTCCGCCCGCGAGGATGAGGATGCGGTCCGCGAGCCTCTCGGCCTCGTCGAGGTCGTGGGTGGTGAGGACGATCGTCGTGTCCTCGAGGTCGACGAGCGCGTGGACGACGTCGTGGAAGTCGCGCCTCGCCTCCGGGTCGAAGCCGGCCGTCGGCTCGTCGAGGAAGAGGAGCTCCGGGCGCCCGACGATGCCGACGGCGACGTCGAGCCGGCGCCGCTGGCCCCCGGACAGGCGCATGATCATCTGGTCGGCCGACTCCGTGAGGCCGACCGTCTCGATGAGCTCGTCGACGTCGCGGGGCCGCGCCCGGCCGGGGGTGCTGTAGGGGCGGTAGTACTCGCCGAGGTGGGCGAGGAGCTCGCGCACGCGCCAGCGGCGGTGGTCGCGCCACGACTGCAGGACCATGCCGATGCCGGCCCGCCACTCCTCCGGCGCCCGGGCCGGGTCCTCGCCGAGCACCTCGACGTCGCCGGCGGACCGCTCGCGGAAGCCCTCGAGGATCTCGATCGTCGTCGTCTTTCCGGCGCCGTTCGGGCCGAGCAGGGTGACGACCTCCCCGCGGTGGACGTCGAGGTCGACGCCCTCGAGCACGTCCTTCGTGCCGTACCGCATGCGGAGGTCGCGGACCCGGATCACCGAGCCGGTCATGAGCGTCTCCTGTCGCTGCCCTGTACCGTTCGGTAGTAGGTGTACTACATCCAGTCGTGGGTGTCCATACCCTCAGACGCGGCAGCAACAACTCGGGGGCGCGACAGAAGGGGCGCCCGACCGGCGGGCGCCCCTTCCGTCATTCACCTCACGGGTGCGGTCAGCGCGCGTCCGTCCGTCGTCGGCGCGCCCACGGCAGCGCGGCGGCTCCCGCTCCGAGGGCGAGCAGCACTCCGGCGACCCAGACGAGCGGCGTCACGCCGGCACCCGTGCTCGGCAGCTGGCCGCCGCCACCACCGGCGACCGGAGGGGCGTCGTCGGTCGGGTCGACCGCGGGCGGGGTCGTCGGGTCGGTGCCCGGCCCGGAGGGCGCGGGCGTGGTCGGGACCGCCGTCGGCTCGGGCGTCGGCTCCGGCGTCGGGGCCGGCGTCGTCGGGTCCGGCGTGGGCTCGGGCTCCGGGGCGACGAGCGCCGGGGTGCTGGCGGGCGCCGTGCGGTGCCCGGTGGCCTGCTCGTAGTCGTAGCTCATCGCGAGCAGCGTGGGCTCGGAGAACGGCATGCCCATGAGCTCGACGCCGACGGGCAAGCCGGCCTCGGTGAAGCCGGCCGGGACCGAGATCGACGGGAAGCCGGTCTGCGCGGACGAGCCGCAGTTCGTCCCGGGCTGGGACTCCTCGACCGGCCGCGCGACCTGCCGGATCGTCGGGTACGCGACGGCGTCGAGGCCGTTCTCCGCGAGGGTCGCGGAGAGGAGCTCCCGGGCCTGCTCCTGCTTGGCGAGCTTCTCGGCGTAGACCTCGTTGGGCAGGTCGGCCGCGGCGTCGAAGTTCGTGATGCTCGTCAGCACGGACGGGGTGACGTCACCGCTCGCGACGATGTCCGAGAGCGTGAGGGCGTCAGCCGGCGCTGTGAGCTCGGCCAGCCCCGCGGGCCACGTGGCGCCGGCCTGCGAGATGTAGGTGTTGAAGTCGCGCTTGAACTCGTCGCCGATGACGCCGGACTCGGCGATCGCGTCGACGTACTCCTGCGGCATCGTGATCTCGACGACCGTCGCGCCCTGCGCCTCCATGTCCGCCATCGCCGCGCGGACGAGCGCGGAGGTGGGAGCCTCCTCGGGCGTCACGCCGAGGTACTCGGGGTTGACGAGCAAGCCGATCGTGCGGCCCTCGAGCGCCGTGTCGTCGAGGCTGTCGAGGTAGGAGTCGGGGACGTGGCCGGCGGAGCGAGCCGTGATCGGGTCCTTGGGGTCGTACCCGACCGTCGCGTCGAGGAAGAGGGCGACGTCCTCGACGGTCTTGGCGATGGGGCCGCCGACGTCCTGGGTGTGGGACATCGGCGCGATCCCGTCGCGGCTCGACAGGCCCCACGTCGGACGGAGCCCAACGAGGTTGTTCTGCGCGGCCGGGATGCGGATGGACCCGCAGGAGTCGGAGCCGAGCCCCGCCGTCGCGAAGCTCGCCGCGACGCTCGCGCCCGTGCCACCGCTGCTGCCACCGGGGTTGCGCGTCTGGTCGTAGGGGTTGCGGGTCTGCCCGCCGAGGGAGCTGATGCTCGTGATACCGGCGGCGAACTCGTGGAGGTTCGTCTTGGCGATGACGATCGCGCCGGCCGCGCGCAACCGCTCGACCTGCGTCGCGTCGTCGGCCGTCTGGAAGTCCGCGAGGGCGACGGACCCGCTCGAGGTGGGCATGTCCCACGTGTCGTAGTTGTCCTTGACGACGATCGGCACGCCGTGGAGCGGGCCGCGGACGGTGCCGGCTGCCCGCTCGGCGTCGAGCGCCGCAGCCTCCGCGAGGGCGTTCTCGTTGACGGTGATGACGGAGGACAGCCCGGGCTGGTCCCCGTACGGGGTGTCGTAGGCCGCGATGCGGGCGAGGAACTGCTCGACGAGCGCGACCGACGTCGTCGACCCGGCACCGAGCAGCGCGGAGGCGTCCGCGACGCCGAGCTCGACGACGTCCGGAGCGGGCTCCGCGGCGAAGACCGACGGGGCGGTCAGGGTCATGCCGGCGAGGCCGGCGGTCAGGCACAGCGTGGCCGCGCCGGCCCGTCGGGATCTGTGCCGAGCTGGTCCGGTACCTGGTGCGGACAAAGGAGTCTCCTCATCGAAAAGAACGCGTGGACACCGCTGAGCCACGAGCGGCCGTGCGGTGGGGCGCCGGGGCGCCCTGCGTCCCGAACGCTAGGGAGCCGGTGTTTCGGCGTCGTTTCCGACACGTGTCGGTCACGTTCTCGTCGTTCCGAGGCGCGACGCGGGTGCCACCGCCCGGTCGTAGGCTCCCGGCATGACGACGACGGACCCCGCCGACCCCCGCTCGATGCGTGAGCGCATGCTCGCCGGCGACCTCTACATCGCCGACGACGACGAGCTCGCCGAGGAGAGCGCGCAGGCGCTCGACCTCATGTCCGCCTACAACGGGACGTCGGTGCGCCAGCGGGTCCTGCGGCGCACGCTGCTCGAGGCGATGCTCGGCTCGGTCGGCGCGGGCGTCGAGATCCGCCCGCCGTTCCGCATCGACTACGGCACGCACATCACGGTCGGGGACCGCGTGTTCGCCAACTACGGGCTCGTCGCGCTCGACGTCGCCCCGATCACCATCGGCGACGACGTGCAGATGGGCCCGAACGTCCAGCTCCTCACGCCGACGCACCCGGTCGAGCCCGGCCCCCGCCGCGAGAAGTGGGAGGCCGCCGAGCCGATCGTCATCGGCGACAACGTCTGGCTCGGCGGCGGCGTCATCGTCTGCCCCGGCGTGACCATCGGTGCGGACACGGTCGTGGGCGCCGGCTCCGTCGTCACCCGGGACCTTCCCGCCGGGGTCGTGGCCGTCGGGAACCCGGCGCGCGTCATCCGCCAGCTCAGCGGCTGACCAGCGGAGTCGTCCGCGTCGGCGTCGTACCCGAGGATGGCGGTGCTCCCCGGGCCGCACGCGCCCGCGGACCGTTGACCGTCTCCTGCGCTCGCCCTACGCTCGGGGCAACGCCTCCTCGCGCGGTGCAGCCGTAGAGCGGCGATCGACGCTCCGCCCTCGGGAGGCCGGCATGGGTCCGTCTCGTCATCGCCTCGCACCGTCCGCACGAGCGGGCGAGGCCGCCGTCGTCACGACGGCGGCGCAGCGCTCCTTGCCTCCCCACCTCGCGGAGGTGCTGACGCTCCAGCGCACCGCTGGCAACGCCGCCACCGCACAGCTGCTCCACCTGACACCGGGGTCCGCTCGCGACGGCCTCACGCTCCAGCGTGAGGGCTCCCGCCCAGGCACGTGGAGCACCGGAACCGCCCCGCGAACCGTGGAAGGCGCCGACGGTCTCGTGACGCTTCCCCCGGTCACTCTCCTCGACTTCCTCAGTGTCGCCACCGTCCGCCGCCGGCCGGCGCCCGCGCAGCCGCAGCAGGACGTCGACGGCGCACGCCGCCGGCAGGAGGAGGAGCAGCGGCGGGCAGAGGAGGAGGCCGAGCGTCGCGCCGCGGAGGAGCGCCGACGCCAGGCAGAGGAGGAGCTCCGCCGGCTCGAGGAGCTCCGGCTCCAGGACGAGGCTCGGCTGGAGGAGGAGAGGCGCCTCGCCGAGGAGCAGGCACAGGCCGAGGAGGAGCTCCGCCGCCAGGAGGAGGTGCGCCAGCGCAAGGAGGCCGAGCGGATCGAGCGCCTGGCGCAGGAACGTGCGGCGTGGAAGGTGTTCCTCGCGTCAGTCGCCGCAGAGCTCGAGGCAGCGATGGCCCAGGCGGTGGGACCCCAGTCCTGGGCCGAGCTCACGGAGGCCGAGCGGAGCGCTGCCCTCACCCCGGTCCTCGCCGTCGCCGACGAGCCGTACGAGCAGAAGGGAGACTTGGAGAGGGCGGCACAGCCCAAGAAGAAGGTCACCGGCGACGCCCTGGCGGGTCGGGTGCGGGCGCGCATGGTCGCCGCCGGGACGAGTGCGATCAACAGTCAGGCGCCGGCGTTCGCGAAGATCGCCAGCGCGCGCATCGCCGCTCGCGAACAAGCCGCGAAGCTGGCCGTCCCGGTCATGACCTCCGACCTGACAGCGCTCGCGACGGACGACTACCCCAAGTCGGACGTCTTGCAACGCGCCGTGGCGCAAGGCTTCGTGGAGCTCGTCCACAACTCGACGTACCGGACCGTGATGGAGAAGCAGCAGAAGAAGGGCCAGCAGCACGCACCTTTCTCACGGGAGTACAGCGTCCGGATCTACGGCACCGCGGCCAACCCCAACACTTACCGCTGGTGCAGCTGGCTGGTGCACGTGCACTTCAGCTCGAGCGCCAACCCGACCGCGATCGAGTACCTCCACATCAAGCGCAAGACGGAGAAGACGGCCAAGGTCAACCACACGTTCACGGGCACGCTGACCCAGCTCCTCGCACCGGCCGTCGCGCAGTCGGTCAACACCGGCAAGGACGCCGCTATCGGCATGTAGCGCCGATCGCCGCGCTCGACCATCGCGCCGCCGGTGCCGTTACCCGCGACGAGCACGCGCGCGGGCTCGTCACACCCACGACGCGCGCGTTCTCGCCACACCCGCGGGGAACGGGTGCGCTCACTCCTGCAGGACGCCGAGGTCCTCGACGAGGCTGAGGAAAGCCCGGGCGTAGGGGCTGTCGGAGACCTCGTCGCGCACGCGGTCCCAGTCGATCTGCTCGCGCAGGGCGCGGGCGAGGGGCAGGAGGCGGGAGAAGTCGCAGTAGTGCTCGCCCAGCACGCGCAGCTTGGAGGAGATGATGTCCGTCGCGCTGATGACCGGCATGCGCACGGCGAGCACCTCGAGCATGTCCGCACGCTCGAAGAGGTCCGGCTCGACCGGCTCGCCGCACACGCGGAAGAGGACGTCGACGAGCGCGCCGCGGTTGTACGCCTTGAAGAGCCAGTTCTCCGCCGGCTCGTGGACGTCGAGGCCGGCGGCGGCGACCGCGGCCCGCGCCCGGTCGACGTCCTCCTCGCGGATGACGAAGTCGGCGTCGTGGTCGGGCTCGGGCGCGCCGCGCGCCCAGGCGGCGTAGCTGCCGCACAGTGCGTAGGGGATGTCTGCGTCGGCCAGGGCGACCCCGGCCCGTCGGAGGCCGTCGTGGAGGGCCTCGCGTTCGTCGTCTGCCATGGCCAAGGGTTTACACGAGCGGGTGCGTGCCCGCACCGCGAGCGCCACAATCGTCTGGATGCGGCTCGCGACCTTCAACATCCTTCACGGCCGGTCCCTGGCCGACGGTGAGGTCGACCTCGACCGGTACGCCGACGCCGTCGCCGAACTCGACGCCGACGTCCTCGCGCTCCAGGAGGTCGACCGCGACCAGCCCCGCTCCCACGGCGCGGACCTGACGACCATCGCGTCCGAGGCGATGGGCGCGCACGAGCACCGCTTCGCCGCGACGCTCGCCGGGCTGCCGGACGTGTGGACGGCCGCCACCGGGGACCTGCAGCCGAGCACGGCGAGCTACGGCGTGGCACTGCTCAGCCGGTACCCGGTGACGTCGTGGACGGTGCTCGCCCTGCCCGCGCTGCGCGGGCAGGTGCCGGTCGTCTTCCCCGGTCAGCGGAGGCCAAAGCTCGTGCGGGACGAACCGCGCGTGGCCGTTGCCGCCGTCATCGAGGCGCCGCGCGGCCCGATGACGGTCGTCTCGACGCACCTGACGTTCATCCCCGGGTGGGGTCCGATCCAGCTCCGCCGGCTGATCCGCCGTCTCCGCGGCATGCCGCGGCCCGCCGTCCTCATGGGTGACCTCAACCTCGTGGGCTCGCGGCCGGCGCAGGTCACGGGGTGGCGGCCGCTCGCCGAGGGGCTGACGTTCCCCGTCGCCGAGCCGGACCGTCAGCTCGACCACATCCTCGGCCACGGGCGTGTGCGCCCCACGTCCGACTCGGTGTCGATCGACACCGGCCTGTCCGACCACCGCGCGCTCACCGTCGACGTCGAGCAGCACGAGCCGTAGCGGGTCAGCGGGGCCGCGACCGCGGGCGGGCTTGCCTCGCGAGCGCGGACGCGAATCGCGCCACACTCGGGACTCATGATGCGCGTGTGACGTCCTGCGTAGCCCTGGACGTCACATGCGTCCCACGTGTGGCGCGAATCGGCGCGCAGCCGTGGGCGCGGGGGGGGGGGGGGGGGGGGGGGGGGGGGGAGAGTGGGGGGGGGGGGGGGGGGGGGGGGGGGGTGGGGGGGGGGGGGGGGGGGGGGGGGGGCGCGCATCCGGGTGCGCGCCGGGCCCTGCGCGCCGGCGGGCTAACCCTCGTCGGCGCGCAGAGCCCGGCGGCGGCTCTCGAGGGAGACGAGGTCGCCGAAGAGCTGGGCGTAGTCCGGGTCGGCGGGGTCAGCGCGCTGAAGCCGGCCCTTGAGGTCGGCGATCTGCCGCGTCACCCCCATCTCGATGAGGGAGAGGAGCACACCGCGGGCATAGCCGCCGAGGGCCTCCTCGCGGTCGGCCGGGAGCGGCGCGACGGCCAGCTCCGTAATCACCCCGGCCACCGGCCCGACGGCGTTCTCACGCACCTGCTCGCTCCACCACGCCGCGGCGTGGTCAGCGGCCTGACCGGCGCCCTGCTGCGCGCTCGCCCGCTCGAGCGCCTCGCCGTAGGCCGCCGTGCCGCCCGCGGCGCGGATGGCGTCGTGGACCCCGCGGTAGGCGGGGACGGTGAACGTGTCCGGGGCGAGGTCGTCGAAGCCGGCGCCGAGCGCGTGCTGCGGGAGCTGGAGCACCACCTCGAGCACCTCGCGCTCGAGGCGCGCGACCGGGTCCTCGCGGCCCGGCCGGCCGTTCGACTGGGGCCCGGAGCTCGCGGCGTAGCCGCGCCCGCCGTCCCCGCCGTCGCGCGACCCGTAGGCCGAGCCGCCGCCGCGTGAGCCATAGCCGGAACCGCTGTCACGCGAGCCGGACCCTCCGCCGCGCGAGCCGTAGCCCGGCCCTCCGTCGCGGGGGCCCGCGTCGCGCGAGCCGTAGCCCGCCCCGCCGTCGCGGCCCGGGCCCCCGGACCGGCCGTCGCCGCCCCCGGAGCGGCCGCCGCTGCCCGCGCCGCCCCCGCCCCGGCCACCCGCGCCGCCGGCACCACGAGAGGCGCTGGCGACGGCCCGGCGGACATCGGCCTCGGCCATGCCGAGCCAGCCTGCGAGCTCGCGCGCGTACTCGCTGCGCAGGGCGTGGTCGCGGATGTCGGCGACGACGGGGGCCGCGACACGCAGGCCCGCGACCCTGCCCTCGGCCGTGTCGAGGTCGACCTGGGCGAGGACGGAGCGGATGGCGAACGCGAAGAGCGGCTGCCGCCCGGCGACGAGGTCGCGCACCGCCCCCTCGCCGCGCTGCTGGCGCAGCTCGCACGGGTCCATACCGCTGGGCTCGATGGCGACGAACGTCTGGGAGGCGAAGTTCTGGTCCTCGCCGAACGCGCGCAGGGCGGCCTTCTGCCCGGCGGCGTCGCCGTCGAACGTGAAGATGACCTCTCCCCCGCGGGTGCTCCCGGAGGCGAACATGACCCCGGCGGCGCCGTCGGCGGACTCCCCGAGGAGGCGGCGCACGATGCGCACGTGGTCCCCGCCGAATGCCGTCCCGCACGTCGCGATCGCCGTCCCGACCCCGGAGAGGTGGGCGGCCATGACGTCGGTGTACCCCTCGACGACGACGACCCGCTTGTCCTTGGCGATCGCCTTCTTCGCGAGGTCGATGCCGTAGAGGACCTGCGACTTCTTGTAGATCGCCGTCTCGGGGGTGTTGAGGTACTTCGGGCCCTGGTCGTCCTCGTAGAGGCGCCGCGCGCCGAACCCGATCGTGTCCCCCGTGATGTCGCGGATGGGCCAGACGAGGCGGCCCCGGAACCGGTCGTACACGCCGCGGTTGCCCTGGCTGACGAGCCCGGAGGCGACGAGCTCGGGCTCCGTGAAGCCCTTGCCGCGCAGGTGACGCATGACGTTGTCCCAGCCCTTGGGCGCGTATCCGACACCGAACCCGTCGGCCGCGGTGCGGTCGAAGCTGCGCTCGGTGAGGAAGGCGCGCGCGGTCTCCGCCTCGGGGGTCTGCAGCTGCGCCCGGTAGTACTCCTCGGCCACGCGGTGCGCCTCGATGAGGCGCTGGCGCCGCCCGTGCTCGGAGGGCTGGCGCCCCTGCCCGCCGTCCTCGTAGCGGAGCTGGATGCCGGTCTTGGCCGCGAGGTGCTCCACGGCCTCGGCGAACGAGAGGTGGTCGACCTTCTGGACGAAGGAGATGACGTCCCCGCCCTCGTCGCACCCGAAGCAGTGCCACAGCCCGAGCTGGGGGCGCACGTGGAAGGACGGGGTGCGCTCGTCGTGGAAGGGGCACAGGCCCTTCATCGACCCGACGCCGGCGGACTTCAGCGTGACGTGGGCACCGACGACCTCGTCGATGCGTGCGCGCTCACGAACGGCGGCGATGTCCTCCCGCTTGATGAGCCCAGCCACGCCCTCGAGTCTAGGCGTCGCCCGCGCCACCCGGACCCGCTGGGGACGCCGGGTGACCAGCGCCACGACGGGCCGGCGTCCCCTGTCCGGGCCTCGCCCGCACCGACTCCGCCGCCCTGTCCTCCCGCCCGACGGCGGGGGCGAGCGCGTCGAGGGCGACGTCGCCCTTCCGGCCCTACTCCGCCGCCTCCTCCCGGCCCACCGGTGGGGCGAGCGCATCGAGGGCCAGGGCGCCCGGCAGGGCGAGGACGTCGAACGCCTCCCCGTACCGGCCTCGTCCGAGGGGCGCCCCGCGGTAGGCGCTGAGGCCGGTGAGGAACTGCTCGTAGGCGAAGTCCCCCACCTGGCTGCGGTGCTCGGCGAGCGCGCGCAGCCGCACGGCGTGGGCGTCGGTGACGTCGCGCACGAGCGCGGGCGCGGCGATGGGCGTCCACACCTCGTACCCGAGGACGGTCCCGGTCCGGTGCGGCTCCCCGCCCGCCTCGGGGAACCATGGCCCGGCCGCTCCCCCGACGGCACGCATGCCGAGGTGGTGGGCGGCGACGTGGTCGACGTGCCCGTCCGCGGCGTGCGGCAGGAGGACGACGTCGGGCCGCGCGGTGCGCAGGAGCCCGACGAGGACGGCGACGAGGTCGCGCCCGACGTCGATCGCGCCCTCCCGCTGGCGCAGGAAGTGCGTGCCGGCCACGCCCGTGACCGCGCACGCCGCGAGCGCCTCGGCCTCCCGCGTCGCAGCGACGTCCTGCGGGGTGCCCGTCAGCGCCCCGGCGTCCCCGCTCGTCACGTAGACGACCGTGACGTCGGCCCCGGCGCGCACGGACTGGATGACCGTGCCGCCGCAGCCGATGACGTCGTCGTCGGGGTGCGGGGCCAGGACCATGACGCGCATGCCGCCGGCCGCCTCGCTCGTGCTCATGCCCCGCTCCTCTCGTGCGTCCCGGCCCGCGCGCCCGGGGGTCAGACGTCGAGCTCGACGGTGAAGTCGCTCCCGGAGCTGGGGATGAGGACGCTGCCGTCCTCGACCGCCGTCGCCACCCCGTCGACGTCGACCCCGTCGACGGCGGCGCCGTGGACGACGAGCCGGAACGCCTCCCGGGCGTGCTCGGCGAAGCCGTCGCCCGTCACGCCGGCCCGGACGGTGAGGCGGGAACCGGCGCGGGTGACCTCGAACGTCGTGCGGTACCGGGCGCCGGCGGCCGCGGCGTGGGTGAGGCCGTCGTCCTCCTGGAGGAACGACGTGCGCGTGCCGTCCTCGGCGGGGACGAACAGGTGCAGCTCGACGACGTCGGGGTGGTAGCCGTCGGTGCTCGCCGGCGCCCGCTCCCACATGGGGATGACCGCGCCGCCGCGCGCGTAGAGCGGGATCCGGTCCATGGGCGTCGCCGCGGTGACGAACCGCCCGCCCGTGAGGCGCTCGCCCGTGTGCCAGTCGAACCACGTGCCGGCGGGCAGGTAGACCTGCCGGGCGGTCATCCCGGCCTCGACGACGGGGGCGACGAGCAGGTCGGGGCCGAAGAGGTACTCGTCGTCGACGTCGCGGACCGCGGCGTCGTACTGGTGGTCGAAGACGAGGGGGCGCTGGACGGGTGCGCCGCTCTCCGCCGCCCGCAGGAACGCGGCGTAGATGTAGGGCATGAGCCGGTAGCGCAGGGTGATCGCCGAGCGGACGAGGTCCTCGACGGCCTCGCCGAACGCCCAGGCGTACTGGTCGACCGTGCCGGCCATGGAGTGGTTGCGGAAGAAGGGCGTGAGCGCGCCGTACTGCGTCCACCGGGCGAGGAGCTCGCCGCTCGAGTCCTCACCGAAACCGCCGACGTCGGCGCCGACGAACGCCTGCCCGGAGACCCCGAGCCCGCTGCCCATGGCCACGCTCAGCCACAGGTGGTCCCAGCGGGCCATGTTGTCGCCCATCCACGTCGCCGCGTAGCGCTGGATGCCGGCGGAGCCGGCCCGGGACAGGACGAAGGTACGCAGGTCCGGCTCCTCGGCGCGCAGCCCGTCGGTCGTGCCCATCGCCATGAGCAGCGCGTACTGGTTGTGGTACCGCTCGTGGGAGAACTCGCCGCCGCCGAACCGCATCGCCTCCGGGGCGATGGCACCGGTGGCCGGCTCGTTCATGTCGTTCCAGATCCCGGCGAGGCCGGAACGCACGTGGGCGGCGTTGAGCTCGCCCCACCACTGCCGCGCCTCGGGCAGGACGAAGTCGGGGAACGCCGTCGCACCGGGCCACACCTGCCCGGTGTAGACCTCACCGCTCTCGGTCCGGCACAGCAGGTCGCGCTCGAGCGCGTCGTCGTAGACCGAGTACCCGGGCTCCCGCTTGACGCCGGGGTCGACGATCGTGATCGTCCGGAAGCCGTCCTCACGCAGGCGCCCGAGCATCCCCGGGACGTCGGGGAACCGGTCGGTGTTCCACGTGAAGACGCGGTAGCCGTCCATGTGGTCGATGTCGAGCCACAGGGCGTCGCACGGGATGTCCCGGGCGCGGTAGCGGGCGGCGATCTCCTCGACGGCGTCCTGGGTGTAGTCGAACCACCGGCACTGGTGGAACCCCAGCGCCCACACGGGCGGCGGCGCCGTGCGCCCGGTCAGCCACGTGTACGCCTCGAGGATCTCGGGCATGCCCGGGCCGGCGAAGACGTACTCGCAGTACTGGCCGCCCTCGAACCGGACCGAGTACTCGGTGCCGCCGGAGAAGTCGTACGCGGCCCGGTACCCGTTGTCGACGAACGAGGCGGACATGGCGCCGGAGGGGTACGCCTGGTGGTAGAAGAACGGGATCGACATGTAGTACGGGTCGAACTCGACGCTCGTGTTGTCCGCGCGCGGGTCGTCCGGGTTCGTCGTCGCCGCGAACTCCCCCGAGGCCTTGGGGTCGAGCACGTCGGTGTTCCACAGCGTGAAGCTGCGCCCCTTGCGGTTGTGGCGGCCCGCCTTCTCCCCGAGCCCGAAGATCGCGTCCTCCCGACGGCAGCGACGGCGCACGGCGAAGGAGTCGTTGAGCGTCGCGTACCCCCAGTAGCGGCCCTCGTCGTCCTGCGCGGTCTCGACGACGGGCGTGCCGTCGGTGCGGTGGACGTCGACGCGAAACTCCTCGAGCCACACGGAGACGACGAGCGCCGACGTCCGCACGCGGGCGACGTCCGGGCCGATCTCCGTCTCGTGCTCGACGGGCGCGGCGAGCGGGTCGACGCACACGGCGAACGTGGGCGGGTCGTCGAAGACCCCGCCGCGGCTGATCCGCACCCGCACGACGTCCGCGCGGACGACGTCGACCTCGAGCACCTCGCCGTGCACGGCGGCCCGCAGGCCGCGCGCCGTCCGCGTCGGGTCGCTCGCGCGCTCGAAGCGGGTCATGTACTCGGTGTCGCTCACGTGCTGCCTCCGGTCAGGACGGGCGCGCGGCCCGACTCCTCGAACGACCGCGGCCGCGGGGACGCGGTCGGGTCGCCCCCTGTTCTACCCCACGCCTGCGCCGCCCCGCTCGTGCGCGCGCGGGAGCCCTCACCCGCAGAGGCGGGCGTGGAGCGCCTGCGCGCTCGGGTCGGTGAGCGAGGACACCTGGTCCACGACGACGCGCAGCCGGGCGTCGTCGTCCGCCGCCTCGTGCCAGTCGACGACGAAGGGCTCCTCCAGCTCGCGCGGCGCCCGTTCGAGGAGGACGGAGACGAGGTCGGTGAGCATCGTGCGCTGGCGCAGGTAGACCGGCTCGTGCTCGCGGGGCGCCATGACGTAGAGCGCCGCTACCCCCTTGAGGACGGCGATCTCCGCGACCGTGCGCGCCGGCACGGCGAGGTCGGCGGCGTAGCGGGTGAGCGGCCCGGGCCCGGAGGCCGCGCGCGTCGCGTCGTGCGCCGCGGCGCAGAAGCGCCCGATGAGCTGGCTCGTCATGTCCTTGAGCGCGGCGAGGTCGCGGCGCGTGCCGTCCCACGAGCGCACCCAGTACGGCAGCCGGGTCAGGCCCTCGAGCGCCTCGCCGAGCTCGTCGTCGCTGACGTCGGGGGCGTACCACTGGCGCGCCTGGTCGACGACGCGCGCCTGCTCGGTGCCGCTGCGCAGGCGGTCGACGTCGACCCGGCCGCCGACGATCGAGTCCTCGACGTCGTGGACGCAGTAGGCGATGTCGTCGGCGAGATCCATGACCTGCGCCTCGATGCACCGGCGGTTCGCCGGCGCCCCGGCGCGCATCCACGCGAACACCTCGAGGTCGTCGTGGTAGACGCCGAACTTGCGCGTGACGGACCCGTCCGGGCGGGGCGGGGCCTCGCCCGGCAGCCACGGGTACTTCGTCGCGGCGTCGAGGGTGGCGCGGGTGAGGTTGAGGCCGACGCACACGCCGGAGTCGGTGAACGTCTTCGGCTCGAGGCGGGTGAGCAGCCGCAGGGTCTGGGCGTTGCCCTCGAACCCGCCGATGCCGCCGGCGATGTCCGCGAGCGCCCGCTCGCCGTTGTGGCCGAACGGCGGGTGCCCGAGGTCGTGCGCGAGGCACGCGGTGTCGACGACGTCCGGGTCGCACCCGAGCGTCTTGCCCAGCTCGCGCCCCACCTGCGCGACCTCGAGGGAGTGGGTGAGCCGGGTGCGGACGAAGTCGTCGCTGCTGGGCCCGAGCACCTGCGTCTTGGCGCCGAGGCGCCGCAGGGCGGAGGAGTGGACGAGTCGGGCGCGGTCGCGCTCGAACGCGGTCCGCGTCGGGTTCTTGGCGGCCTCGGGCCACCAGCGGTCACGGTCGGCGGCGCCGTACGCCTCGCGCACGTTCGCCACGGTCCCGCTCGCCTCGCTCACGCCCCCGAGCCTAGTGGCGACGATCACGCACCCGCCCCGCCGATGGGTCAGAATGGGACGATGACCGACGCCCCCAGCGCACGCGTCGTCGCCGAGCCGGCGACGACGACGACGCTCGTCCACATCGGTGGCCGCGGCCCCCAGGAGTGGTGGCGAAGCTGCGTCGTCTTCGTCAACGACCCGCCCCTCCTCGACGTGCGCAGCACCGCCGCCGACGTCACGGAGCGCACCGAGCTGCTCCGCCCGATCTCGCGCCTCGGGGCGACGGCCGTGCGGATCGGCTGCCCCGGGCCCGACGACCCGGTGATCGACGCCGCGGTCGAGGAGCTCCTCACGCGCGCGCGGCGCCTCGGTGTGCGCGTCATCATGCGCATCGACCCGCTCGACCCCGCCCACGAGGCGCCCGCGCGGCACTGGCTGTCCCGCGGCGTCGACGGCCTCGACCTCGGCCCCGTCGGCCCCGGCATCCCCGAGGTCTCCCACGAGCGCTACCGCGAGCTCCAGGCGTTGCTCGCCGAGCACACGGACGACGGCATCCTCTCGGCGCGGCTGTCCCCGGACGCCCAGCCGCAGCTGAGCGAGATGCTCCACGAGGACTGGCTCCACCACGTCGTCGACGCCGCGCTCACGCGCACCCAGACGGTCGCCGCCGTCCGCGACGCCATCGACGACGCGTACGCCATCCGCGACGTCCTCGGGGCCCCGGCCGCGTGGCTCGTGCCGGACATCGCGGACACGGGTTCGCTGCGGCGGGCACGCGCCGGAGCGCTGCTGACGCTGGCCCTGCCGGGGGCGCTGTACCTGCGCCAGGGGACCGCGCTCGGCCTGCCCTCCCGGCGCGCGACGGGCTCGTTGGCCGAGCGTGAGGCGGAGGCCGACGCGGCGCGCGCCGCGCAGCGTGGGGTGACCGGCTCGACGTACGAGATGTTCCGCGCGGCGCTGCGGCTGCGTGCGGACTACCGGCTCGGTACCGCGCCGCTGGCGTGGGTGCACGGCCTGCCCGCGGCGGCCGAGCCGCAGACGGTGGCCTTCCTCTCCGGGGAGGTCCTCGTCCTGTGCAACTTCGGCGCGGCGACGCTGCGCCTCCCGGCCGGCAGCGACATCCTCCACACGAGCGCGGAGCTCCTCACCGCCGACGACGGCAGCTTCCTCGTGCCGCCGGAGACGACCGTGTGGATCTGGATGGCCTCGCCCGGCAGCGAGCGCGCCGAGCGCGTCCGCCAGTAGTCCCGGCGCCCGGGGCCCGCCCGTGTCCGAGCCGGCGCCCCGGCCCCGGAGAGCGCCCGCCGTCGGCCCGCGGCCGGTAGCCGCGCTCAGCCCTTGACCGAGCCCGCCGTCAGCCCGGAGACGATGTAGCGCTGGAGGAAGAGGAAGAGCAGGACGACGGGGATAGCCGCGAGGACGGCGCCGGCCGCGAAGAGGCCCCATGGGGCGTTCCGCTCGTCCGAGGCCCACTGGTAGAGCCCCACCGCGAGCGTGAAGTTGTCCTGCGACTGGAGGACGATCCGCGCGATGACGAACTCGCTGTACGCCGTGATGAAGGACAGCAGCCCGACGACGGCGAGGATCGGCGCGACGAGGCGCAGGATGATCGTGAAGAAGATCTGCGCGTGCGAGGCGCCGTCGATCTTCGCCGCCTCGTCGAGCTCCTTGGGCACGGTGTTGAAGAAGCCATACATGAGGAACGTGTTCACACCGAGCGCGCCGCCGAGGTAGACGGCGATGAGAGAGAGCCTGCTGTTGAGCCCGAGGACGGGGAAGACCTCGCCCAGGCTGAGCAGGAGCAGGAAGATCGCGACGAACGTCAGCACCTGCGGGAACATCTGGACGAGGAGGAGGGCCGTCAGCGTCGCCCGCCGCCCGCGGAAGCGGAACCGCGAGAACGCGTACGCGGCCGCGGATCCCATGAGGACCGTCCCCAGCGCCGTCACCGTGGCGATGATGAGGGAGTTGCGGGCCCACTGCATGAAGTCCGTCCCGCCGAGCTCGGCGTAGTTGTCACCGGCGACCGTGCGGAAGAGGTCGTTCGAGCCCGTGAGGCTGCCGCCGGGGTTGAGGGACGCCGAGAGGACGTAGAGCAGCGGGAAGACGCAGTAGGCGATGGCGACGACGCCGACGATGTGGCGCCACCCGATCTCCCGCCACCAGCGCGCGCCGCGCGGGGGTGGGTCGCTCAGCTCGTGGGTGGCCATGTCAGATCTCCTCGAGGGTGCGGGTCCGGCGGAAGCCGAGCCACGAGATGACGCCGACGACGACGAAGATGAGCAGGGACATCGCCGAGGCGAGCCCGTAGTCCCGGCTGCCTCCCTCGAACGCGATGGAGTAGACCATCGAGATGAGGATGTCCGTGGCGCCCACCGGGATCGGCGCGTCCGGGAAGTTCGGTCCACCGCCCGTGAGCATGTAGATGAGGGTGAAGTTGTTGAAGTTGAACGCGAACGTCGAGATGAGCAGCGGCGCCGTCGAGACGAGGAGGAGCGGCAGCGTCATCGAGCGGAAGATCCGCAGCGCCCCCGCGCCGTCGATCCGGGCCGCCTCGACGACGTCGCTCGAGATGGACTGCAGCGCCCCCGTGCAGATGAGGAACATGTAGGGGAAGCCGAGCCAGAGGTTGACGCCGAGGACGGAAGCCTTGGCGAGCCAGTCGTCGGAGAGCCAGGGCACCGACGCCCCGCCGAGCAGGACCTCGTTGACGAAGCCGAACCGTTCGTTGAGCATGCCGCGCCACACGAGGGCGGCGAGGAACCCGGGGAACGCGTACGGGAGGATGAGCATCGACCGGTAGAAGCGCCGGCCCTTGAGGCGCGGGTCGTTGAAGACGATGGCGAAGAAGAGCCCGAGGCCGAACGTCATGGCGACCGAGAGGCCCGCGAAGGCGAAGGTCCACGCGACGACCTGGAAGAACGAGCCCGAGATCCGCGAGTCGGTGAACATCGCGAGGTAGTTGTCGGCGCCGACCGTGACGCGCCAGCCCGGCGTGAGGGTGCGCCCGTCGTCGGCGACGAAGTTGCCCTCCTCGCTCGGGCGAAACACGGTGCCGTCGTCGGTGTTGGTCATCGTGTCCGCGGCCTCGTCGTAGACGTAGAAGCTGCGGGAGATGAAGCCGTCGGACCCGTTCTGGGTCCGCACGGCACCCTCGTTGGGGTCGTCGGTCAGAGGGACGCGCAGGTTGGTGATCTCCTGCTGCACCTCGACGAGCTGGGCGAAGCCGAGGATCTCCCAGCCCGGGACCTCGGCGATGTCGCCGTCGGAGACCACCGCGTCGTCGACGGTCTCGAGCGGCTGCTCGGCCGTGCCGACGGCGACGTCCCCGTCGTCCTGGACGACGGCGAAACCCAGCTCGTCGCCGTCGCGCACGACGGCGAGGGGGAACGTGGGCGAGCCCTCCACCCGGCGGTCGTTCTGCAGGAGGATTGCCGAGACCGCGTCGCCCTTGGTGGAGTTGTGGCCGTCGCCGTAGTTCGTGAACGAGACGTAGCCCGTGTAGACCATGACGAAGAGCTGGTACACGAGGAGGAACAGCAGACCCGGGACGAGGTACTTCGCCGGGATCATCCGGCGGGAGAAGTAGACGACGTTGACGGCGACGAGCGCGAGCACGAGGAACGCGACGATCCCCCAGGCCTCGACGGCGGCGGCCGCGAGGATGCCGTAGACGCCGAGGGCGTCGACGAGCCCGACGAGGACGAGCTTGACGATGAAGCCCGGCCCCATGGAGCGGGCGTGGGAGTCGCGGCCCTTCTTCGGGCCCGCGGAGTCCGGGCTGCCCGCCCGGGTGAGACCTGCTGCGCTGCGGGTGCTCACGTCCCGCTCCTTTCGAATGACCTGGTCGCGTGCCGACGACGCCGACGCGTACGTGCTGCGGGCGGCCCCGCGCTCGCGCGAGGCCGCCCACGCCCGTGCCGGACTAGCCGGCGGAGATGGCTCCCTCGATGTTCTCCACCATCGTGGCCCAGCGGTCCGCGGGCGCGGCGTTGGCGCTGATGATGTCGGCCTCAGCCGCACCCCAGTACTCCCACACCGCGGACATCTCGGGGATCGAGGGCATCGGTGCACCGGTGGCGCCGGCCTCGTTGAACCCCTGGAGGATCGGGTCGTCGAGGCCCTCGGCCGCCTCGGTCATCGCCGGCACGCGGCCGCCGAGCTCGAAGAGCTCGGTCTGGACGTCGGGCGTGGCGATGTAGTTGACGAGGAACTCGTTGACGAGGAGCGCGTTCTCGGAGTCGATGTTCGGGAAGAACGCCTGCACGCCGACGAACGGTTGCGCCTCCTGGCCCCCCGCGCTCGGCACCGGCATGACCGCGACGTCCATGCCGGCGTCGACGAACTCCGTGACGTTCCACGGGCCCGTGATCATGTAGGCCGACTCACCGGCGAGGAACGCCTCCTTGGCGACGTCGGCGGTGATGTTGACGTCGAGGACGCCGGCCTCGGCCTGCGCCGCGAGGAACTCGGCGTACGCCTGGCCCTCCGGGCCGCCCATGGCGATGTCGGCCGTGTACGAGCCGTCCTCGGACATGGCGAAGACGGGGGCGCCGAAGGACGTCTGCAGCGGGTACAGGTGGTACGGGTCCGAGGCGGCCGGGTCCTGCTGGATGAGGACGGGGTACTCGGTGCCGAGCTCGGTGCCCTGGGCGACGAGCTCGTCCCACGTGGCCGGTGTCTCCGCCGCGAGCTCGTTGTTGCGCACGAGCGCGATGTTCTCGATGGCGTAGGGGACGCCGTAGGTCTGGCCGTCGTAGGTGACGCCGGCGAGCGCGGCCGGCGCGAAGGCGTCCGCCTTGTCGCCGAGCTCGACGGTGCCGACGACGCCGTTCGTCACCCAGCCGCCGAGGCCGTCGTGGGCGGAGACGATAAGGTCCGGGCCCTCGCCGCTCGGGACGGCGGTGATGAACTCGTTGCCGATGTCCGCCGACGCCTTCTGGATGACGTCGATGCCGATGCCGGTCTCGTCGGTGAACTGCTGCCCGATCTCCTCGATGAGATCGATCCGGGTCTCGTCGGCCCAGATCGTCAGGGTGCCGCTGAGCTCGCCGGAGCCGGTGGTCTCCTCGGCGGTGGCCTCGCCGGTCGCCTCGGCCGGGGTGGTGGTCTCGTCGTCGCTGCCGGTGTCGCCGCCGCAGGCCGCGAGGGTGAGGGTGAGCCCGAGGGCTGCAGTGAGCGTGATGCTCCGTCGCATCGTTCTTCTCCTGGATGTGAGAGGTGTGGCGCCAGCGCGCTCTGGCATGTGACAGGCCGCTGTGCCCGGATACGCAGGAGGCTAGCCCGGCGGCTGGACCGCTGCAAGACGTTGCAGTAACTTTCAGACAACAGTTTCAACCGAGGTCCCGGCACACCCGGGCATGACTGATGAGAGTCGGTGTCTGTGATGCAAGGGCGCACCAGACTGATGGACGTCGCGGAGCAGGCGGGCGTCAGCACGGCGACCGTCTCGCGCGTGCTCAACGGCAAGCCGGGGGTCGCCGGGGAGACCCGACGCTCGGTGCTCGCCGCGCTGGACATGCTCGGCTACGAGCGGCCGGAGAAGCTCCGCGCGCGCTCGGCGGGGCTCATCGGGCTCATCGTCCCGGAGCTGACCAACCCCGTCTTCCCGGCGTTCGCGCAGTCGATCGAGTCGGTCCTGTCCAACCTCGGGTACACCCCGCTCGTGTGCACCCAGTCCCCCGGCGGCACGACGGAGGACCAGTACGTCGAGATGCTCCTCGACCAGGCGGTCGACGGGATCATCTTCGTCTCCGGCCTGCACGCCGACGCGCACGCGGACACCGAGCGGTACAAGCGCCTGCGTGGGCGCGGGGTGCCGTTCGTCCTCATCAACGGCTACACCGGGACGATCGACGCCCCCGCGTTCTCCACGGACGACCGGGGCAGCATGGACCTCGCCGTGCGTCACCTCGTCTCCCAGGGGCACCGCGCGATCGGGCTCGCCATCGGGCCCGAGCGGTTCGTCCCGGCCGAGCGCAAGCGGTCGGGCTTCATCGACGCCATGGCCCGTCACGCGGGCGACGACTCCCCCCGCGTCGTCACGACGCTCTACACCGTCGAGGGCGGGCAGGGCGCGGGCGGCCTCCTCCTCGACGCGGGGTGCACCGCCGTCGTGTGCGGCTCGGACCTCATGGCCCTCGGCGCGATCCGGGCGGCGCGCCTGCGAGGGCTCGACGTGCCGGGCGACGTCTCCGTCGTCGGGTACGACGACTCCGCGCTCATCGCGTTCACCGACCCGCCCCTGACGACCGTGCGCCAGCCCGTCGACGCGATCAGCCACGCCGCCGTCAGCACCCTCGTCACCGACATCGGCGGCGGGCAGGTCCCGCGCACGGAGCTCCTCTTCGTCGCCGAGCTCATCGTGCGGGGCTCGACCGGCGCGGCGCCCGCCGTGCGGGGGACCGGCAGGGCCGCGGCGGGAGCGACCGGCGGGGTGCCGCGCTCACCCGAGACGCAGCGCTCACCGGACGCATCAGACGACGACCCGGTCGCCGTCGGGGCGGGCGGTACGACCGCCTAGCGTCGCCCGACGGACGGCTCTGCTCCTCGCTCGCCCGACGGCGGCTCGGCGCTCCGCCACGTCGTCGCCCGGTGACTCCGGGACCCGCCGCGCCGCGGACGGTCAGCGCAACCCGACCGCGCCGGGGGCACGCGCCGGACGCGCAGGTGCGGGGAGCGAGCCGTCGGCCCGCTCCCCGCAACGTCTACCTCGCGGGTGTGCGCCCGCCGTCGGTCACTCGATGCCGCCCGCCTCGAGTGCCGGCGTCGCCACCCACGGCGAGCGACGGCGGTGGAGGGCGTAGAGCGTCCCGCCGAGGAGCAGCGCGAGCACCGCCACCGTGGCGACGCCCTGGGCCTGCGCGCCGAGCATCGGCAGGGCACCGCCCGGGCCGTCGGACCCGCCGCCGATGACGCCGCCCGCCCCCGGGCTCTCGTCCTCACCGGCGGGCTCCTCGCCGGCAGGCTCCTCGCCGGCAGGCTCCTCGCCCGCGGGCTCCTCACCGGCGGGCTCCTCGCCCGCGGGCGGCTCGCCGGTCGTCGGCTCGTCGGTGGTGGGCTCCTCGCCGTCCGTCGGCTCGGCCGAGGGGTCGGTCGGCGTCTCGGTGGGCTCGGCACCGGGCACCGGGCTGACGACGCCGGCCATCGCGGACTGGTCGAAGCTCGGGGCGCCGAGCGTGGCGAACCACTCGCGCGCCTGCTCGATGTCGTCGGTGAACGTCCGGCTCAGCAGGAGCAGGAGCCGCGCCTTCTGCGGGATGAGGTCACCGCCGCCGATGATCCCCTCGCCGCTGCTCTCCACGGCGCCGCTGCCGGTGCGGGTCGTGCTCACGAACCAGACCCCCTGCGCGACCGCGTCGCGGCGCGCCTGCCCGGGGGCCGAGGAGATGCCACCGGCGCCGGTGCCCGCCGTGACGATGCCCGCCACCCCGGCGCCGGCGTAGGCGGTGATCGCCTCGCCGCCGGCCTGCTGGTAGTTGTAGAAGATCTCCACGCGCGGCAGCTCCTCCGGCGCGACCTCGTCGAGGTCGAACGGGGTGAACCACTCCTCGGAGGCGCAGTCGAGCACGCGGGCCGGGGCGCGCTGGACGTAGACGCGGTCGCCGTCGATCCACCCGAGGGCCCCGAGCTGACGGGAGACGAACGTGTCGTTGCGCGTCGAGTTGCCCTTCGTCACGTCCCGCGCGGCGTGGATCTCGTCGTTGAGCATGAGGACGGTGCCGAAGCAGAAGGTCTGCTGGCTCGCCCCGAGCCGGATGGCCTGGAGGAGGTTCGCCGGGCCGTCGGCGCCGAGCACGCCTGCCTCGCTCGCGGTCTCCCCGGCCGCCCACGGGCGCATCGCTCCGGTGAGGATGACCGGCTTCTTGCTCTGGACGCTGAGGTCGAGCCAGTAGGCGAACTCCTCCATCGTGTCGGTGCCCGTCGTCACGACGACGGCGTCGGAGACCTCGAGCGCCTCCTCGACCGTCTGCGTCAGCGCGTGGTACTGGGCGATCGTGTACCCCCCGGAACCGGAGTTGCCGAACTGGACGACGTCGACGTCGGCGAAGGCCGAGACCTCCGGCTCGAGGACGCCGAGGAGGTCCGTCATCGGGTACGTGCCGGCGCGGTAGCTCGTGTAGGTGTCACGTCCGGCGGCCTTGCCGGCGATGGTGCCGCCCGTGGCCACGACGGTCACCGTGGGGCGCTCGTCCGGCTCGGGCGCGGTCACGGCTGCCGCGCCCGGCGCCAGGAGCGACACCCCCGCCACGAGCGCGAGGGCGGTGACGGCCGTGAGCGACCGCCGTCGGGGTGAGGTGCGAGTGGTCATGCTTCTCCTCGTCATCGGGTGGAGCGGTGCCGCGGCTGTGCGCCATCGGTCACCGGGCGAGGAGGTCGTGGGCGGCACGTCCGCCCGGCACCCGCTCCGCCGCCGAGACGAACGCTCCCAGCGCGATGTTTCGCCGCCGTGACAGCCCTGGGTCGCTCGCGTGACGGGCTCGGCCAGCTCCCCGCGCGGCCCACGCAAGGCACTCACCGGCCTGCCCGCAGCGGTAGCCTGCTCGTTCCACCTCCACCCGAGCAGAGACCCCACCCTGTGACTTCTCGAGCCCCCGTGACCGACGACCCGACGACGCTCCACCAGCCCGGACCCGACGCGGAGTGGTGGCGGACGGCCGTCATCTACCAGGTCTACCCGCGCTCGTTCGCCGACGCGGACGGCGACGGCATGGGCGACCTCCCGGGGATCACCGCGCGCCTGCCGCACCTCGCGGCGCTCGGGGTCGACGCCGTCTGGCTCTCGCCGTTCTACCGCTCGCCCCAGCACGACGGCGGCTACGACGTCGCGGACTACCGCGACGTCGACCCGCTCTTCGGCACGCTCGACGACGCGGACGCCCTCGTCCGCACCGCCCACGACCTCGGGCTCCGCGTCATCATCGATCTCGTGCCCAACCACACCTCGGACGAGCACGCGTGGTTCCGCGCGGCCCTGGCCGCCGGCCCGGGCAGCCGCGAGCGCGCCCGCTACATCTTCCGCGAGGGGGGCGGGGAGCGCGGCGAGGAGCCGCCCAACAACTGGCAGTCGATCTTCGGCGGCCCGGCCTGGACCCGCGTGACGTCGCGCGACGACGCGGCCGGCGGCCCGTGCGCCGACGACGGCCAGTGGTACCTCCACCTCTTCGACTCCACGCAGCCGGACCTCAACTGGGACAATCCCGAGGTCCACGCCGAGCTCGAGTCGGTCCTGCGGTTCTGGCTCGACCGCGGCGTGGACGGCTTCCGGGTGGACGTCGCACACGGCCTCGTCAAGGCGCCCGGCCTGCCGGACTGGTCGGGTCACGTCAGCATGGTCGAGGGCACGGACGACGCCGGGGGGGACGGGGTCGACGGCGGGAGCCGGCGCGGCCCCATGTTCGACCAGGAGGGTGTCCACGAGATCTACCGCCGCTGGCGGGAGGTCGTCGACTCCTACGACGGTGACCGGGTCCTCGTGGCCGAGGCGTGGGTCGACCCGATGGGCCGCCTCGCCCGCTACGTCCGCCCGGACGAGATGCACCAGGCGTTCAACTTCGCCTTCCTCGTCACTCCCTGGGACACCGACGCGCTCCGGCGCTGCATCGCGCAGTCCTACGCCGCGTACGACGCCGTGGGCGCGCCGACCACGTGGGTGCTGTCCAACCACGACGTCGTGCGCCACGCCTCGCGCCTCGGGATGGCGGAGACCGGCAAGGGCCCCAACGGGATCGGCGCCGAGGACCCGCAGCCCGACGCCGAGCTCGGCCTGCGCCGGGCCCGCGCGGCGAGCACGCTCATGCTCGCGCTGCCCGGGTCCGCCTACCTCTACCAGGGCGAGGAGCTCGGGCTGCCCGAGCACACCGAGCTCGACGACTCGGCACGCCAGGACCCCGCGTGGTGGCGCACGGGGCACGTGGAGAAGGGGCGCGACGGCTGCCGCGTGCCGCTGCCGTGGGCGGGCGACGAGCCCGCGTTCGGCTTCTCCCCCACCGGCCGATCCTGGCTGCCTCAGCCCGCCGGCTGGGCGGCCTATGCCGCCGACGCCCAGGACGGCGTGCCCGGCTCGACGCTCGAGCTCTACCGGGCGGCGCTGCGTCTGCGCGCCGAGCTCCGGCTCGGCGGGTCGGCGCTGAGCGAGGCCGGGGCACTCGTGGAGGACGCCGGCGCGCTCGCCTTCGTCAGCTCCGCGCCGGGCCGCGCCGACCTGCTCGTCGTCGCGACCGTCGGGGGCCAGGGCGTCACGCTGCCCGAGGGCTACGACGTCGTCCTTGCCAGCGGGCCGCTGACCGAGCGCGACGGACGGACCGTCGTCCCCGGCGACACGACCGTCTGGGCCCGCGCCACCGCGTGACCCCCGGACCCGGTACCCCGCCCCCTCCGCCGTCACGCCCGCACACCCACTCCCGTGATCATGCAGAAGTGCCGGTGCGCTGCCCGAAAATCTCTTCTCCTGCTCGGGGCGCAGGCGTAGTGTCCGCCCCGGGAGACGGACATGTCGCCGATCGGGAGGGGCCGTCGTGAGTGCCGACCTGGCCATCGATGCCGAGGGACTGGTCAAACGGTTCAAGGAGACCGTCGCCGTCGACGGCGTGGACCTGCGGGTACCGACGGGCACGGTCTACGGCCTCCTCGGACCCAACGGTGCCGGCAAGACGACGGTCGTGCGGATGCTCGCCACGCTCCTGCGCCCGGACGCCGGGACCGCCCGCGTCCTCGGGCACGACATCCTCACCGAGGCCGACGCGGTACGCAGCAACGTCGGGCTCACGGGCCAGTACGCGTCCGTCGACGAGGACCTCACGGGGACCGAGAACCTCGTCATCCTCGCGCGGCTCTACGGCTTCTCCAGCGCCCGCTCGCGGGCCCGCGCCGCGGAGCTCCTCGCCGCCTTCGACCTGAGCCCGGCCGCGAACAAGCAGGTCAAGACCTATTCGGGCGGCATGCGGCGCCGGATCGACCTCGCCGCGAGCCTCGTCATGAGCCCCCGGGTGCTCTTCCTGGACGAGCCCACGACCGGCCTCGACCCCCGGAGCCGCAACCAGGTGTGGGACATCGTGCGGCTCCTCGTCGCCGAGGGCACGACCGTCCTGCTCACGACGCAATACCTCGACGAGGCGGACCAGCTCGCGAACCGCATCGGAGTCATCGACCACGGCAAGCTCATCGCCGAGGGCACGGCCCCGGAGCTCAAGGCGTCCGTCGGGTCAGGCACGATCACGCTCCGGCTCGCCGACCCGTCCCAGCGAGCGGCGGCGGCCGCCGTCGTCGAGCGGGAGCTCGGCACCGCCGTCGTCCTCTCCTCGGATCCCGCCAGCCTCGATGCGCGCGTCCCCGACGAGGGCGACGCCGCCGCGGCCCGCGTCCTTCCGGCGCTCCACGCCGCGGGCATCGCCGTGCCGGAGTTCAGCCTCGGCCAGCCGAGCCTCGACGAGGTCTTCCTCGCCCTCACCGGTGAGCACCCCGAGGCCGAGCCCACCACCGAGGACCACGCACCGCACGCGACGGAGGAGGTCCGATGAGGACGCTCGACATCGGCAAGAACACCGCCCTCCGCGAGGCGATCGCCGTCGACGTACGCCCGCAGCGACCCTCGGCGCTCACGTCGACGCTCGTGTTCACGCACCGGGCGCTGCTCAAGATCAAGCACGTGCCCGAGCAGCTCATGGACGTCACGCTGACGCCCGTCATCTTCACGCTCATGTTCACGTACCTGTTCGGCGGGGCCATCGCCGGGGACACCCGCAGCTACCTGCAGTTCCTCCTGCCCGGGATCCTCGTCCAGACGGTCCTCATCATCACCGTCTACACGGGCTTCACCCTCAACACCGACATCACCAAAGGCGTCTTCGACCGGTTCCGCTCGCTGCCGATATGGCGCCCGGCCCCGATCGTGGGCGCGCTCCTCGGTGACACCGTGCGCTACACGATCGCCTCGGCGATCACGATCGGCCTCGGGCTCGCGCTCGGGTTCCGCCCGGAGGGCGGGTTCGTCGGGGTCGTCGCCGCGGTCGCGCTGCTCCTCGTGTTCGCGTTCGCGATCAGCTGGATCTTCACGATCCTCGGCCTGCTCATGCGGACCCCGAACGCCGTCATGGGCGTCTCGATGCTCGTCCTCATGCCGCTGACGTTCGCGTCGAACATCTTCGTCGACCCCGCGACGATGCCCTCCGTGCTGCGGGCGTGGGTCAACATCAATCCCGTCTCCGACCTCGTCACGGCCGTCCGGGGCCTCATGGCCGGCACGGCCTCCTTCAGCGACGTCGCGTGGGTGCTCGTCGCCGCGGCCGTCCTCACGGCGATCCTCGCGCCCATCACGATGCGGATCTACCGCACCCGGAGCTGAGGGACGCCGCCACTGGCCGCTCGACCACGAGCGGCAGCTCCCTCCTGCGGAGGCGGCTGCCTCGGGAGGCGACTAGCATCGCGCGCGTAACGACGTCAGACACCGCACGGTCGCGGCGGTCCCGCGGTCCCACGTCGGCGCGCACGTCGCAGTCGCTACGACGCCGTTCGTAGCCGAGCAGGGAGGCTCGCATGCGAAGGATCCGCTGCACGGCCCTGGCCGTCATGTCCCTGGTGCTGGCGCTCGCCGTCGGCACCGTCGGCTCGAGCGCGGTGGTCCCGCCACCGCCCGAGCCACCCGACGAGCAGTGCGTCGACAACCCGTTCGGGGACCGCGAGCTGTACCTCCGCGGTGGCTTCAGCAGCTGGGGAGCGCTCCCCGAGTACCAGTTCGTCTACAACTGCAACCGCTTCGAGCTGCTCGTCGAGGTGAGCGGGACGAACTCCTTCAAGGTCGCGGACGCCGGGTGGTCGGGCGACTCGGACTTCGGCGGTGGCGCCGCCGGCAGCGAGCTCTCCGAGGGCGAGCCGCTGCCCCTGGCGCTCCAGGGCTCCAACCTCACGTTCGCGTTCGAGGGGACCCAGCGCGTCGTCCTCGACGTGTCCGCGTCGGCCACGAACCCGACGCTCACCATCACCCGGTGCCCGGCGAGCCCGCTCGGTGACGCCCTCCTCGGGCTGAGCGGCACGTTCAACGACGGCAGTCCCAGCCCGGCGGAGTACTTCACGTACAGCTGCGGCGCGTACTACCTCAACGTGGACATCGAGGGGACCCACGACTTCACCATCGGCGACCCGCTCGGGACGGCCGCGACGCGGTTCGGTGCCGCGGACGAGGGAAGCAACGTCGTCACGCCCGACGAGCCCTTCCCCCTCGTCTCCGAGGAGGAGGACGACGAGGTCGCCGACCTCCGCTTCGACTTCACCGGTGAGCACACCCTGGCCATCGCCTTCGACGACGTGGGTGACCCCTGGCTCACGATCGGCGAGCTGACGTTCGTCAACCCTGGCGTCCCCATGCCGGTCACCGACCCCGTCGCGCGCAGCGTGACGTACGACTCCCGGGTCGCGAACCACAAGGCTCCGTTCGGCGCGGTGACGGCGGGCACGCCGGTGGAGTTCGCGCTCGAGGCGAGGCCGGGCGTCGGCAGCGCGACCCTCGTCGTCGAGACCCGGTTGCTCGAGGGCAACCAGGAGGTCCTCGAGTACCTCGATCCTGTCCGCGTCGAGATGAGCCGTCAGGGCGGTGGCGAGCTCGACCGCTGGACGGCGTCGTACGACTTCGACGACGTCAGCGTCTACGGCTACTACTTCGAGGTCGTCGTCGGTGACGACACGTACGTCTACGAGAACAACAACGCCTCGGTCTACTGGACCCTCGAGCGCGGCACCGGTGGCCCCGGTGAGCTCACGTTCCTCCCCGAGGACCCTGACGACATCCGCCGGTATCGCCAGACCGTCTACAGCCCCGACTTCGTCGTGCCGGAGTGGGCGCCCGACGTCGTCTACTACTACGTCTTCCCGGAGCGCTTCCGCAACGGAGAGCCGGCGAACGATCCCGAGCCGGGCGTCGACACCTACCTCGACGGCCCGATCGAGGTCCACGAGGACTGGCTCGAGAGGCCGTACGTCCCGGGTGGCGCCGACGGCTCGACCACCGACGACGACCAGTACAACAACGACTTCTTCGGCGGCGACCTTGCTGGGATCATCGAGAAGCTCGACTACCTCGAGGACCTCGGGATCAACACGCTCTACCTCAACCCCATCTTCGAGGCGGGTAGCAACCACAAGTACGACACCGCCGACTACCTCAGCATCGACGACAACTTCGGCACGAACGAGGACCTCGTCACGCTCACCGAGGAGGCCGAGGCTCGCGGGATCAGGGTCATCCTCGACACCTCGCTCAACCACACCGGAAGCGACTCGGTGTACTTCGATCGCTACGGCAACTTCCCCGGCACCGGCGCCTTCGAGGAGGAGACCATCAGGCCGGACTCCCCCTGGTACGACTGGTTCCAGTTCTTCCCGGACGAGACCGAGCCGGACGCCCAGTACAGCGGGTGGACAGGTGTGACGACGTTGCCCGAGCTGACCGAGTCGGACAGCTTCAAGGACTTCGCGTTCGGGAGCGAGGACTCGGTCATGCACACGTGGCTCGACCGGGGCATCGACGGCTGGCGCATGGACGTCACGCCCTGGGTGAGCGACGAGTTCTGGCGGGAGTGGCGCTCGGCCATCAAGGCGACGAACCCCGACTCCCTCACCATCGCCGAGACGTGGTTCGACTCCTCGAAGTACTTCCTCGGCGACACCTTCGACACGACGATGAACTACATCTTCCGCAACGCGGTCATCGACTTCGCCGGCGGCCGGGACGCCGGCGAGACGTACGACAACATCGAGCTCATGCGCGAGGCGTACCCGCCGCAGGCGTTCTACGCCCTCATGAACCTGCTCTCCACGCACGACGCCGCGCGCGCTCTGCACCAGTTCGGCTACGTCGGCGAGGACAGCTCCCCCGACGAGGTCGAGGAGGCGAAGCAACGGTTGCGCCTCGCAGTCCTGTTCCAGATGACGTTCCCCGGCTCCCCCACGGTCTTCTACGGCGACGAGGTGGGCGTGACCGGCGGCGAGGACCCCTTCAACCGCGCGACGTACCCGTGGGAGGACATGGGTGGGGAGCCCGACACCGTCCTGCTCGAGGACTTCCGTGAGCTCATCGGGCTGCGGAACGAGCACGCCGTCCTCCGGCGCGGCTCCATCGACGCTCCGCTGCACGTGGACGAGCACGTCGTCGTCCTCGGTCGGGCACACGACGGTGTGCACGCCGTCGTCGCCTACAACAACAGCACCGACGCGCAGGAGGTCACGGTCGGCCTGCCGTGGGAGGGGCGGGCCACGGTCTTCCAGGACGCCCTCACCGGCGAGCGAGTCAGCGCGGTCGACGGCGAGCTCACCCTCACCGTCCCGGCGCTCTACGGGACGGTGCTCCTCGCTGAGGAACCGAGCGAGGAGCCGACGACCGAGGAGCCCACGACCGAGGAGCCGACGACCGGCGAGCCGACCGAGGAACCCACTGGTCAGCCCACCGAGGAGCCGACCGACGGGCCCACCACGGACGGGGTCGGACCTGGCACCGACCCGACGGGCGACGGGCTGCCCGTCACCGGTGTGGGCGGTTCGGCGGCGGGCGCCCTCGCGGCACTCAGCCTCCTCATCGCCGGCGCGGCGCTCGCTGTGCTGGCGCGGAGACGGTCCGCCACCCGCTGACCGAGCGGCGCAGACGAGGGGCGCGTGCACATCGCACGCGCCCCTCGTGCGCCCGCGCCCCGTGCTGCGCTAGCCGCCGGAGATCGACAGCTCGGCCTGGGCGAGCAGGGCGCGCAGGCGGTCGTCGATGTCCGGCGTGAGGAGCCACCCGTCGGGCAGGTGCGGCACACGCGGGCTGCCGGCGCGCCCGCGCGGGCCCTCGGCGCCCTCCCCGGGGTAGGGCTGGGCGAGGTCGAGCGCGCCGAGCCGCTCGTCCAGCTCGGCGAGCGTGCTGACGAGCCCGAGGGCGGCGCGCGCCTCACCGCCGACGACGTACCCCTTGAGGTACCAGGCCATGTGCTTGCGCAGCTCGCGCATCGCCTTGGTCTCCTCGCCGAAGTGCTCGACCATGAGCTCGCCGTGCCGGCGGATGACGCCCGCGACGTCGGCGAGGCCCGGGCGCTCCCGGACGTCGGAGCCGGCGAACGCGGCGACGAGGTCGGTGAAGAGCCACGGCCGCCCCTGGCAGCCGCGCCCGACGACGACGCCGTCGCAGCCGGTCTGCGCCATCATCCCGACGGCGTCCTCGGCGGACCAGATGTCCCCGTTGCCGAGGACGGGGATGGTCGTCACCGTCTCCTTGAGCCGCGCGATCGTCTCCCACCGCGCCTGGCCCGAGTAGTGCTGGGCGGCGGTGCGGGCGTGGAGCGCGACCGCGGCGACACCGGCCTCCTCGGCGATGCGCCCGGCCTCGAGGTAGGTGAGGTGCTCGTCGTCGATGCCCATCCGCATCTTCACGGTGACGGGGACCTCGTGGGTGCGCCCGCGCGAGGCGGACCGGGCGGCGGCGACCGCGTCGGTGACGATGGCGGCGAAGAGGTCGCGCTTCCACGGCAGCGCGGCGCCGCCGCCCTTGCGGGTCACCTTGGGCACGGGGCAGCCGAAGTTGAGGTCGACGTGGTCGGCGCGGTCCTCGGCGACGAGGATGTGGACGGCCGCGGCGATCGTCGCGGGGTCGACGCCGTAGAGCTGGACGCTGCGGACGGGCTCCTCGGGGTCGGCGCGGATCATGCGCATCGTCTCCGGGGTCCGCTCGACGAGCGCGCGCGAGGTGACCATCTCGGTGACGTAGAGGCCCGCGGGGGCGAAGGTGCCGGGCCGGGGGCCGCGCGGTGGGTCCGCCGCCGACGCGCCCGTCGACGCAGGCTCACGGAGCCCTCCCGGCTCGGCCGCAGGCAACCCGGCCAGGCCGGCCTCGCGGCACAGGCGCCGGAACGGCGGGTTCGTCACACCCGCCATGGGCGCGAGCACGACGGGGCTCGCGAGCTCGATAGGGCCGACCTGGAGCGCTGTCACGCCCCCATTGTCGCGTGCTTGCGCGCGGGCGGACGAATGAGGCTCGTCACGTCGGCCCGGGCACTACCCGAGCTCGACGAGGCCGGTCGCGCTGAGCGCCGTGTACGCGCCGAGGAGGAGGATCGCGATGCCGCTCACCGCGAGCGCCACCGTGGAGAACCGTCCGCCGCGCAGGTCGGGCTCGACGTGGTGCAGCCGCAGGTACCACGCCGCGACGGCGACGGCGGCGAGGAAGATCCCACCGGCGATGCCCCCGACGAGGATCATGACGAACGGCGAGGAGATCCACAGGTAGGTGAGGAGCCACACGAGCGGCAGCCCGACGATGAACACCCGCATCCACGTGGTCCGTCGCTCGGCGTCCGCCCAGTCGAACACCCCGATGATGCTCATGGCGTTGGCCCACGACCGCGCCCACGAGGGGATCGCCGCCCAGATCGTCGAGCCGAGCGCGGCGAGCGCCCCGACGAGGTAGAGGATGCGTCCCCACTCCCCCAGGACGCTGGCGTAGGTCTCGGAGAGCACCTGGATCATGTCGTTGCCCTGCGGCACGAGCCCCTGCGGGTGCAGGACGGCGGCGCCCACGACGTAGAAGGACATCGTGCTGATCGTGTAGATGACCCACGCCGCCATGGCGTCCTTCTGCATGACGGCGATCCAGCCGCGGGCGCGGCGCTGGTAGTCCCGCGAGCCGTCGTTGGGGCCGGACCAGCGGGCGTACCCCTTCTCGAGGCACCAGTAGGTGTAGGCGGTGATCTCCTCCGAGCCCACGCCCGTGAGGCCGAACATCGCCACCGCGACGCCGATGGCGCCGACCGGCAGCGACAGCGACAGCCCGGACGCGAGGTCGCCGCCGGAGTAGGCGTACTCGGTCATCGGCAGCCCGAGCGCGATGACGAGCGTGACGACGACGAACGTCATCGTGAGGAAGACGGCGACCTTCTCGATGAGGCCGTACCGGTTGGAGTACAGGCTGACGATCGCCAGGACGGTGACGACGACCGCCCAGGTCGTCAGCGAGGTGCGCTCGAGCGGCCCGGAGCCGATGGGGAAGAGGATCGACAGCGCAGCGGCCATGCCGCCGATGAGGCCCCCGGTCTGGATGAGCTTGGAGATCGCCATGAGCGCCCACATGACGAAGACCCACCCGATCCTGCCGAACCGGGGCGGGACCCGGGTGTAGCCCTCCATGGCGCCGAGGCCCGTGACGATGGAGTAGCGCGCCATCTCCACCTGCACGGCCACCTTGACGAGGGTCGAGAAGACGACGAGCCACAGCAGGACGAACCCGGCCTCGGCCCCGAGCGCCGTGGCGGTGATGAGCTCGCCCGCGCCGACGATCGAGGCGGAGACGATGAGGCCGGGCCCGAAGAAGCGGATGGACCCGCGCCACGTCGTCGGCGGCTCGCGGACGCCGGCGGGGTCGAGGCGGTAGGGGTCGTCGCGGACGACGGAGGTCTCGGGCAGCTGGCCCGCACGGTCGGTGGATGACATGGCATCTCCTTCGACTCCGAGCCACGCATGGCTCGACGGCTCCACGCTATAAGCGCGCGCCGGCCGCGGCACGGCGAGGACCAGGCCGGACGGCGCGGCTCTCGCTGCCCGCGTCCTCAGTCGGCGCGGGCGGGCTCCGCGCCGGCGGGCTCCGCGCGACCGCGCTCCGGCCGGGCGGTGCGGACGAGGGCCGCGGCGATCGCCGTCGTCGCCGGGATCGCGAGGACGAGGCCGATGGAGGAGACGAGGGTGCGGACGATCTCCTCGGCGATCTCCCCCGCCATGAGGGTGTCGGTGAAGGCGCGGTCGAAGAGCCCCGCGACGAGCAGCACCGGCAGCGCGGTCCCGACGTAGGCGAACGCGAGGGTGTAGACGGTCGAGGCGATGTGGTCGCGCCCGATCCGCATCCCGCGGCGCATGAGCTGGCGGCGCGGCATGGCCGGGTCCGCGGCGTGGAGCTCCCACACCGCCGACGCCTGCGTGATCGTCACGTCGTTGAGCGCTCCGAGGCCGGCGATGACGATCCCGCACAGGAGGAGGTCACGCAGGCTCAGGCCCGGGAAGGTGCCCATGAGCATGAGCGAGGAGTCCGACGTCGAGCCCGTGAGGTTCGCCGAGCGCGTGCCCCACGTCGCGAGCCCCGTCGTCGCGGCGAGGCCGAGGAACGTGCCGAGGAGCGCCGTCGTCGTCCGGATGGAGATCCCGTGGGCGAGGTAGACGGAGACGAACATCATCGCGCTCGCGCCCACGAGGGCGACGAGCAGGGGCGAGTGGCCGAGCATGATTGCGGGGAGGATGAAGGCGACGACGACGGCCAGCGAGGCCGCCAGCCCCGCCATCGCCGCGAGCCCGCGCCAGCGTGCCACGAGGAGGACGACGGCGGCGTAGAGGATCGCCAGGGCGACGACGGGGCTCGAGCGCTCGAAGTCCCAGTACACGTACGGGCTGCCCGAGCCGAGCGCCGACGGGGTGAACATGAGACGCAGCCGGTCGCCGACGTCGACCCCGCTGGCGAGGACCTCCGGCGGCACCTGGACGGGGACGACCTGGCCCTCCCCCACGCCGGTGAGCAGCTCGGCGCGGATCTCCTCACCGGGGCTGCCGCCGGTCTCGACGACCTCGGCCGTCTCGATCGTCATCCCGGCGCCGGTGAGCTCGTACGAGCCCATGGGGCTCTCGCCCCGCGGCCACAGCAGGGCGAGCCCGACCACCGTGGCCACGAGGAGCGGCACGACGAGCGCGGTGAGGATCCGCCGCGCCCGCCGCGCCTCGCGTGGTGGGAGGTCGAGCTCGCCGTGGGTGTGCGTCATGCGACCTGTGTGCCCGGCGGTCAGGCGCCGATCAGGCGGGCGGCGAGGTAGCCGGCGACCTTGTCGAGGGCGACGCGCTCCTGCGCCATCGTGTCGCGCTCGCGGATCGTCACGGACTGGTCCTCGGCAGTGTCGAAGTCGACCGTGATGCAGAACGGCGTGCCGATCTCGTCCTGACGGCGGTAACGGCGGCCGACGGCACCCGCGTCGTCGAACTCGACGTTCCAGCTCTGCCGCAGCTCGGCCGCGAGGTCACGCGCCACCGGCGAGAGCTGCTCGTTGCGTGAGAGCGGCAGGACGGCGGCCTTGACCGGCGAGAGCCGCGGGTCGAGCTTGAGGACCGTGCGCTTGTCGACGCCACCCTTGGTGTTCGGCGCCTCGTCCTCCGAGTACGCCTCGACGAGGAAGGCCATGAGCGAGCGCGTGAGTCCGGCCGCCGGCTCGATGACGTAGGGCACCCAGCGCTCGTTCTTGCCCTGGTCAAAGTAGGACAGGTCCTGGCCCGAGTGCTTCGTGTGGGTGGACAGGTCGAAGTCGGTGCGGTTGGCGATGCCCTCGAGCTCGCCCCACTCGCTGCCGGAGAACCCGAAGCGGTACTCGATGTCCACGGTGCGCTTGGAGTAGTGCGAGAGCTTCTCCTGGGCGTGCTCGTAGTGACGCAGGTTGCCCGGGTCGATGCCGAGACCCGTGTACCAGGCGGTGCGCGTGTCGATCCAGTACTGGTGCCACTCCTCGTCGGTGCCGGGCTCGACGAAAAACTCCATCTCCATCTGCTCGAACTCGCGCGTGCGGAAGATGAAGTTCCCGGGGGTGATCTCGTTCCGGAAGGACTTGCCGATCTGGCCGATGCCGAACGGGGGCTTGCGGCGCGCCGACGTCATGACGTTGGCGAAGTTGACGAAGATGCCCTGCGCGGTCTCGGGGCGCAGGTAGTGCAGGCCGGACTCGTCCTCGACGGGGCCGAGGTAGGTCTTGAGCATCATGTTGAAGTCACGGGGCTCGGTCCACTCGCCGCGGGTGCCGCAGTTGGGGCACGGGATGTCCGCGAGACCGTTCTCGGGGGCGCGGCCCTTGCGCTCCTCGAACTCCTCGAGCATCTGGTCCGCACGGAAGCGCTTGTGGCAGGACAGGCACTCGGTGAGCGGGTCGGAGAAGACGCCGACGTGGCCGGAGGCGACCCACACCTGGCGCGGGAGGATGACGGAGGAGTCGAGGCCGACGACGTCCTCGCGCGCGGTCACCATCTGGCGCCACCACTGGCGCTTGATGTTCTCCTTGAGCTCGACACCGAGCGGCCCGTAGTCCCACGCGGAGCGGGTACCGCCGTAGATCTCACCCGAGGGGAAGACGAAACCGCGCCGCTTGGCGAGGTTGATGACGGAATCCAGGCGGGAAGGCGCAGCGGCCACGAACATCACTCCAGGTATCGGTCGGCACCCGCGCCTGGCTGGCACGGACGGGCGGCCCGGGCGCTCGCGAGCGGCCCGTCCACGCGAGGGCTAACCTACCTGGCCCCCGGCGGGGGGCGGTTATCGGCGTGCCACGGCGGCCCGGCGGTGCCGCGGCCGCGCGCCCGGCGGGCGGCGGGGCGCCCGTACGCTCGCGCGCCTGGCGCTCGACACGCGCAGCGCGCCCGTTTCCCGACATGACTGCGCCTCGACACGCTCGACGCGCCTGGTAGACCAGGAGCACCGAGCGTGTCGAGGCGCACGGACGAGGGCGCCGGGGGGCGGCGGGCTCTCACTTGCCGCGCCGCGAAGGGCGGGGACTCAGTTGACATCGGTTCTCATTACTGTTGAGAATGAGTCTCATGCCGCTCCCCCGTCCGAGCCGTCTCGGCACCTGTGCCGCGACGGTCGCCACCGTCCTCACCCTCACAGCCTGCTCCGGGACCGCACCGGGCAGCGGTGGCGACGGTGCCGGTGCCGCGCCCGGGTCAGGCCTCGACGTCATGACATCGCTGTACCCGCTCCA
Organism: Georgenia wangjunii; assembly: GCF_036421975.1. NCBI lineage: Bacteria > Bacillati > Actinomycetota > Actinomycetes > Allobogoriellales > Allobogoriellaceae > Georgenia > Georgenia wangjunii. The sequence continues at coordinate 80,454 of NZ_JAZGON010000002.1, read as the reverse complement.
GTACGTCGCCGAGCGCGTCGGCGGCGAGCACGTGAGCGTCTCCCCCATCACGCCACCTGCCGGTGACGCGCACAACGTCGAGCTCTCGCCCCGTGAGGTCGCCGACCTCGAGGCGGCCGACCTCGTCGTCTACCTCTCGGACTTCCAGCCCGCCGTCGACGACGCCGTCTCCGTCACCGGGGCGCAGGCGCTCGACGTCGTCGCCGAGGCGGACCTCCACACCTCCGACGAGCTCACGGGCGGCGACGCGCACGACGACGGCGAGCACGCCGGCGACGACGCACAGACCGGCGGCGACGGGCACGCGGACGGCGGCCACGCCGACGACGTGGGGCACGCGGACGACGGCGGCGACCACGCCGGCGACGGCCACGACCACGGCGACGGCGCGCTCGACCCGCACTTCTGGCTCGACCCCGCGCGCCTCGCCGACGTCACCGCCCGCGTCGCCGATGAGCTCGCCTCGCTCGACCCGGACCACGCCGAGGACTTCCGGACCGCGGCGGAGGGGCTCGTCGCGGACCTCGACGCCATCGGCGCCGACTACGCCGCCGGCCTCGCGACGTGCGCCGCGGGCACGGCCGTCGTCACCCACGAGGCGTACGGCTACCTCCTCGCGCCCTTCGGGCTCCACCAGGAGGGCCTCGCCGGGATCGACCCCGAATCGGAGCCGTCCCCCGCCCGCCTCGCCGAGATCGCGGACGTCGTCGCCGAGCACGACGTGAGCACGATCTTCGTCGAGAGCGCGCTCGACGCGGACGTCGCGCAGACGCTCGCCGACGACCTCGGGATCACCACCGCCGTCCTCGACCCGCTCGAGCGCCAGCAGGACGAGGGTGCGGACTACCTCGACGTCATGCGCGCGAACCTCGCCGCCCTCCGCACCGCCCTGGAGTGCGCATGAGTGCGTCCGACGCGGCCACCGGCGCCGGCGCCGCCTCCAGCGCCACGCCCGCTCCCAGCGCCAGCACCACGGCGCGCGCCGCTGCCGCCGGCGCGCCCCCCATCCGCGCGCGTGACCTCGGGGTCACGGTCGGTACGGCGACGATCCTGCGCCACGTCGACCTGACGGTGACCGACGGCGAGACGGTCGCGCTGCTCGGCGCGAACGGCTCGGGCAAGTCGACGCTCGTCAAGGCGCTCGTCGGTGTCGTCCCCGTGACGGCCGGCCACGGCGAGCTCTACGGCGTCGACGTCACGACCACCCGGCGCCGCGTCGACTGGGGCCGCGTCGGGTACGCGCCGCAGCGGGTCACCGCCACGGCCGGTGTGCCGGCCACGGCGCTCGAGGTCGTCACGTCGGGCCTGCTCGACAACCGCCGCCTCCACCCCGGCCGCGGTGCGCGGGCGAAGGCCCTGGCCGCCCTCGACGAGGTCGGCCTCGCGCACCGCGCCGGCGAGAGCGTCCAGGTGTTCTCCGGCGGCCAGCAGCAGCGGGTGCTCATCGCCCGCGCGCTCGTGCGCCGCCCGGACCTCCTCATCCTCGACGAGCCGCTCGCCGGCATCGACCACACCTCCAAGCGTGCCCTCGCCGCGACCCTCCACCGCCTGCGCGAGCGGGGGACGACCGTCCTCGTCGTCCTCCACGAGCTCGGCGAGCTGGGCGGGATGATCGACCGCGCCGTCGTCCTGCGGCACGGCCGCGTCGTCCACGACGGCGCCCCGCCGGCCCCCGCGCACGGCCACGACGACCCCGCGCACGACCACGTCCACGCGCACGAGGGTGAGCCGGAGCCCGGCCACCAGGCGCCCGACCTGCGGGTGGAGCTGTGATGGCCTTCCTCGACACGCTCGGCGCGATGCTCGCGAGCCCGCTCATGCAGCGCGCGCTGCTCATCGCCGTCCTCGTCGGCGTCGCCGCACCCGTCATGGGGACCTACCTCGTCCAGCGCCGGCTCGCGCTCCTCGGCGACGGCATCGGGCACATGGCCCTCACCGGCGTCGCCGTCGGGTGGCTCGCCGGCAACGCCGCGAACCTCACGCCCCACGACGCGCTCGCCGTCCCCGGCGCCGTCGTCGCGGCCGTCGTCGGTGCGGTCCTCATCGAGGTCGTCCGCGAGAAGGGCAAGACGAGCGGCGACGTCGCCCTCGCGCTCCTCTTCTACGGCGGGATCGCCGGCGGCGTCGTCCTCATCGGCCTCGCCGGCGGGACGACGGCGAACCTCACCGGCTACCTCTTCGGCTCGATCTCGACGGTGACGTCGCTCGACGTGTGGCTGACGGTGGGGCTCGCCGTCGTCGTCCTCGGGCTGGGGCTCGGGCTGCGCCCGGCGCTCTTCGCGCTCTCCCACGACGAGGAGTTCGCCCGCGCGGCAGGGCTGCCCGTGCGGCTGCTCAACGTCACCGTCGCCGTCATGGCCGCGCTGACCGTGTCGGTCTCGATGCGCGTCGTCGGCGTCCTCCTCGTCTCCGCCGTCATGATCGTCCCGGTCGCGACGTCCCAGCTCGTCGCCCGCTCCTTCCGCGCGACGATGGGGATCGCCATGGGCATCGGCGTCACTGTCTGCGTCGTCGGGCTCTCGGTCACCTACTTCTACCCGCTCTCCCCCGGGGCCACGATCGTCATCCTGGCGATCGCCACGTACGCCGTGGTATCAGTGGTACGACCCCTCGTGAGCCGTTCCCGACGGGGTGGGGACCCGCACCTGGACGTCCAGGACGACGTCCACCTTCGAGAGGCAGCGTGAGCATGCAGCGCATGACCCGGCAGCGGGCGGCCGTCACCGGGCTGCTCGAGGGCATGGACGACTTCCGCAGCGCCCAGCAGATCCACGAGATGCTCCGCGGGCGCGGGGAGAACGTCGGCCTCGCGACCGTCTACCGCTCGCTCCAGGCGATGACCGACGCGGGCGACGTCGACGTCCTGCGCGCCGACGACGGCGAGGCGCTCTACCGGATGTGCCTGTCCCGCAAGCACCACCACCACCTCGTGTGCCGGCACTGCGGCACGACCGTCGAGCTGAGCGGGGAGTCCGTCGAGCAGTGGGCCGCGCAGATGGGCAGCGACCACGGGTTCGTCGACGTCGAGCACACCGTCGACCTCTTCGGCACGTGCGCGCCGTGCGCGGCGCGGCTGGGCGGGCCGTCGGCGTGAGGACGCGCTCGACGGCGGGGTTCGGCGACTCCCGCGCGGGCACGCGGCGACGGTGCCGTGCCTGACTTCTTCGCGGGCTGGCCCTTCTGGCTGGTCTTCACGTTCCTCTTCCTCGGCGCGATGATGCGCGGGCAGGGGACGTACTGGCTCGGGCGGATCGCCACGGTGCAGGCGCTGCGGCGCACGCACCCGACGGGCGGCTGGCGGCTGCGCGCGCATGAGGCGCTCAACGGCCACGGCACGCAGCGCGGGGTCGAGGCGATCCGGCGGTGGGGGCTCGTCGTCGTTCCCGTCGCCTACCTCACGGTGGGGTTCCAGACGATGGTCATGGCCGGGGCCGGGGTCCTGCGGATCGGGTGGCCACGGTTCACGCTCGCGCAGGTGCCGGGCGCCCTCGCGTGGGCCGCGATCTACTCGACCATCGGGTTCGCCGTGTGGAACGCGGCGCTCGCGGCCGCGGCCGGGTCGCCGTGGGCGCTCGCGGGGTTCGTCGCGATCGCCGTCGTCGTCGCGACCCTGCTGACCCGGCGACGTCGCCGGCACAGCGCCACCGTCACCCCTCGTTCGTGATCATGCAGAAGTGCCGTCCGTGCCAGCGCTCAGAAGCGCTGCCTCACTCCTCGCTCGACGTCGCGGACGTGCCGTACGCCGCCGGCGCTCGCACTTCTGCATGATCACGGACGAGGGTGTGGCAGGGCCGGTCAGCTCGAGCCGGTCGGGCTGTCCACCGCGCCGCCGTAGCGGCGGTCCCGGGAGGCGTACGTCTGGACGGCGCGCCAGAGGTGACGCCGGTCGACGTCGGGCCACGGCTCGTCGAGGAAGACCATCTCGGCGTAGGCGGACTGCCACAGCATGAAGTTCGACGTCCGCTGCTCCCCGGACGTGCGCAGGAAGAGGTCGACGTCGGGCAGCTCGGGCTCGTCGAGGTAGCGGGCGATCGTGCGCTCGGTGACCTTGTCCGGGTTGAGCCTGCCGGCGGCGACCTCGTGCGCGATGGCCCGGGCGGCGTCGGCGATCTCCGCGCGGCCGCCGTAGTTGACGCACATCGTCAGGGTGCACGTCGAGTTCCCGGCGGTGAGGCGCTCGGCCTCCTCGAGCTCGGTGATGACCGAGCGCCACAGCCGCGGCCGGCGCCCCGCCCACCGCACCCGCACGCCCCACGCGTTCATCTCGTCGCGCCGGCGTCGCAGGACGTCGCGGTTGAAGCCCATGAGGAAGCGCACCTCCTCGGGCGAGCGCTTCCAGTTCTCCGTGGAGAACGCGTACGCGGAGATGTGGGTGACGCCGATCTCGATGGCGCCGGCGACGACGTCGAGCAGCGCCGCCTCCCCCGCCTTGTGCCCCTCGACGCGCGGGAGCCCGCGGGCGTTGGCCCAGCGGCCGTTGCCGTCCATGACGATGGCGACGTGCTTGGGGACGAACCGGCTGTCGATGACGGGCGGGCGCGCGCCTGATGGGTGCGGGGCCGGCGGGACCGGGGTGCTCACACGCGCTCCACGTGCCGGAGCGAGCGGAGTTGGCGCTCGAGGTGGTACTGCAGGTGCGCGGCGACGAGCCCCGACGCCTCGCGCCGGTGGCGTTCGTCGCTCGTGTCCGCGACCGGCCAGTCGCCGGAGAGCAGCGCGCCGAGCAGCGCGAAGGTCTCCGGGGCGGGCGCGGCCGAGCCCGGGGGCCGGCACGTCGGGCACACCGCCCCGCCGACGGACACGTTGAACGCCCCGTGCGGCCCCTGGCGGCCGCAGCGCGCGCAGTCCTCGAAGCTCGGCGCCCAGCCGGCGACGGCGAGCGAGCGCAGGAGGTAGGAGTCGAGGACGAGGGCGGACGCGTGCCGGCGCGTCGAGAGCGCGTGGAGCGCGCCGACGAGGAGGAGGTACTGCTGCGACGACGGCTCCCGCTCCACCTCGGTGAGCCGCTCGGCGGTCTCGACCATCGCCGTCGCCGTCGTGTAGAGCGCGTAGTCCGCGCCGAGTGCCCGGCCGTACGGCGCGAGCACCTCGACCTGGGTGACGACGTCGAGGTTGCGCCCGATGTGGAGCTGGACGTCGACGAGGCCGAACGGCTCGAGGCGCGCGCCGAACTTCGAGGACGTGCGCCGGACCCCCTTCGCGACGCCGCGGACCCGGCCGTGCTCGCGGGTGAGGAAGGTGATGATGCGGTCGGCCTCACCGAGCTTGTGGGTGCGCAGCACCACAGCCTCGTCCCGGTAGAGCTTCACCGGCCCATCCTCCCCCATCCGCAGCCGCCGTGCGCCCCTGCGACGCGCCGCGCCGCGCCGCCGTCGCTGCGGACGACGACGGCGGCCGGGCGGACGCGTGCGGTCAGCAGCCGCAGGCCGCGCCGTCAGCGCAGGGCGCGGTTGACGGCGGAGACGATGGCCTTGAACGAGGCCGTCGTGATGGAGGGGTCGATGCCGACGCCCCACAGCACCTGGCCCTCGACCTCGCACTCGACGTAGGCGGCGGCACTCGCGTCGCCGCCCGTGGAGAGCGCGTGCTCGGCGTAGTCGAGGACGTTGACGCTCACCCCGAGCTCGCTGAGCGCGGCCGTGAAGGCGTCGACCGGCCCGTTCCCCGTGGCGGCGACGACGTGCTGCTCGCCGTTCTCCACGAGCGTCACCGTGAGGGTGGCGTCCTCGCCCTCGCCGGCCGACGTGAGCGTCGTCCCGCGCAGGGCGTACCGGCCCCACGGCTCGAGGTCGGAGTCCGGCGACGCCGGCAGGTACTCGTCGGAGAAGATCCGCCACAGCCGCTCGGAGCTGATCTCCCCGCCGTAGGCGTCCGTGTGCTTCTGAACGATCCCGCTCAGCTCGATCTGGAGCCGGCGCGGCAGGTCGAGCGCGCGCGTGCTGGAGAGGAGGTAGGCGACGCCGCCCTTGCCGGACTGGGAGTTGACCCGGACGACGGCCTCGTAGCTACGCCCGACGTCGTGCGGGTCGACGGGCAGGTAGGGCACCTCCCACACGACCTTCTCGTCGTCTTCGCCGGCCGCGGCCACGCGGGCCTCACGGACGGCGAAGCCCTTCTTGATGGCGTCCTGGTGGGAACCGGAGAAGGCGGTGTAGACGAGGTCGCCGCCGTAGGGGTGGCGGGGGTGGACGTCCATCTGCGTGCACTGCTCGACGGTGCGCCGGATCCCGTCGATGTCCGAGAAGTCGATCTGCGGGTCGATGCCCTGGCTGAAGAGGTTGAGCCCGAGCGTGACGAGGTCGACGTTGCCGGTGCGCTCGCCCTGGCCGAAGAGGCAGCCCTCGACACGGTCGGCGCCCGCGAGGACGGCGAGCTCGGCCGAGGCGACCCCGGTACCCCGGTCGTTGTGCGGGTGGACCGACAGCGCGACATAGTCGCGACGGCTGAGGTTGCGGCTCATCCACTCGATCTGGTCCGCGTAGACGTTGGGCGTGGCCCGCTCTACGGTCGCGGGCAGGTTGAGGACGACCTCGCGCGATGCGTCCGGCTGCCACACGTCCATGACGGCCTCGCACACCTCGAGGGCGTACTCGAGCTCGGTGTCGACGAAGATCTCCGGGGAGTACTCGTAGCCGAAGACGGCGTCGTCGTCGAGGAGCTTGTGGGCGAAGGCGAGGACGTCCCGCGTGCCGGCGACGGCGAGCTCCTTCGTCGCCTCCCGGTCGTTGCGGAAGACGATGTCCCGGAAGACCGGCGCCGTCGCGTTGTAGAGGTGGACGGTGGCGCGCGGGGCGCCGACGAGCGAGGAGACGGTCCGCTCGATGAGCTCGGTGCGGGCCTGGGTGAGGACGGAGATCGTCACGTCCTCGGGGATCGCCTCGGTCTCGACGAGGGAGCGCACGAAGTCGAAGTCCGCCTGGCTCGCGGCCGGGAAGCCGACCTCGATCTCCTTGTAGCCCATGCGGACGAGGAGGTCGAACATGCGGCGCTTGCGCGCGGGGTCCATGGGCTCGATGAGCGCCTGGTTGCCGTCTCGCAGGTCAGTGGAGAGCCAGCGCGGCGCGGCGGTGATGCGGCGCGTGGGCCACTGGCGGTCAGGAAGGTCGACGCCGTTGGTCTCGAGGAAGGATCGGTACTTGCCGATCGGCATCGTCGACGGCTGCTGGGCGTTGCTGGGGGGTCGCGTCCTCATCGGTGTCCTTGCCGGTAGTTCCTGTCGGCCGGGCACGACGATCGCCGCGACGAGGGGCCGGCCGTCAGAGGGCCTCGTCGCGGCAGAGAAGAAGCAGCCGACGATGCACAGAGCGCATGGCGTGAACCCTAGCGCAGGCCCGGCGCCGGGTGCATACCCCGTCCGGGGCACGGTCGACGGGCATCACTCACCGGTCGACCACGGCGAGCACCGCGTCCCCGGGGCGGAGCTCGTCCCCGGCGACGCACCCGACCTCACGGCCTCGAGGAAGGCCGACATCTCGGCGCTCGACGATGACGACGCCGTTCACCGGAGGCCGTCCCTCATGATCGTCCTCTCGACGTCCTGCTCGGGCAGGTCACCGACGGTGATGACGGTGCTGCCGACGAGGACCTGGTCGCCGTCGCCGACGGTGACGGCCCGCCACGGCTCGCACGGGCTCTGCTCGCCGGCGCGCGCGAGACGGGTGCCGTTCGTCGAGCCTCGGTCCGTGACCCGGATGCCGCGGCCGTCGATCTCGATCGTCAGGTGCGTCTTGGACACGGCTTGGTCGTCGACGGCGAGGAGGGCGTCCACGCGCTCGTCGCCGTGGGCACGGGGGGCCCGGCCGAGGAGCGTCGTGCCGGCGCCCAGGACGCGACCGTCGTCGAGGCGGACGGTGGGCGGCGCGACGGGCGGGGCCTCCACCGGGGCGTCGAAGACGGGCGGCACGACGGCGGGTGTCACGGGGGCGGTGGGGGCGGACGCGGCTGGAGCCTGGGCCGCCGGAGCGGGCGTGGCCGACAGCCCCGGGTCCGCGGCAGGCGGGGTCGAGGTCGGTGCCGGCAGCACCGGGCGCGCGGGGGGCGCGGTAGGCGCGGTAGGCGCGGTAGGCGCGGTAGGCGCCGGAGCTTGCGGGCCCGCAGGGCTCGCAGGGCTCGCGGTCCCGGCCCCGGCCTGTCCCCACGTGGGCGCCGACTCGATGATGGCCGGTGCTCCCGGGCGTCCGCCGGGCGCGGCCGCCGACGTCGCACCCGCGCCCCGGCCCGGCGCCGGAGACCCGCCGTCGTGCTCGGGGTGGTTGACGCGGTGCGTCCGGGCGCGGCGGACACGGCGCAGCCCCGCGGTGAGCGCCAGGGCGACGACGAGCGTGACGACGGCGGCCGCGACGAGCGCGACCCACGGCCCGACGTCGGCGGACGTCGCGTAGGGGGCCTGCGCCTCCGAGCGACCGGCGATCGCCGCACCGAGCAGGGCGATCGTCCCGAGGACCGCGACGACCGCGCCGGCGACCCGGACCATCGACGCCCGCGGGGAACCGGCGGGCGAGCGGTCGTGGGCGCGCACGCGCTCATGGAGGCGCTCGGTCTCCGGGTCGAGCGCACCGTCGCGCACGCGGGCGCCGTCCGCGCGGACGTCGGTCGCGAGCGTGAGCCAGGCCGCCTGGGCCCGGACGAGGCGGGACCCGGCGTGGACGACGACGGCGCCCACAGCGACGGCGCCCACGAGGGCGACGCCGGCAAGGACGAGCAGGAGGCTGCCACCGCCGGACGGGTCGTCGAGCGCGGCCACCCAGCGCCCGAGCAGGAACGCCCCGACGAGCCCGAGGACCCATGCACCGGCGCCTGCGGCGAGCCGCGGCCGGGCGTTGAGGGCGTCGTCGAGGACGCCGAGGGCCTCGGCGCGGCGGACCATCATCGAGCCGTGCGTGGCCCACGGCCGGTTGCGGGACTCGACGGGCAACCAGGGGCGCGCGGCCTCGGGGATGACGTTCATCGGGCGACTCCCAGACCGGCGGGAGCGCCGCCGCCCATGGACGAGCCGGAGCTGGTCGCGGGTCCCGCGTGCGGGTCCGCGGCTCCCGCGCCGGCGGGGCGGGCCTCGACGCTCAGCCGCGCCGCGCCGAGGTGGAGGACGGCGGGGGCGACGACGCGCGTCGCCTCCCACGGGCGGCACCGCACGAGCGAGCCGTCGACCCGCTGGAGGATCGTGCCGTTCGTCGACGCGCGGTCGGTCACCCACAGGGTGTCAGCGGCGAGGCGCAGGTGGACGTGCGTCTTCGTCACGGTCGCGTCGGCGAGGACGACGAGGGAGTCGACGGCCTCGCCGGGCCGGGCCACGGGGTGCCGCCCGAGGAGGCTGGTCCCGGTCGTCAGGGCCCGGCCGTCGGGGAGGAGGACCTCGGTGGGGCGGTCCTGCGGACTGGGCGCGGAGATGGCCGGCGCCGGCCGTGCAGCGGCGGGAAGAGCGCGCGCGTCCCCGACGGCGGGGGCGAGGGCGGTGGGAGCACCGGCAAGGGCGAGGGCGGTGCTCGCGGAGGCCCCCGCGGGGGCGTGGCCCGCGCCGCGCTGGAGGGAGGACAGGTCCATGACCTCCGTCGGGGGCGACGGGTGGTCGCCGAGGGCAGCCGGCCGGGCGACGGCGGCAGGCGGTGCACCGTCCCCGCGCCTGGGGACGCCGTAGAAGAGTGCCTCGCCGGCCGGGTCGGCGACCGCGGCCGAGCGGAACGAGGCTCCGTCGTGGATCGACCCCGGCTGGGGCTGCTGCCGCATGTCGCGCTCGTCGCCGCGGCGCAGCTCGTTGGCGGGTCGGCTGTCGCGGCGGGGGCCGTCGTGCCACGCGTCCGAGCGCCCGACGGCCGGCCGCTGCGACGGCTCCGGCACGACGAGGAGCGGACGCTGCCAGGCGGCCTCCTGGACGCGCCGGGCACCGCCGAGCACCCCCGCCGTCGCGACGGCGGTGACGAGCGCGCACAGCACGAGGCCGATCAGCAGGGCGACGGCATCGGGGTCCAGCGTGAGGGCGAGCGCGCCGGTCACGCCGTCGCCGGCGGGGACGCCGTCGGCGAGGACACCACCCGCGACGACGACGAGCGCGACGACGGCGGCGAACCCGGCGGTGCCGAGGCAGGCGCGGCGCAGGACGCTGCGGCGCAGGCTGGCGGGGGCCGTGTCCGCCGGGGCGGGTACGCGCAGCCAGGCGGCGATCGCGCCGCTCAAGGTTCGGCCCGCCCGCAGGACGACATGCCCGACGACGGCGCCCACGGCGAGCAGGACCGCACCGGAGCCGGCCAGCGCGGCTGCGGTGCCGAGGTCACCGGCCGAGGCCTCACCGGCCGACCGCGCGAGGAGCAGGCCACCGAGCATCGCGGACACCCATGCCGAGGCTCCCGCGACGGACCGCCGCGGCGCCCGGTAGCCGTCCGCGAGGACGCTGAGCGCCTCGCACCGCAGCGGGGCGAGGGCGACGGCGCCGGCGGACCGGTCGTCCACACGTGCCGGGACGAGGTACGGCTCGGCGCTGGCCGGGACCAGGTGCACGCCTTGCTCCTCTCCTCGCTCACGGCTGCTGGCACAGCGCCGGGCACGGACCCTGAGGCCCGTGCCCGGCGTGGGAACTTCTCAGCTCAGATGTTCGAGAGCTGCTGGTCCGTCGAGCGCAGCGTCTCGGCGGCGTTCGTCAGGTAGGACGAGAGGTCGTTGAGCGCCGAGACCGTGCCCGTGGCGTTCGTCGTGAACGTCTCGTAGGTCTCGTCGAACTTCTTCGACGCGGCGTCGGTGACGAACCCGCTGTTGACGAGGTTGGTGATGTAGGTGCGCAGCTCCTGGAGCTTCGTGTCGAGCTCCTCGCGGCCGGTGACGAGCCGACGGGCAGCGCCTTCCATCTCCTCGTACGACACGTTCAAGTTGGCCATAGCCGTTCCCTCCGTCGCGGTCCCACCGCCCACCGGCGGGATCCATACGTCATTGATACCCGGCGCGAGGGGCATCTGTCGCCCTGCGCCCATGGGGAGAACTCCCCGCGCCCCGCCACGGTCCGCGCGCGGCACCCGCCACGGCCGCCGACGACGCGCACCCACGCCACCGCGCAGCGCACGCCCCGGACGCCGGCACGCTACGGCAGGAGCGGGACCTGGACCCGGCGGACCTTCGCCTTGTCGACGACCATCCCCCGCCCCACCGGGAACTCCTTGCGGGATACCCGCGGGAACGCCGTGCGGAACAGCGCGTCGCCCTCGACCTGGTCGGGCTGGAGCGCGAGGCCCCGCCGGCCGTTGCGGATCTCGGAGATGAGCGGCCACGACGACCCCCACGAGCTCGTCTCCCCCTCGGCGATGACGAAGTGCTCGTTGCGCTTGACCGCCTTGATCAGCTCGGTCACCGGCGTCTCCGCGGTGCCCTGGAGGAAGTCCGCGAGGGACTCGAGGACGAGGACATTGCCCGCGCGGCCCTCCTCGGACGGCTCGGCGAAGAGGTCGAGCACCTCCTTCGCGAGCGCGGCGGCGTCGGCCGCGCCCGTCGCCGAGTGCGTCCACAGCGGCAGCCCCGCGAGCGTCGAGCGCCGGGCCCCGAGGTAGACGAGCCGGGAGCCGGGGCTCGCGGCCGCGACGGACTCCACCAGCCAGCGCAGCGCGTTCGTACGCCCGGACTGCGGCGGGCCGGCGAGGAGGAACGTGCCGACCGGCTCGAACCCGAGGGGTGCGAGGGTGTCGTCGGCGACGCCGAGGACCGGCAGTCCGCCGACGTCCGCGGGCATCTCACCCGCGGGCACGACCTCGGGCAGGCGCCGCACGGCCGGGGCGGGCGGGACGCCGGCGCGGCGCAGGGTCGCGGCGAGCTTCTCGATGGCGCGCACCTGCTCGGCGAGGTTGGGCGAGCCGCCGAGGACGGCGACCTGCATCTCGAGGCCGTCCGGGCTGATGGCGCGCCCCGGCGGGGAGCTCGGGTCGAGGACGTCCTTGGGGGCGCCGAGCATGGCGTAGGAGCCCTCGTCGACCTGGCGCATGATGACCTTGCGCGGCAGGCTCCCCGCCACCGACGACGGGATGGCGCCGCTGCGGTCGGCGGTGACGGCGACGTGCACGCCCGCGCCGCGGCCGTCGACGAGGAGCTGGAGGAAGAGCTGGTACCAGGGCATCCGCGCGGTCGTGGCCTCCCACTCGGCCCGGAAGGCACCGAAGCCGTCGATGAGGAGGAGGATGCGCGGCTCGTCGCCGCGCCCGCTGATCGTCCGGTACTCCTCGATCGTGCTTGCGTGCGCCTGGGCGTAGCGGACCGACCGCTCCTCGACGACGTCGCGGAGCTGACGCAGGAGCCGCTGGATCCGCTCGGCGTCGTCGCCGTCGATGATGGCGCCCACGTGCGGCAGCCCGTCGAGCGGGGAGAGCCCACCGGAGGAGAAGTCGAGCCCGTAGACGTGGACGGGCCCGCCGCTCGGGGTGATGCCCGCGGCGAGCGCGAGGGTGCGCAGCGCCGTCGACTTGCCCGAGCCACCGGCGCCGTAGAAGGCGATGTTGCCCTCGACGTCGGGCCGGTAGTACGTCGTCACCTGGCGCTGGCGCGCCGGGTCGTCGACGACGCCGAGCACGAGCGCGGAGTCCGTGCGCGGCGACAGCGCCGAGAGGTCCTGCACCGGGGCGAGGGTCGGCAGCCACGGCTTGCGCGGCGCGGGCACCCCGGCGGCGTGGGCGGCGTCGCTCACGGACTCCACGATGCGGGTGATGTCCGTGGGGCCCTCGTCGCCCTCGAGCTCGACCGCGGCCTGCTCCGGGTCCTCGGGCTTCTCCCACCGGGTGCCGGTGCCCATGGCCAGCGTCTCGACGTCGACCTGCGCGGCCGGCGCGGCGTCGCTCGTGCGCCCGCCGGCGTAGCCGGCCTGGAACATCGTGATGCGCCCGGGGCCCGTGCGGGCCGCGCCGCGGCCGGGGATCGCCGGGTCGAAGCCGGCGGCGAGCGGGAGGCCGAGGACGTCCTTGGAGTCGGACTCGTCGTTCATGCGCAGCGCGACGCGCAGGTTCGTGTTGGCGCGGAGGTTGTCCTTGATGACGCCCGCGGGGCGCTGCGTCGCGAGGACGAGGTGGAGCCCGAGGGACCGGCCGCGCTGGGCGACGTCGACGACCCCGTCGACGAACTCCGGCACCTCGGTGGCCAGCGCCGCGAACTCGTCGACGACGATGATGAGGCTCGGCGGGCACTCCGGGTCCCCGGTGCGCTCGAGCGTGATGAGGTCCTTGGCGCCCTTGCGGTTGAGGAGGTGCTCGCGATGGTGGAGCTCGGCCCGCAGCGACGTCAGCGCCCGGCGCACGAGGTGCGGGGACAGGTCGGTGACGAGCCCGACGGTGTGCGGGAGGTTGACGCAGTCCGCGAAGGCCGAGCCGCCCTTGTAGTCGACGAAGAGGAACGTCACGCGGTCCGGGCTGTGCGCCGTCGCCATGCCGAGCACCCACGACTGGAGGAACTCGCTCTTGCCGGCGCCGGTCGTGCCACCGACGAGGGCGTGCGGGCCCTGGGTGCGCAGGTCGAGGGTGAACGGCTCCGTCGCGCCCTGGCCGATGAGCGCGCGCAGGTTGGCGTCGTGCCGGCGCCGCTGGGGCGGGCGCCCGTCGCGCGGGGTGAGCGAACCGTTCTCGCGCCACCGCTCGAGGATCCCCTGCGCGCCCTGGGCCACCTCGGTCCCGACGAGGCTGAGGTAGGAGACCCGGTTCGGCAGGTCGGAGGCGTCGTCGACGGGTGCGCCGGCGTCGACGACGGCGGAGAGGTGCTTGGCGACGCTGATGGCCGCCGCCGCGGGGAGCACCTCGCAGCGCATCGGCTGGACCGACGCACCCGTCGTCACGTACCCGGCGGCGCCGGCGTCGGTCGACGTGCTCACCGTGACGAACGTGCGGCACACGGCCGGGAGCCGCTCGGCGGAGGCGGCGCACCAGATGACGTGGACCCCGACGTCGGGACCCTCCTCGGCGAGGCGGACGAGCCGCCCACGCTCGATCGGCGCGTCGTCCTCGACGACGAGGACGACGAAGGGCAGGACAGTCGAGCGGCCCTGGGTCTTGGGCGCGGCGCGGCGCTCCTCGACGAGGCCCTCGAGGCGGGACACGAGCTGGATGACCCCCGCCTGGTTGGACCCGATGTGGGAGCCGTCGAGCGGGGAGTGGATCGACCCGACGTGCGGGAGCCACTTCGCCCAGTCCCACCGGCTCGCGCTGGCGGCCGACGTGGCGAGGGTGAGGACGAGCTCCGCCGGGGAGTGCAGCGCCACGACCTGGGCGACGACGGCGCGCACCGCGTCGTCGAGGACGGCGCGCGGGCCGGCGAGCCCGAGGGCACCGCTCTCGCGGAGCTGGACGGTGACGGGGGTCTCGTCGATCTCGGCGAAGTCGCGCCTGAGGGCGACGACCTGGTCCCAGTAGTCCGGCACGGCGTTGTTCCGGGCGGGTAGCTTGATCGTGTTGCGCGAGGGCACGGTGCCCAGCCCGAGGCGCAGGTCGAGGAACGTCTCGTGCTCGGGGCGCCGCGTCCACAGGAGCGGCTCGAGCGCGAGGGTCGCGGACTCGATCTCCGGGACCGAGGGCGACTCGCCCCGCCGCACGGCACGCTCGCGCGCCCGCTCCGCCTCGCGCTCGGCGCGCATGGCGGTGATCGTCTCGGTGAACTGGGCGATGGCGGCCCGGTAGGTGCGCTTGCCCGTCACCCGCTGGTCGAGGAAGTTGCCGACGACCATGAGCGGCATCATCGCCAGGAAGATGAGGCTGAGGGCATTGCGCCCGCCGAGGAGGAACATCGGCGCCATGACGAGCGGCACGATGAGCATGACCATGGGGAAGCGGCCCGGCTTCGGCGGCTCGGGCGGCTTGGGCGCCTCGACCTCCTCGCCCTCGTAGCGCGGGGCGAGGCGCGGCGAGCGGTTGAACGCCACCTGGGCGGCGTCGAGCGAGGCGTGCCGGCTCGCGGCGATCCGCGAGACCTGGATCGTCGTGTCACCGAGGATGACCGTGTCCTCCGGCAGGAGCGCGGCGCGCTGGACGAGCCCCTCCCCCAGGAGGAGACCGTTCGCCGAGCGAAGGTCGACGATCTCGATGATGTCCGTGACGGCGAGCCGGGCGTGCTCCTTGGACACCGTCGGGTCGCTGAGCCGGACGTCGCAGCCCTTGCCCCGGCCGATGATCGACGTGCCCTCGGGCAGGGGCACCTCGAGCCCCGAGTCCGGGCCCTCGAGGACCCGCAGCCGGGCGATGGGCGCGGCCGAGGCTGCGGCGTCGTAGTGGCTCGTCGCCTGCGCGAGGGAGACGACCGTCCCGGAGCGCACCGTCTCGGTCGCGGCGACCTCCGGGGAGAGCAGCCGGGTCGTCGAGTCGTCGCTGCCGGGCGTGCCGTGGACCCGCAGCGTGAGGTTCGTCGTCTCGCGGGCGCCGTACATCGCCCCCGCCGGGTCGCTCTCGGCGAGCGACCGGGCGAGGTCGTGGACCGTCGCCGTGCCGTCAACCGTGACCGCGAGGTCGGCCGGCTCCGCCGTCGTCCGCAGGAGCGTCAGCTTGATCCGCATGAGGTCATCGATCCTTTCGCAGCGATCGCAGCGAGAGCCGCGAGCGTATCCAGCGGCGCCGTCCCACGGCCGAGCGCAGTCGCGCCACTGTGGACTCCACCTGGTCCCAGTACGCCCGGACGGCGTCCTCGTCCGGCAGGCCGGGGCCGAAGACCCCGGCGTCCGCCCCGTGCGCGAGCCGGCGCGCCTCGACGGCGGAGGCGTCCACCGGCTTCGGCGTCTTCCGCCGGCGGCCCGTGGGGGCCGGCTCGGCGAGGCCGCGCTCGAGGTCGGCGGCCGCCTGGCGGCGGGTCGCGTCGGTGCGCACGGGTACGCCGAGGTCGCGGGCGTGGTCGAGCACCTCGCTCCAGCCGCCCGCGAGGCGCACGGTCGGGGCCCCGTGGCGGCGCCGGCGCCGGCGGCGCCGGAGCTTGAGCGCGAGGATGATGGTGATCGGGACGAGGACGAGCAGGAGCGGGATCCCGATGGCGGCGATGATGATCGCGGTGCGGCTGGGGCCCTCCTCCTCGGGGATCTCCTCCTCGTCGGCCTCGACGTCGTCGCGCTCCATCGGCGGCGCGTCGGGCGGCTCCTGCGGCGGCGGGGGCGGCTGGAGGACCTGCGGCTGGGGCCGGTCCTGCGGCGTCGGGTCCTCGTACTGCGGGATGCGGTCCTCGTCCGGGACGGGGTAGAACGGCACCCAGCCGTGGTCCTCGAACGCGACCTCGACCCAGGCGGTGACGTCCTCGCCCGTGATGGCCGTCTCCTCGCCCGCTGCGCCGTCCTCGGGCACGAAGCCCATGACGACCCGCGTGGGGAGCCCGACGGCGCGGCCGAGGAGGCCCATCGCCGCGGCGTACTGCTCCTCGTCACCGATCATGAGCTCGGCCGTGAGGAGCTCCGCGAGGCGGGCCGCCCCGTGGCCGGCGCGGGAGGGCGCGTCGCCCTCGAGGCCGTGGGAGAAGAAGCCCTCCCGCAGCGCGGTGACGAGCGCCTGCGTGCGGGCGAGCGGGGTCTCGGCCTCGGCCACCATCTGGGAGGCGGCGGAGGTGAGGACGTCGGGGACGTTGCGCACGTCGGGCAGCTCGACGCCCGCCAGCGGCGCGCCCTCGAGCGCGCTCACCGGGGGTTCGGGCGTCGTCGTCGCGGTGAGCGTGTAGGTGTCGCCCTCGCGCAGGCCGTCGGTGACGATGCCCGTCCCGCTCACGCGGTTGAAGTAGAACGTGCGCGCGTGCTCCTGCGCGCCCTCCCCCGTGAACTCGACGTCGTACGTGCGCCCGACGTCGGGCAGCCACACGCCGTCGTACTCGCCGAGCTCGACCTCGATGCGGGTGGCGCTGTCGGGGACGTCCACCTCGACGCGCTCACCGATGCGCTGGAAGGACCCGGACCCGTCGGTGCCGCCGCCGGCGACGCTCCACGTCGTGCCGTCGTAGGCGTCCATCGTCGCGAGCCGGACGGGCGCGCCCGACGGCAGCCCGCGCACCGTGAGGATCGTGTCCTCCCGGTGGTCCTTGAGGTAGGAGCGGAACCCGGCGAGCGGGCTCGGGTAGTCGTGCGGGTCGAGCGGCGGCTCGAGGATCTCGCGCAGGACGACGCGCGGGGTGTCCCCGGGGGCGAGGAGCCCGACGCCGGTCCCGCCGGCGGCCGCGACGGCGACGAGGGTGAGGACGCCGACGGCGCGCCCGCGCTGGAGGCGCCCGGTGCGCCACGCCGCCCACACGAGGGCCCCGAGGGCGCCGACGAGCGCGACGGGCAGGGCGAGCGTCTCGCGGGCGGTGCCGAGGAGGATGGCGCCGACGAGGGCGAGGCCGGGCGCGACGAGCGCCCACGCCGGGCGCTTCGCGCGCAGGGAGACGGTCACCGCGACGAGCGTGGCGACGAAGGCGAGGAGGTACGGCGCGGCGAGGACGTTCCCGCTCGCCCCGAGCGGGGGCGCGAGCGTGACGACCTGCTTCCACCCGGTGACGAAGCCGCTGCCGACGGCGCCGAGGGTGGCGGGCGTCGGCACGAGCCCGGCGAGCGCCGTCGTCGGGGCACCGAGCGCGGACCCGGCGACGAGCGCGACGAACCCCGCCCCGAGGACGGTGAGCGTCGACCAGCGCCGCCACGCCCCGACCAGGGCGACGGCGGCGGCCAGGAGCGCGCCGCCGACGACGGCCGCGACGAGGTGCCCGGAGGCGAAGACCGGTCCGAGGGGGACGAGGGCGAGGAGGACGAGGGCGACCGGTACCGCGGCGTCGACCCACCGCCGGCGCGCGTACGCGACGAGGCCGCTCATCGGCGCTCCGCCTTCCGGAAGCCGCGCGCGAGCTCGGACAGCGAGCCGACCGTGAGGACGGTGACGACACCGACGGTGTGGACCGCCGTCTCCGCGCCGAGCTCGACCTGGACGGCGAACGCCCGCGCGTCGATGGGCAGGACGGCGCCGGCGGCGCGGATGTCCGCCGCGCTGACGCCGGAGCCGCACACGAGGACGACCATGGAGGCGCGCTCGACGTCGCGGCTGATCTGGTGCGCCATGCTGACGACGCCGCCGGGGCCCTCGCCGACCTCCATGCGGGTGAGGACGTCGAGGAACTGGCCCTTGGACACGGCGCGCAGCGTCTCGTGCGTCGTGAGGGCGGTGAGGTCCTTGTCCTCGCGCATCGCCTGGAGGCCGAGCGACCCGAGCGTCGAGATGGCGACCTCGAGCTCGTCGTCGGCGGCGTAGTCGCGGGCGTTGCGCGAGAGCGCGACGACGAGGTGGGAGCGCCGGCTCTCCTCGAACTGGCGGACCATGAGCTTGCCGGTGCGCGCGGAGCTGCGCCAGTGGACGTAACGGCGGTCGTCGCCGGGGACGTACTCACGCAGGGCGTGGAAGGAGAGGTCCGCGTTCGTGATCTCGCGGGTGGCCTGCCCCTCGAGGTCGTGCATGAACCCGGCGGCCGAGCTCGAGAGCCGGACGGTGCGCGGGTGGACGTAGAGCTCGACGGCCTGGCCCCACGGGACGGCGCGACGCATGAGGCCGAGCGGGTCGCCGCGGACCGTGCGGACGGGACCGACGTCGATGACGGAGCGCCGGTGGGTGGGGATCGCGAAGATCTCCTCGTGCTCCTCCCCGGCGCGCAGTGCGGGCAGCGCGAAGGCGACGTCGGTCGCGCCGACGCCCAGCTCGACGCGCGCGGGCAGGACGGGGCGCCCCGCGGTGTTGCGCACGGTCACCCCGGCCATGGCGCGGTCGCCGACGAGGACCCGCTTGTCGCTGAGGGCGAGCGCGACGTCGTACGGGTGACGGCCGAGGGTGAAGACGGCGGCCGCGACGAACGTCGTCACGAGCGCGGCGCCGCCGGCGACGAGCTCGAGCCAGCCGAGGCGGCGCCCGGCGACGAGAGCGGCGGCGCCGACGGCGAGGACCACCCAGCCCGCCACGCTCACGCCGCTGAGGGTGCGCGTGATCCCGGCCCGTGACCCGCGGGTGCGCTCGACGAGGGTGCGCAGCGCGCTCGTGTCACCGAGGCGCTCGGCCAGGACGCTGCGGACCCGTGCGGTGGAGGTGGGGGCGCTCATCGCCTAGCGGTCGCCGCCGCGCTGGCTCGGCGGCGCGATCTCGGCGAGGACGGCGGCGAGCGCGCCACCGGCCGTGGCCCCCTCGAACTCGGCCTCGGCGTCGAGGACGAGGCGGTGCGCGAGGACGGGCTCGGCGAGGTCCTTGATGTCGTCCGGGAGGACGTAGTTGCGCCCGTGGGCGGCGGCCCACGTCTTCGCGGCGCGGACGAGGGCGAGCGCGCCACGCACGCTCACGCCGAGGACGACGTTCTCCGCGCGCCGGGTCTCCACGGCGATGCGCGAGACGTACTCGAGGATCGCCGGGTCGACGTGGACGGTCCCCGCGAGCTCGATCATGTCGACGACGGCGGCGCCGGTGATGACCGGCGTGATGGCCGCGGCGCGGTCGCGCACGGCGGCGGTGGCGAGGATGGAGACCGTCGCCGCGTGGTCGGGGTAGCCGATCGAGGTGCGCATGAGGAAGCGGTCGAGCTGCGCCTCGGGCAGGCGGTACGTGCCGGCCTGCTCGATGGGGTTCTGGGTGGCGAGGACGATGAACGGGCGGCCCACGCCGTGCGGCTTGCCGTCGACCGTGACGCGCCCCTCCTCCATGACCTCGAGGAGCGCCGACTGCGTCTTGGGGGACGCGCGGTTGATCTCGTCCGCGAGGACGACCGAGGCGAAGATCGGGCCCTTGTGGAACTCGAAGGTCTGCGTCTTCGGGTCGAGGATCGACACGCCCGTGACGTCGGAGGGCAGGAGGTCCGGCGTGAACTGGATGCGCGAGCTCTCCGCCTGGACCGCGGCGGCGAGCGAGCGCGCGAGCTGGGTCTTGCCGGTGCCGGGGTAGTCCTCGAGGAGGACGTGCCCGCCCGAGAGCAGCGTCGTGACGACGAGCCGGATGACGTTGGCCTTGCCCATGACCGCCTCGCCGACCGTGGAGACGATGGTCTCGAACGTGCCCGCGAACCAGGTCGCCTGCTCGGGCGTCATCGTCGTGATCTCACTCGTCGTGCTCATGCGGCTCTCTTTCGCGGGTGTGGCGTCGTCGTGCGGGGGTGTGCCGGGTCGGGGAGGGGAGGGAGTGCGGTCACCATGACGCGATCGAGTCGCACTTGTTGTTGACGCCTGGGCCTGTGACGCAGACCGTGACCCTCTCCCCCGGCTGCCCGCGGAAGGTCGTGCTCTGGTACCGGCCGGAGCCGGACAGGGACACGGTGTAGTCCCGCCAGAAGCCGTTGCCGGGCTCGTTGGACGCCGAGAACGTCACGGTGTAGCGCCCGCCGGGGAAGTTCTCGTACCTCATCGCGAGCATGGCGCACGAGCTGTGGGTGCACTGGGGGTTGCGGATCGGGTCCCCCTTGATCATCGTGACGCTGGGCTCCGGGGGCGGGGGCGGCGGCGGCTGGTTCCTCGTCGTCGCCGAGGCGCTCGCCGTCCGCACCTCGCCGTCGGCGCGCTGGGCCCGGACCTCGGCGGAGTACGTCCGCGACCACTCCGGGCCGAGGGTGCGGGTGCCCGAGGCGGCGACGTTCTCCCACGCGCCCCAGCCCGACCCCTGGTTGATGCGCAGCTGGATGCTCGTGATGTCGCGGCCGTTGCCCGGCGGGGTGGTCCAGTCGAACGTGACGTTGCGGCCCTCGCCGCCGGTGACGGCGGCCGTCATGGTCGCGTTCGCGAACGGGCCGTACGGCACGGCTGCCGCGGACGCGGGGCTGGGGTCGCCGCAGTAGGTGTTGCAGGCCCGCACCTCGAACGTGTACGACGTGCCGTTGCTCAGGCCGTTGATGACACGGTTGGCCGGGACGGCGCTCCACCCACCCCCGCTCGTGCGGACCTCGTACCGGCGGATCGGGTCGCCGTTGTCGGCCGGCGCGCTGAACGCCAGCGTCACCTGCCCGTTCGTGCCCGTGGCCGTGGCCGTGACGCTCGGCACGCGGTCGGGCTTGAGGAAGGTGCGCACCGGGGACGAGGTCGGGCTCGTCTCGGACGTGCCCGCCTTGTTCGTCGCGGAGACGGCGACGGTGTAGTCGCTGCCGGCGGGGGCGTCCTCGGTGATGGAGGTCTGCCCGCCCGGCACCTGGAAGGCCTTGAAGACCGTCCCGTTGCGGAAGATCGTCACGTCGTACGCGGCGACGGGGTCGCCGTTGCTCGACGGCGGGCTCCACGAGGCCGTGATCTGGGCGTTGACGGGCGAGTCGACGCGCTGGGCGGTCGGGGCCACCGGGCGGTCCGGCACGCCGGCCGGGACCTCGGGCGCGGACCACTCGCTCCACTCGCTCGGGTCCGGGGCGTCGTTGTGCGCCCGCACGCGCACGGTGTAGGACTGCCCGTTCGTCAGGCCCGTCCATGTGTGCGTGTTGCCGGTCGCCGTGATCTGCCCGCCGCTCGCGGACGGCGCGATCTGGAGGTCGTAGGAGGTGACGGCGGAGCCACGCGTCGCGGGCGTCGTCCAGTCGACCTTGAGCTCGCCGTCGCCGAACGTGAGGACGGGCGGCGCCGGGCGCTCGGGCTTGACGTCGGGGCGCGCGACGGCGGAGGGGCCGCTCGGCTCGGAGTCGCCCACCTTGTTGACCGCGATGACCGTGAACGTGTACTCGACCGTGTTCGTCAGCCCGCTGAGCGTGCACGTCGTCGTCGCGCACTCCTGGCTCACGCCGGCGGCCTCGACGCGGTACCCGGTGATGGGGGCGCCGTTGTCCGCCGGGGCGGACCACGTGAGGACGACGGTCTGGTCGCGGACGTCCTCGACGCGCGGGGGCGTCGGGCGCTCCGGCGCACCGATGACGGACGCGGTGACGCGGCCCTCGACGTAGCGCAGCGGGTCGTCCGTGACGTCGCCGACGGTGTAGCGGACGGAGACGCGGCCGACCTGCTCCGCGCCGGCGGCCAGGGTCACCGTCGAGCCGTCCGTGCTCGCCTGGGCCTGGCCGGTCTCCACGATGGCGTCGATGACGCGCAGCGGCTCGCCCGGGAACGGGTTGAAGGCGCCCTCGAGCACGTTGACGCCCCGCGACTCGCCCTGCTCGAGCTCGCCGAGGTCGACGTCGTTGACGACGGGCAGGCGCCGGTTGCTCCCGACGACCGTCACCTCGACGAGCCCGGGGACGGGCTCCGCCTTGGAGTCGGAGACGGTGAGCTCGACCCGGGCGACCGTCCCGCGCGGGGTGTCCGCCGGCGCGGAGACGGTCAGGGTCGGCCCGTCGAGGGTCGCCTCGACGCCCGGCGGCACGTTGACGAGGTCGTACGTGAGGAGGTTGAAGTCACCGGTGTCCTGATCCTGGGAGAGCTGGCGCAGGTTGACCTGCTCCGCGTCCTCGCCCGGGACGACCTCGAGGGCGGCGCCGTCGAAGGTCGGCGGCGTGTTCTCGGTCGACTCGACCGTGATGTCGAGCGTGAGGACCGAGGTGAGGCCCGCCGGGTCCTCCGCGCTCTCGCCGTCGGTCACCTCGAACGTGATCGAGGCGGGCCCGGCGTACGCCGGGGCAGACGTGAACGTCAGCGTCGTCGGGCCGACGACCGGGGAGGCGCCGTCCGAGTTCGTCGCGCGGACCATGCTCGCGTCGGTGAGCCGCACCGGCTTGCCGGTGATCGCCACGACGTAGTCGCTCAGCTCGATCTCGCGGGTCTCGCCGGTGGCCACGACGATCGGGTCGACGTCGGTGCGCAGGACCGGTCCGGAGTCCTCGAGGCCCGGGACGTCGACGAACGCGAAGGACGTGAGCCCGTCGGGGTCGGTGACGGAGTACGTGAGGACCTGGCGGAACGGCTGGACGTCGACCTGGACCTCCGTGCCGTTCATCCGCGCGTTCTCGGGCGCGCCGACGAGCTCGACGACGAGCGCCTCGCGGGACCCGTCCGGGTCGGAGTCGTTGTCGAGGACCGGGATGTTCACCCGCTCCCGGTCGACGATCGAGACGGCCTGGACCATGTCGTCGACGGCGAGGGGCGCACGGAGCGGGGCGTCGGGCGAGACGGCGACCGTGAGGATGCCCGTCGAGTCGCCCCCGCGCTGGTCGCTCACGGCGTAGCCGACGGCGTACTCGCCGGCGGCCGCCGTCGTGACCTCGAGGCGCCCGCCGTCGATCGTCTCGGTCGTCAGCCCCTCGACCTCCTCGACGGAGTCGAGGTAGAGCGGGTCGCCGTCCGGGTCGGTGTCGTTGGCGAGGACGTCGACCTCGACGACGCGCTCGGGCCGGGCCTGGACGACGTCGTCGACGGCCTGGGGGGCGCGGTTGAGCTCGGGCGGGGCGACGATGCCGACCCGGATCGTCGCGCTCGCGTACGCGCCGAGTCGGTCGCGGACGGCGTAGGTGAACTCGTCGGTCCCGCTCGCCCGGCTGTACGCCTCGTAGTCGACGTACGTGGGCCCGACCTCGACGATGCGGCCCTTCGTCGGCGCGATCTCGGCGCCGAGGAGCTGGACCGAGTCGCCGTCGGGGTCGATGCCGAACATCGGGATCTGGATCCGCACGCGCTCGCCGGCGAAGGCGCGCGACTCCACGGGCAGCGGCAGGGGCGGCGCGTTGCGCTCGCCGTCGTCGGCCTGGACGTAGATCGTCACCTGGGCCGAGGCCCGCTGCCCGGTCGTGTCGACGATCTCGTAGACGGCGTTGACCGTCTGGGGCTGCTCCGGCGCGCGGAAGCGCAGCGTGTCGCCGCTGGCGAAGAGGTGCCCGGCCTGGGGCTCCTCGACGAGCTGGCTGACGAGCTCGAACTCGGCGCCGCCCGGGTGGGAGTCGTTGGACAGGACGGGGATGGTGACGAAGTCGCCGGCACGGACGTTGGCGATGTCGGCCTGGGCCACGGGCGGCTGCGCGAGGGAGTCGGCGGGGATCGGCATGACGACGACCTCGCCCTCGGCGCTCTGCTCGCCGTTCGAGACCTCGTACCCGAGCCGCATCGGCCGGGTGAGGTCCTGGGTCGCGCTGATCTTGAGGATCCGGTGCTCGAGGACGGCGACGACGAGGCCGCTCTCGGCCGGTACGTCGACCTGGCGCACGGACAGGACGCGGCCGCTCGGGTCCTCGTCGTTGGCGAGGACGTCGACGAGCACCTCGCCGCCGGCGGGCAGGAGCGCGGTGTCCTGGACGGCGATGGGCGCGGTGTCGCCCGGCTCGCGCACGTCGATCCGGACGAGGCCGGTCGCGCTCGACCCGCCGTCGTTGACGACGATGTACGTGAGGTAGAACGTCCGGGCGGCGTCGGCGCTGAACCGGAACGACCCGGCGTCGTAGTCGGGCATGACGCGGGCGTCCCCGACCTGCTCGACGTCCGCGAGGCGCAGCGGCTGGCCGCCGGGGTCGGTGTCGTTGGCGATCGGCTCGACGACGATCTCCTGCCCGACGACGGCCGTGACGAAGTCGAAGACCGGCACCGGCGGCAGCTGGCCGGCCGGGCGGACGTCGACCGCGACGTCGACCTCGGCCTCCTCGCGGCCGTCGGTCACGGTGACGAGGACGTCCTTGCGCCCGGCCGAGACGCCGGAGTCGACGAAGGTGACGGAGCCGTCCGGCGTGAAGCGCACGACGTCGTCCGTGCCGGTCTCCGCGGCGACGACGACGACCTCGTCGCCGTCGGGGTCGCGCACGTCGTCGAGGACGTTGACGGTGCCGCTCGTCCCGAGCGTGAGCGTGAGGGAGATGGGGCGCAGCTGCTCCGGCGCGCGGTTCTCGTCGTCGGGGACGGCGGTGACCCGCGCGGTCGCCGTCGCCTCGCCGCCGCGGCCGTCGCTGACGGTGTAGCCGATCGCGACCGAGCCGGTGGCGCCGTCCGCGACGGCGATCTGGAGGGCGCGCCCACCGAGGATGGGGCTGACCGTGCCGAACGACTCCGGCGGGGCGTCGAACGCGCTCACCGTGAGGAGGTCGCCGTCCGGGTCGGTGTCGTTGCCGAGGACCTCGAGGATGGTCGTCGACGCGGCGCGCACGCCCAGCTCGTCGTCGGTGGCGATGGGGTCGCGGTTCTCGGCGTCCCGGTCGAGGGGGAGCTCGTCCCGCAGCTCCTGCTGGGACTCCTCCTCCTCCTCGTCCGGGTTCTGCGGCGGGGTGACGTCCTCCCAGTTCTCGACGATCTCCATGGCGTCGTTGATGAGCCAGACGGTGCCCGCGACGAGGTCGTTGAGGACGACGACGTCCCGGTTGACGCGGAACGTCAGGTCGGGCTCGGCGATCCGCTTCTCGATCTCGCTCTCGGCGACCTCGCCGTCGCCGCACCGTGCCTGGTACGTCGCGCTCGCCCCCGACCACGCGGCGTGGGTGCAGCCCGAGACGACGACCGGCTGCGCCGGGACGCCGGGCACGGAGACGGCCTGGACGGTCGGCTCGCCGCGTCCGAGCGGGACGCGCACGAGGCCGTCCCGGGCGGCGACGACGACCTCGCGGTTGGCGTCGCTGGCGGCCTGGAGGCGGGCGGCGGAAGTATCCGCACCGGAGTCGGCGAGGTCGAGCGGCTCGTGGCCGGGGCGCAGGAGCGTGACGCGGTCCTGCTCGTCGCGCACGAGGGCGACCGGTTCGTCGCCGACGGCGGTGAGCTGGATCTCGGCGTCGGCGAGCGCCTCGGGCTCGACGCCGAGCTCGACCGTCTCCGGCTCCTCGTCGGGGCCGGCGTCCGCCGGGATCGTCACGAGCGTGGCGGTCTGCGGCGCGAGGCCGTACGTCGTGCCGTCGGTGCCGACGGCGATGACGGCGTTCGAGCCGAGCTCGGCGACCGGCTCGGCCGACTCGTCGGAGAGCACGCCCACCCCGCTGGCCGGGGCCGTGTGCAGGAGGCCGGCGCCCGTGTCGAGGACGGCGACCGTCCCTCCGCCGAGCTCGACCTGGCGGGTGGAGGGCAGCGTGACGGTCGTCGACGTCGCGACCGCGGCGACGTCGACCTGCTGGAGGACACCCGCGCCGTCGTCGACGATGAAGACGGTCGAGCCCTCCTGGAGGACGTCGGCGGAGGCGCTGCGTGCGGTGAGGCCCGCGTCGAGGAGCTGGACCTGGTGGTTGAGGCGCCCGACCTGGAGCTCCTCGGCGCTCGTCACCCACACGCCGCCGTCGTTGAGGTCGACGTCGGCCGTGGCGACGCCGTCGTACATGACGGACGCCGCGATGAGGCCGCCGGCGAGGACGGTGACGACGCCGGTCCCGGCGGCGCGGCGGCGGCGGGCGGTGCGCTCGGGGCCGGTCAGGGGCACGCGGCGGGCACGCGTGCTGCGCCCGCTGGCAGTGCGGCTGCGGCGCCCGGCCCCCGCGGTGGTGGCGGCGTCACGGCGCGCACGGCGACCTCCTGCTGCGGCCCGTGCGGGGTCGTTCGTGGGCGCGGCGGCGTCTGGCCGGCCGCGCAGCCGTCCGCGGATGCGCACCCTCGTTGCCCCTCATCGGTCATGGTCTCGGACGTGCCGGCGGGTCACCCCGCCGCTACGCACACCTGTCTCGCGGCACACACCTGTCGCACTGCTCGAGCCGCACTCGGCCGTCGAGGTCCTCGCTCCGGGGGCTGCCGTCGCTCGATCGTCCGATGACGACCTCGTCAGCCACGCACGCCGCACCATATAGCAGCCGGGACCGTGGTCCCTACCGTGCCTGCTCAGCGTGCACATCTGCCGTGCCCGCCTGCCGGGCTCGCTCGGCATCGAGGCCCTCGAGCTGGGCCGGCGTCACCATGCGCGAGGCGACGGCGTGCTCGACGAGCCGCGCCCGCCGGTTGACGGCGAGCTGGCGGGGACCGCCGCGCAGCCCGCGGACCCCGTTGCGGTGGAGCTTGTCGCAGACGTTGTCGAGCTTGCGGTTGAACTTCGTCAGGGCCCAGCCGAGCCGCTGGGCGGCCTGAGCGGACGTGGGGATCGAGGCGCTCCCCCGCCCGGCGAGGACCGGTTCGGCCAGGGCGAGGACGAGGAGGTGCTGGGACTGCGTGAGGGTGACCGGCCCGATCGTCGTGTCCCCGACGGCGGTCGGCTCCGGGTTGGCCGGGGCGAACGCCGGGTCGGAGTTGACGAGGGTGAGCTCGTAGGTGGTAGGACCCGCCGTGAAGAGGATCGTCGTGCGGGCATAGACGAGGGGCAGCCGCGCCCCGGGCGCGAGCCAGGCCTGCGTGTTGCCCTCGGCGTCGGCGAGCGTGGCGGACAGGCGGGACCCGACGTTGGCGATCCACCAGAAGTCGTCCTCGGCGCTGATCTTGAGGAACCGCCGGTGGAGGTAGGGGTTGTCGTCGATCTCGAGGACGCCCTCCCGACCGATGTAGAACGCTTCGTCCGCGCGGAGCGGGAACCACTCCCCGCAGAACTCGAGCTCGACAGCCATGCCGGTCCTCTCAGTCGACGCACGCAGTAGCGGGCTCGGCCGACACACGGCCCTGCTCGCTGATGATCTTCAGCTCGATGCAGACGCGCCCGGCGGACTCGATGGCGAGGGGCGGTTCACCGACGGGCTGGCTCTCGCCGAGGGCGGCGCCGTCGGCCCGCGCCCACGCGTAGGCGATGTCGCCCATGTCCGTCGGCTCGTCCCACGTGAACTCGACGGTCTCGGGGTCGACGCGCGCCCCGGCGAGCCCCTCCGGGCTCGGCACGAGGTCCGGGACCGAGATCGTCTCCACCCCCGTCGCGGACGGGGACGGCCCCAGGTCGGGCTCCTCCCCCCGCAGCGCGCCCGCGGCCAGGACGACGGCGACGACGACCGCGACGCCGACCCCGGAGGCGAGAAGGATGCGCAGCGACGGCCGTCCGGGCGGCGGCGCGTCCTCCGCGGGCGCGGCGGGGCGCGCCCGGCCGCGGGTCCGCCCGGCGTCGCCGTCGTCCTCCCACTGCCGGCCGGCGGGGGCGCCGGCCTCGGTGACGGGGCGCAGGACGGTGCGCGGGTCCTCGGGCGCCTCGGCGGGGCTCGCGGCGGCGCGCGGGTGCGGGTCGACCTCGGTGACGCTGCGCACGACGGTGCGCCCCGAGGCCCCCTCCTCCGCCGGCGCGGCGCCGCCCATCCACGAGGTGTCCGGCACCTCGATGTCGGTCATCGGCAGGCGCAGCTCCTGCTCGACGACCTGGAGCGCGCGGGCGAGCTCGAGGGCGCTCGAGTGCCGCTGCCCGGGGGACTTCGCCATCGCCCGCGCGAGCACCTGCTCGAGGGAGACCGGCACGTCCTCGCGGTCGATCGGAGGCACCGGGTCGCGCTTGATCCGCATCATGTAGTCGAGGCGCGAGTTCGGCCCGCCCGGGCGGGTGAACGGCGAGCGGCCGGCGAGCAGGGTGTAGATCGTCGCGGCGAGGGCGTAGACGTCGCCGGTCACGCCCGGCGCGCTGTGCCCCTCGACGGACTCCGGCGGTGCCCAGGGCACGGAGACGCCGCCCGCGTCCCCGGCGGCGGCGTTGGTCAGGCCCGCGATCCCGAAGTCGGCGAGCGCCGGGCGCCCGTACTCCGTCGTGAGGACGTTGGCGGGCTTGATGTCGCGGTGGACGATGCCGGCGCGGTGCGCGGTCTCGACGGCGCCGGACAGGCGGATACCGATGCCGAGGGCCTCGGCCACCCCGAGCGGGCGCACCCGCACGCGCTCCGAGAGGTTGGGCAGCGGGCAGAACTGCATGACGAGGTAGGGGCGACCGTCCGCCGCCGTGTCCGCGTGGTAGATCGTCACGATGGAGGAGTGCGTCGAGAGCTGCGCCATGAGGTTGGCCTCGGCGACGAAGTCCTCCCGGGACTGCCCCTCGGTCGCCTCGTGGGTGAGGACCTTGATGGCGACCTTCCGCTGCGGGAGGTGCTGGGTGTAGAGGTAGACGTCGGCGAACCCGCCGGAGCCGAGGACCTTCTCGAACGTGTACCCCGGCAGGACCGGCGGCTGCTGCGCGCGGCGCGGGCTCACGGGTCGTCCCCCACCCGCGCGACGGTGACCGTGATGCCGGCGCCGAGCTCGATGACGGCCCCCGCGACGACGGGCACGCCGCTTCCCGGCGGCAGCCGGAACGCCGGCTGGCCGGGCGGGGTGAGGACGGTGCCGTTCGTCGAGTTCATGTCCGTGACGACGACGTGCCCGCCCGCGGGGCGCAGCTCGACGTGCGTGCCGGAGATGTCCCGGCTCGGGTTGGGCACGGTGACGAGGCGCGGCGCGTCCGAGCCGACGAATCGCGAGGCCTCGGGGGCGCGGCCGAGGAGCACCGGGCGGTCCATGAGGATGCGGGGACCGCTCGAGAGGACGAGCTCCAGCTCCGGGTCCGGCGGGCGGGGCGGCTCCTCCGCGGGGGCGTCGGCGTCCGGGAGGCCCGCCGCGCTCGCGCGCAGGTCGGCGGTGAGGATCGTGTGCCCGTCGTGGTCGCCGAGGTCGTCCGGCTCGGCGGGGCCGTCCGCGGCAGCGACGGCGCCGGGCGCAGGCGGACCGGCCGGGGCGGGCGGGCCTGAGGGGGCGGGCGGACCGAGCGGGGCCGATGAGGTCGGCGAGGGCGCGGGGTGACCGAGCGGGCCCGAGGCTGCCGGCGCGGCCGGAGGCGCTTGGCCGGCAGGGCGTGACCGGCCGGGCACGGAGTCGATGAGGCCGGGCCGGCGGCGCGGCGCGGCGTCGCCGACCGGCGTGCCGGCGGGCGGTGCGACCGTGGCGGGTGCACCTGCGGGCGGCACCGCCGCGGGGGCGGGGTGCGGCGCGGAGGACTCCCACGGCGCACCGTCGTCGGTGACCTCGGGGTCGGGGGCGCGCGTGGTCTCCGGGTCGGTGGCCGCGGCGTCGACCGGTGCCGGGAGGTCGGTCGCAGACGAGCCGGGCGGGACCGCCGCGGGCGCGTCGGAGCCGTCGTCGCGGCTCGCGACGACCTGCTCGGTCGACCACAGGAGGTGGTCGTAGTCGTCGTCGGGCTCCCCGCCCGGCAGGTCCTCGCCGGGGTCGCTCCCCGGGAGGTCGTCGGCGGCGGTGCCCGGCGGCGGAGCCGCGGCAGCGGCCGGCGGCGCGTCGTCGTCGGTGGGCTCGGCTGCGTGCGCGGCCACGGGTGCCTCCGGCCCCGCCTGCGCGGCGGGCGCGTCCGGCGCACCGGGCTCATCCACCACCGCGGGCGCGGCCGGGGCCCAGCCGGCCGGTCCGGGGGACGCGGGCCCGGGCGCGACGGCGGCGGACAGCGCCGGCATCCGCGCCACCGTCAGCTCGACGTCCTCCTCCTCGTCCTCGGGCGGCGCCAGCGGGAGCCCACCCCCGGTCGCGACGCGCAGGGCACCGGCGCGGACGATCCCCCCGAGCACCGGCAGCCACGCGGCGTCGTCGTCCGGGCCGGGGGCCGCCCCGGCGAGGTCCCCGGCACCGGCGGCACCGCCCTCGACGCTCAGCTCGACACGGTCGGCGGAGTCGAGGACGAGCTCGCGCCACGTCGTGTAGCCGCGCCCGTTGACCGCGACGTCCCCCGCCCGGACGTCGACGTCGCCGCGCACGAGGACGCGCAGGCCCTCCGCGTGCGCCTCGACCATGGCGAACGAGGGAAGGGCGGAGATCCCCTGCCCGGCGAGGTACTCGACCCACGCCCCGAGGCGCTTGCCGTCGCTCGCGAGCTGCCAGAGCTCGCGCGCCACCCCTGGCGCGACGCCGGGGTGGAGGAGCGCGACGGCGCCGTCGGTCACGAGGGCGGTCCACCCGCCGGGCCGGTACTCGTGCACGGTCATCGCGCTCCCTCGTCGTGGCCCGCGCCGGCGGGCACGGCGGCTGCCGGTACCGCGTCGGCGCGCGGCCGGGTCGAGCCCTCGCGCTGCTCGTCGTCGGCCGCGCCGGTGCGTGCGGTCTCCTCGACGCCACCGCGGTCGTGGACCACCTCGACGACGACGGCGGAGACGTTGTCGCTCGCCCCGCCGCCGGCCATGGCCCGCGCGACGAGGGCGTCGGCGGCGGCCTGGGGGTCGTGGGCCCCGCGCACGACGTCGGCGATCTCCGCCTCGTTCAGCTCGCCGACGAGGCCGTCGCTGCACACGAGCATCCGCTCGCGCGGGTTCGCGCGCAGCATCCAGAAGTCGACCTCGGGATCCGCGCCGGTGCCGACGGCGCGCGTGATGACGTTGCGGTTGGGGTGGCGGCGCGCCTGCTCGGCGTCGATCGTCCCCGCGTCGACGAGCTCCTGGACGAGCGAGTGGTCGACGCTGACCTGCTCGAGCACCGTCTGGGTGCACCGGTACACGCGCGAGTCACCGACGTTGAGGACGAGCCAGTAGGCCTCGCCGTCCTGCTCGGTGAGCACGGCGCCGGCGACGGTGGTCCCGGCCATCCGCTCGCGGCCGGACGCGCCGGTGCCGGCGGTCTCCTCGGCCATGACCTGGCGGATCCGCTCGGCCGCCCGCAGGACCGCCCGTTCGACGTCGCGGGGGCGGGGCGGCGCGGTGCTCGCGGGGTCCGCGAGGCGCTCGAGCTCGGCGACGACCGCCCGGCTCGCCATGTCCCCGCGCGCGTGCCCGCCCATGCCGTCGGCGACGACGAAGACCGGCGGGCGCGTGAGCACCGCGTCCTCGTTCATCCTCCGGCGCCCGCCGGCGTCGGTGGCCGCGCCCCACTGGGTGTGCATCCGCTCCCTCTCCGCCTTCGACCTCGCACGGGATCCTACGGCGCTGCTGCGCGACCACTGGCCGGGCACGGGTCGCAGCGGCGGACCAGCCCCGCGAGGACGGGGACGACGCCGCTCACATGAGGGTGGGGAAGATGCCCCAGTAGCCGGCGAGCAGGAGCAGGGTGAGCGCCCCGAGGTGCACGCTGACGAGCGTGATGCGGCCGACGGCACCGAAGGCGGCGCCCTCGTCGGCGAGGCGCCGCCACCGGCTGGCGGAGGCCACGGCGAGGGCGGTCGCACCGACGGCGAGGGCCTGGATGCCGAGCCAGCCGCCCTGGACGACGAGCGGGTTCCGCTCGTAGTTGAATGCGAGGTCCGCCACCGCGAGGAGGTAGGCGGCGAAGAACACCCACACCGCGAGGACCGCCATGCCCATCGCCGCGGACCAGCGCGCGAGGGGCGCCGGCAGCGGCCGGGCGGGGCGGCGCACGACGCGGCTGCCGAGCCAGAGCAGGGGGCCGAGGACGACGAGCCCGATCCCGACGGCGACCAAGACGATGAGCATGTCACCCGAGGCGTACCAGCGCGGGCTCGCCACGGGGTCCGCCCGGAAGTGCTGGATCGGCTGGGCACCGGCGATGCGGGGCGGCGCGTCGGCGGTCTCCGGCAGGCCCTGGACCCACCGGGCGACGTCCTCGGCGAAGCCGGGGGCCAGCTCGCCGCCGATCCGGATCCCATGGTTGGCGTCGGCGAAGTACCGCACGGTGTACCCGGTGTTCCCCGCCTCGGCGATGTCGGAGATGACCTCCTCCGGCCCCTGGACCGTCGGCATGGACGCGTCCTCGGTGCCGTACACCATGAGGACGGGCTGAGTCATGAGCTGCTGGTAGGGGCCCGGGTCGAAGTCGGCGTACGCGAACCCGCCGCCGGGGATCTCGCTCCCGACGAGGCGCGGGACGGCCCGCAGGAGCTGCTCCGGGGCGCCGAGGTTGCGCAGGTAGGAGTCCGCGGCGAAGGCCGCCTGCTCGCGCGGGGTGACGACGGGCGCGGAGACGAGGATGACGAAGGCGACGTCGTCGTCGAGGACGGCGGACACGGGTGCGACGAAGGCGCCCTCGCTCTCGCCGTAGACGCCGACGCGGGCGCGGTCGACCCCCGGCCACCCGGCGAGCACCTCGAAGGAGCGGAGGTAGTCCTCGGCCATCCCGCGGTAGTCCCGCTCGCGCGTCGTGTACGTGTCCATGCGCTTCTCCGGCACGATCGTGAAGACGCCGGCGCTGGCGAGCGCGGTCGAGAGGTCGTAGAAGTTGCGGTGGGAGCCGGTCCCCGCGCCGTGCATGAAGACGATCCCGGGGCGCTGGCCGGGCGCGCCGTCGGGGCCGTACACGGTCGCGGCCACCGTGGCGCCGTCGAGGTCGACGGTGACCACCTCGGACGTCACCTCGTACGTGCCCGGGGGGTCGGTGGGGACGTCACCCCCGATCCGCACGTCCCGGGTCTCCGGGACGATCGTGTGCGCGAGGGGCTCGGGGTTCCACCCCGGCCCGGCGATGGATCCGACGAAGCCGAAGAGCAGCACGAGCGCGATGGTGAGCGCGGCTTTCCAGGACCTCACCGGTCCAGGCTAGTTCCTCCCCGCAGCGGCACTCAGAAGCCGAGCCGGCGCAGGAGCTTGGGGTCGCGCTGCCAGTCCTTGGCGACCTTGACCCGCAGGTCGAGGTAGATCCGGGTGCCGAGGAGAGCCTCGATCCCCTTGCGCGCCTCCGTGCCGACGGCGCGGAGCCGGGCCCCGCCCTTGCCGATGACGATGGCCTTCTGCGAGTCGCGCTCGACGAAGAGGTTGACCCGCACGTCGAGCATCGCCGGCCGGGCGTCGTCGGCGGCGCGCTCCCGCTCGGTGATCTCCTCGACGACGACCGCGAGGGAGTGCGGCAGCTCGTCGCGCACGCCCTCGAGCGCGGCCTCGCGGACGAGCTCGGCGACCATGACGTTCTCGGGCTCGTCCGTGAGCTCGCCGTCGGGGTACAGGGGCGGTGACGTCGGCATGAGGCCGAGGACGACGTCCGTGAGGACGTCGACCTGCTTGTCCCGCGTGGCCGAGACGGGCACGATGTCCGCCCACTCACCGAGCGCATCGA
Source organism: Georgenia wangjunii (assembly GCF_036421975.1). NCBI lineage: Bacteria > Bacillati > Actinomycetota > Actinomycetes > Allobogoriellales > Allobogoriellaceae > Georgenia > Georgenia wangjunii. The sequence continues at coordinate 46,844 of NZ_JAZGON010000002.1, read as the reverse complement.
TCTCGAGGAGGTGCTCGGTGAGCCGCTCGTGGCTCACCTTGTCCGACTTCGTCGCCACGGCGACGACGGGGGTCCGGGCGTCGGCGATCTGGCGTGCGATGAAGCGGTCGCCCGGGCCGATGCGCTCGTCCGACGGCAGGCAGAAGATGATGACGTCGACCTCCCCGAGGGTCTCGCGGACGAGGTCGTTGAGGCGCTGGCCCAGCAGCGTCCGCGGCCGGTGCAGGCCGGGTGTGTCGACGAGGACGAGCTGGCCGTCCGGGCGGTGCACGATCCCGCGGATCGTGTGCCGGGTGGTCTGGGGCCGCCCGGAGGTGATCGCCACCTTCTGCCCGACGAGCGCGTTCGTCAGGGTGGACTTGCCCGCGTTGGGCCGTCCGATGAGGCAGGCGAAGCCGGCCCGAAAGCCCTCCTGCCAGGTGTAGCCGTCGATGCCGCCGAAGTCCGTGCTCATGCGCGTACCGCTTCCTCGTCGTCCATGGCCTCGTCCGGCGCACGCCAGGCGAGGAGCGTCGCGATCTGCCGCCGGCGGCCCTGCGCCCGCTCGGCCACGAGGTGGAGCCCGAGGACGTCCACCTCCGCGCCCGGGATCGGCACCTTGCCGAGCGCCTTGGCGAGCAGGCCGCCCGCGGAGTCGACGTCGTCGTCGTCGAGGTCGAGACCGAAGAGGTCGCCGAGCTCGTCGATGGGCATCCGGGCCGGGACCCGCACGACGCCGTCCTCGAGGTGCTCGACCTCGGGCTCGGCGCGGTCGTGCTCGTCGGTCATCTCGCCGACGAGCTCCTCGAGGAGGTCCTCGATCGTCACGAGGCCGGCGATGCCGCCGTACTCGTCGACGACCATGGCGATGTGGAAGGACTCGGCCTGCATCTCGCGCAGGAGGTCGTCGACGTTGCGGGTCTCGGGGACGAAGACCGCCTCGCGCATGACGGTCTCGACCGGCTCCGCGCCGGCGGCGGGGCGCGGGTGCGTGCGCCGCAGGACGTCCTTGAGGTAGACGACGCCGAGCAGGTCGTCGACGGACTCGCCGACGACGGGCACCCGGGAGTAACCGGAGCGGACGAAGAGCGAGAGCACCTTGCTCAGGGACTTGTCCGCGTCGATCGTCACCATGTCCGGGCGCGGCACCATGACCTCGCGCACGAGCGTCGTGCCGAGCTCGAAGACGGACTGGAGCATGTCCCGCTCGTCCGGGGCGAACTGCTCGGACTGGCTCACGCGGTCGACCATGTCCCGCAGGTCCTCGGCCGCCTCCTCGCGCGCCTCGGCCTGCGAGCGCTCGGTGACCGGCCGCAGGACCCGTCCCACCCGGACGACCGGCGAGGCGACGACGGCGAGGAGCCGCAGGAGCGGGGCGAGGGCGTGGAGCACCCCGCCCGGGTTCCGTCGCCCCAGGCGACGAGGGCTGACGCCGACGACGAGGGTGAGGAGGATCGCGGAGGCGCCCACGGCCACGAGGAGCACCTGCCACCACTGGGGCAGGAGGTCCGCGACGGCGAGGGTGAGGCACACGGCGGCGGACATCTCGGCGAGCACCCGCGCGAACGCCGTCGTGGCCCGCACGACCGCCCGGTCGTGGACGAGGCGCTCGACGAGTGCCGCGCGGGGGCGGCCCGCGCTGACGAGGTCCGCGACCGCGCTGCGGCCGATGCGGTCGAGGGCGGCCTCCCCCGCGCTGAGCACGCCGCCGACGACGAGCGCGACGCCGGCCATGACGAGAAGGGTCCACTCGGGTATGTCGGGGAGCAGCCCGTCCACAGCCGCGGTCACCGACCCGCGAGGAAGGTGAGGAGCAGCCGGCGCTGGAGCGCGAACATCTCCTTCTCCTCCTCCGGCTCGGCGTGGTCGTAGCCGAGGAGGTGGAGGATCCCGTGCGTCGTGAGGAGGAGCAGCTCCTCCGCGGTCGAGTGGCCGGCCGTGCGGGCCTGGGCGGCCGCCACCTCAGGGCACAGGACGATGTCGCCGAGCGTGCCGGGGGCGGGCTCCTCGCCCTCGCGCCCGGGGCGCATCTCGTCCATGGGGAAGGAGAGGACGTCCGTGGGGCCGGGCTCGTCCATCCACCGCTCGTGGAGCTCGGACATGACGTCCGTCGTGACGAAGAGGATCGAGAGCTCGGCCTGCGGGTGGACGTGCATCTCCTCGAGGACGTAGCGCGCGAGGGCCGCGAACTCCTCCTCCGCGACGGCGTGGCCCGACTCGTTGCTGACCTCGGTGCTCATCGCTCGCCCCGCCGGTGCGGCGCCTGGCGCGTGCTCGGGCGCGCCGCCGTGGCGTCCCAGCGCTCGTAGGCGTCGATGATCTCCCCGACGAGGCGGTGCCGGACGACGTCGGCCGAGGTGAGGCGGCAGAACGCGACGTCCTCGATGCCGGTGAGGATCTCCTCGACGACGCGCAGGCCGGAGCGCGTGCCGGAGGGCAGGTCGACCTGGGTGACGTCGCCGGTGACGACGACGTGGGAGTTGAAGCCGAGCCGCGTGAGGAACATCTTCATCTGCTCGGGCGAGGTGTTCTGGGCCTCGTCGAGGATGATGAAGGCGTCGTTGAGGGTGCGTCCGCGCATGTACGCCAGCGGGGCGACCTCGATCGTGCCCGCCGCCATGAGCTTGGGGATCGTGTCCGGGTCGAGCATGTCGTGCAGCGCGTCGTAGAGCGGGCGCAGGTACGGGTCGATCTTGTCGTTGAGCGAGCCCGGCAGGTACCCGAGCCGCTCCCCCGCCTCGACCGCCGGCCGGGTGAGGACGATGCGGTTGACCTGCTTGGACTGCAGCGCGTGGACGGCCTTGGCCATGGCGAGGTACGTCTTGCCGGTGCCGGCGGGGCCGACGCCGAACGTGATCGTGTGCGCGTCGATCGCGTCGACGTAGGACTTCTGGCCGAGGGTCTTGGGGCGGATCGTGCGGCCCCGGCTCGACAGGATGTTGAGGGTGAGGACGTCCGCCGGGCGCTCGTTCGTCACGGCGGTGAGCATGCCGATGGCGCGCTGGACGGCGTCGGCGGTGAGCGGCTGGCCGCTGCGGGCGACCTGGCTCAGCTCGTCGACGAGGCGCTCGGCGAGGGCGACCTCCCCGGCGCGGCCGGCGAACGCGATGACGTTGCCGCGCACGTGGATGTCGACGGCGGGGAACCCGGCCTCGATCGCGCGCAGCACTTCGTCGCGCTGGCCGAGGAGGGACACCATGGGGACGTCGTCGGGCACCGTGATGCGGTGCTGGACCTGCTGGGCGCCGGTCGGTCCGTCCGACGAGGCGCGCTCGGTGCTGTGAGACATGGGCGTGGGCGCGGGGGCCCGTGGTCCTCCTGGGTACGTGACGTCAGACGCCTCCATCCTACCGGCGCACGCGGGGCGTGCCAGCGTTCTGCGCGTCACACCGCCGGTCCGCCGTCGGCGTGCGCGACGCGGGACGCGCCGCCGGCGGGCCGGCTCGGCCGCGGTGGCGCGCCGGCCGCCTGCCGCGCAGGCTCAGGACAGGCGTAGTCCGCCGTCGGTGGTGAGGACCTGTCCGACCACCCACACGCCGTCGTCCGTCGCCAGCCACCCGATGAGGCGCGCCGGGTCCGCGGGTCGCCCCCACCGGCCGAACGGGGTGGCCCGGCGCCACGCCTCGAGCTCGTCGAGGCTGCGGTCGGTGGTCCCCGGGTCGAGGTAGCCCGTGCTGACCGGTCCCGGGTTGATCGTGTTGAGCACGATGCCGACCTCGAGGAGCTCCGCCGCCACGGTGGCGGTCACCCCGGCGAGGGCGGCCTTGCTCGCCGCGTAGGCCACCTCACCGCGCATCGGCCCGTCCCCCTGCCCCGACGTCATCCAGAACACGCGACCGGCACCGCGCTCGTCGACCACTCCGGCTCGCGCGGGCCGCTCGCCCGGGCGCGCGGGGCCACCCGCGCGCCCGGGGCCGGCGGCGCCTGCACCCGTGGCGCGCCGGTGCGCGAAGTGCCGGGTCAGCAGGAGGGTCGAGCGGGTGTTGGTGGCCCAGAACGCGTCGAGGGACTTGGGCGTGACGTCGAGGATCGAGCCGTCGCCGCCGCTCCGGGCGTGGTTGCAGACAAGGATGTCGAGCCGCCCCGTCAGCGCGGCGGCCTCGTCGACGAGCGCCTCGACGGCGGCCGGGTCCTGCAGGTCCGCCGATGCGTCGCCCATCCGCGCGCCGGCACGCAGGGAGGCCGCGACGCCGGCCCGCACCGCGTCGAGGTCGTCACCGCCCCAGGGCTGGTCGGCGTCGTGGGGACCGAAGTGGTGGATGAACACGTCCGCCCCGAGGGAGGCGAGCTCGACGGCCACGGCGTACCCGATCCCGCGGCGGCGCGAGACCCCGGTGACGAGCGCCGTCCTCCCGCGCAGCGGCAGGGCAGCCGCGGGCGGGGGCGCGTCCGGTGCCACGTCGCTCATCCCCAGCGCCCGAGGCGCTGCGCGAGGAGCGCGAGCGCCAGCGGGCCGGCGGTCGAGGTCCGCAGGACGTGCGGGCCGAGCCGGACGACCTGGGCGCCCACGCCCGCGAGCGCGTCCACCTCGTCCTGGGAGAGGCCGCCCTCCGGCCCGACGACGACGAGCACCTCCGGCGCGGGGGCGCCCTCGCTCGGGGCGCCGCCGCTCGGGGCGCCGGCGGGCAGGACCGCGTCGGCGAGGGGCACGCTGGCCTCCTCGTGGAGGACGAGCACCGCTCCCCCGGCGTCGACGACGGCGGCGGCATCGCTGACGAGCCGGCGGCCGACGACGAGCTCGCGCACGCCGGGCACCCACGCCCGGCGTGACTGCTTGGCGGCCGCGAGCGCGACGGCCTCCCAGCGCTCGCGTCCACGGTCGGCCTTCTTGCCCGCCCACACGGAGACGCACCGCTCCGACTGCCAGGGCACGACGGCGTCGGCACCGGCCTCGGTGGCCGTCTCGACGGCCTGCTCGTCGCGGCCGCCCTTGGCGAGCGCCTGGACGAGGACGAGGCAGGGCACGGACGCCGGCTCGTGGTGGACGTCGGTCACCGTGACGACGAGCTCCTCGGGGGACGCCGAGGCGACGGTCCCGCGCACGCGGGTCCCCGCGCCGTCGACGAGGTCGAGGACCTCACCGGCGCGCATGCGCCGCACGCTCGCGGCGTGCCGGGCCTCCGGGCCGCGGACGCCCACGCTCCCGCCGGCGTGGACGCCGGCGAGCGCGGAGGGCTCCGCGAGGAAGACCGGGGCGCTCATCGACCGGCGAACTTGTCCCGGAGCCGGGAGAACATGCCGGAGGACGCGGGCGTGAGCCCCGGGTCGACGCGCTCCTCGCCACGCACCTGGGCGAGCTCGGCGAGAAGGTCGCGCTGGCGGTCGTCGAGCCGGGTCGGGACCTCGACGTCGATGTGGACGAGGAGGTCACCGCGCCCGCCGGTGTGGAGGTGCCCGATGCCGAGGTTGCGCAGGGTGAGGACCTCCTCGGGCTGGGTGCCGGGCGCGATGTCGACCTCCCGCACGCCGTCGAGCGTCTCGAGGGTGAGCCGGGTGCCGAGGGCCGCGGCCGTCATGGGGATGGCGACGCGGGCGTGGAGGTCGTCGCCGCGGCGGGCGAAGACGGGATGCTGCTCGACGCGGATCTCGACGTAGAGGTCGCCGGCGGGACCACCGCCGGGGCCGACCTCCCCGGCACCGGTCATCTTGATGCGCGTGCCGTCGTCGACGCCGGCCGGGACGCTGAGCGGGATGGAGCGGCGGGTGCGCACGCGCCCCTCGCCGGAGCACTCGGGGCACGGGTCCGGGATGGTCGTGCCGTGGCCGCCGCACGCGGAGCACGGGGAGGTGGTCATGACCTGGCCGAGGAACGAGCGCGCGACGCGCTGGACCGAGCCGCGGCCGCCGCAGACCTCGCAGGTGCGCGGCGACGTGCCGGGCCGGGTGCACGTGCCGTCGCACGTCCCGCACAGGACGGCGGTGTCGACCTGGAGCTCGCGCTCCGCGCCGAACGCGGCGTCGTGCAGGTCGATCTCGAGCGGCACGAGGGCGTCCTGCCCGCGGCGCCCGCGCGGGACCGGCCCGCGGGCGGCGCCACCGCCGGCGGCGGCGCCGAAGAACGTCTCGAAGATGTCGGAGAAGCCGAAGCCCGCACCCGCGCCGCCGTTGCCGCCGCCGAGCGCCGACTCGCCGCCCATGTCGTAGAGCTGGCGCTTCTCGGGGCTCGAGAGCACCTCGTAGGCGCGCGAGACCTCCTTGAACTGGTCCCCCGCGTCCTCGCCGGCGACGTCGGGGTGCAGCTTGCGGGCGAGCTTGCGGTAGGCCTTCTTGATCTCGTCCTGGCTGGCCTGCCGGGAGACACCGAGGATCGCGTAGTAGTCGTTCACCAAGTCACTTTCTGCTGGGCTGCGTGAGCGTCAGGCGCTCGGAGGTGGCGTCGGGGCGCGTGCGTCACCCGGCGAGGATGCGGGAGAGGTAACGGCTCACGGCCCGTACCGCGCTCATCGTCGTGGGGTAGTCCATCCGGGTGGGTCCGATGATGCCGAGCTGGGCGACCGAGTCCGACGCCGCCGCACCACCGTACGACGCCGCGACGAGCGACGTCTCCGAGAGCCCCTCGTGCCGGTTCTCCTGGCCGATGCGGACGCTCACGTCGTCGTCGGCCATCTCGGAGAAGAGCTTGAGGAGGACGACCTGCTCCTCGAGCGCCTCGAGGACCGGGCCGATCGTCCGGGTGAAGTCGACGTCGGAGCGGGCGAGGTTCGCCGTGCCCGCCATGACGATCCGCTCCTCCGCGTCCATCCGCAGCGTGTCCGTCAGCTCGTCGATGATCGCGCTGACGAGGGGGCGGTGCGGCGGCGCGAAGTGCTCGGGCACCTCCGCGAGGGGCACGACGACGGCGGAGAGGCGCCGGCCGGCGCAGATCGCGTTGAGGCGCGCCCGCAGCTCGGCGACGACGGCCGGGTCGACGGGCGCGGCCGACTCGACGGTGCGCTGCTCGACGCGCCCGGTGTCGGTGATGATGACGACGAGCAGGCGCCGGTCCGAGACCGGGACGAGCTCGAGGTGACGCAGGGCCGAGCGGCGCAGCGAGGGGTACTGCACGACGGCGACCTGGTGCGTGAGCTGGGCGAGGAGCCGCACGGTGCGCTCGACGACGTCGTCGAGGTCGACGGCGTCGGCGAGCAGGTGCTGGATCGCCCGGCGCTCCGGCGAGGAGAGCGGCTTGAGGGTCGAGATCTGGTCGACGAAGAGGCGGTAGCCCTTGTCCGTGGGCACGCGGCCGGCCGAGGTGTGCGGCTGGGCGATGAACCCGCCCTCCTCGAGCGCCGCCATGTCGTTGCGGATCGTCGCCGGGGAGACCCCGAGGGAGTGGCGCTCGACGAGCATCCGGGAGCCGACGGGCTCGCGGGTCTCGACGTAGTCCTCCACGATGGCGCGCAGCACATCGAGGCGCCGTTCGTCGCTCATCCGTTCCTCCTCCCGTGCCAGCACTCAACTATGCCGAGTGCTAATCCTACGCGCCACGCCCTTCGCGTACCCCGTGAGGTGCCCCACCGGGTGCGTACCCTCGGCGGGTGCCTCCCCTCGACCGCTACGGCAGCGACATCCTCAGCCAGGACCCGCACCGCACGGGTGCCTTCGCGCACCGGGCGACGACGACCGACCGCGCCGCGGACCTCGGGCTCGTCGTCGAGGAGGTCCAGACCGGGTGGGTGGGCGCCGTCGTCGCCGTGGAGAAGTCCGGCGGGATGCACGTCGTCGTCCTCGAGGACCGGCGCGGCGCGACCCGGACCTTCCCGCTCGGCGCCGGCTTCTGGGTGGACGGCCGTCCGGTCCGGCTCGTCCCGCCGGTGCGCCCCGTCGCCGCGTCGGGCCCGACGACGGCGGGTGGGCGCCGCCTCACCGCCTCCGGCTCGCTCGAGGTGCCGCAGACGAAGGCCCGCGTGGCGCGGGCCTCGCGCATCTGGGTCGAGGGCCGCCACGACGCCGAGCTCGTCGAGCGCGTGTGGGGCGACGACCTGCGCGTGGAGGGGGTCGTCGTCGAGCTCCTCGAGGGCGTCGACAACCTCGACGCCGTCCTGCGCGACTTCCGGCCGGGGCCGCGGCGGCGGGCGGGCGTGCTCGTCGACCACTACGTCCCGGGGTCGAAGGAGACCCGCCTCGTCGAGGCGTCGCTGCGAGGCTTGGCGGGGCGGGAGAACGTCCTCGTGCTCGGGCACCCGTACATCGACGTGTGGCAGGCGGTGCGCCCCGAGCGCGTGGGCCTCAAGGCCTGGCCCGACGTCCCCCGCGGGACCGACATCAAGCACGGCACGCTCGCGGCGCTCGGGTGGCCGCACGCCGACCAGGCCGACGTCTCGCGCGGCTGGAAGCAGATCCTCGGCCGCGTCCGCGACTACAAGGACCTCTCCCCCGCGCTCCTCGGCCGCATGGAGGAGCTCATCGACTTCGTCACGGCGATCCCGGAGTAGTTCCGCTCGGCGTACCCCGCCCGGCGTCCCCCGTCCCGCCTCAACCACCTCTGCTCGCCAACCCGTGATCATGCAGAAGTGCCGGGCGCCGGGCGGCTGTCCCAAGGGTGGGGGCGCGGCGGAGGAAGGCCTGCGCCGGCTTCCATCCGCCGCTCGTTCCTCGCGGCTCCCGCCAGACCCACCACGCCGGTGCGGGCCTTCCTCCGCCGCTCCCGCTCAAGGCCTCGCCGTTGCCGCGCTCGCGCGCTCGCCAGGTCATCGGGGAGCGTGGCTGTGCCTATGACGCTGCAGCACTCCCCGGTAACGCGCTGCGCGCGCCGGCCCGCGCGGCACCGCGCGGGCGCCGCTCAGGGGATGACCTCTGCGCCGATCGGGCCGGGGTTGTAGGCGATCTCCCAGCGGAACCCGTCGGGGTCGGCGAAGTACCCGGAGTAGCCGCCCCACTCGCGCTCGGCGGCTGCGGTGGCCTCCGCGCCTGCACGGCGGGCGGTGGCCAGGACGTCGTCGACCTCGCCCTTGGTCGCGCAGTTGTGCGAGAGCGTGAGGGGAGCGACGCCGGGGCCGCGGGCGATGGGGCCGACCTCCGCCGCGAAGTGCTCCGCGTCCCACAGCGACAGGACGACGTGCTCGCCCACCTTCATCATGAGCACCTCGCCAGGCACGTCGACGGCGGGCTGCCAGCCGAGACCGTCGACGTAGAACGCCCGAGCGGCCGAGAGGTCGTGCACGGCGAGCGTGACGAAGCTGAGGCGCTGGTCCATCCCCCCAGCGTGGCACGGCGCCACGCCGAGGTCTGGGGCTACCAGGGGCGCGTGGCCCAGTGTCGCGGCGCCACGCCGAGGTCTGGGGCTACGAGGAGGCGCCCGCCGCGATCGCGTCGAGGTCGCGGACGGCGTACCGGTGGTGCTCCCACTCCTCCCCGAGGATCGTGTGGAGGCACGAGAGCGTCGTCTCCGCGTGCTCGGGCGCCCACGGGTTCCGGCGCTGCGCGCGGAGGTCCTCGGCGGTGACGCCGGCGAGGAAGTCCCGCACGAGGGCGACGCGGCCCGCGCGGGCCTCGAGGACGTCGGGGTACGCCGGCGAGCCCGGGGCGAAGACTGTCGGGTCGTTCCCGTCGGCCTCGTACTCGACGTTCGGCTGGCCGAGAGGGTGGTAGGGCTGGTCCCGCTCCAAGATCGCCCGGCCCAGCCACGTGTCCGTCGCCATGACGAGGTGCCGCAGGGTCTGGGCGAACGACCACTCGCCGTCGACCGAGACGTCGACCGTGCCGTCCGGCATCGCGGCCGCCCGCTCGAGCGTCGCCTCCCACGTGCGCTCGAGCGCCGCCCACGCGGCGCGCAACCCGTCCGGGTCAACCGCCCGCCGCTCCGCGCGACCGGGAAAACGGCGGTTGAGCTCGCCGTCGACGAACGCCACGACGTCGACCCCGTTGACGCGCAGGGAGCCCCCGTCCTCGAGGAGCCACGGCGCGTCGAGGTCCGCCCCCTGCACGTCGACGCCGCGCATGACCACGCCGCAGAGGTCGGCGCGGACGAACCGGGCACCACGGAGGTCGGCGTCGACGAACTGCGCGCCGCGCAGGTCGTCAGCCCTGCCGAAGGATCTCATCGCCCCTCCTCTGCCGACCGGCCTCAAGCCGGTGCGCGGGGCGCCCGCGCGCCGACCACTCCCGCTGGGCCGAGCGTAGAGCGGGACGACGGCCGCGTGAAGGTCCCGCCTGTCCGAGCCTGCGGACGCGGCAGCGGCGAGTGACCCCACGCTCGAGCGGTGACCTCACGCACGCTCGGCCGAGGAGCTCCCGCCCGGAGGCCGGGAGGTCCCGCACGCTCAGGAAGCGAGTGACCGCATGCTCAAGCGCGGAGCTCCCCGCCAGCTCAGGCCTGGAGCTCCCGCGCGCTCACGCCGTGAGCTCGCGCACGACGGCGTCGGCGAGCAGCCGGCCCCGCAGGGTGAGGACGATCCGCCCGGCGCGCGCGGGCGCGAACTCGACAAGGCCCTGGGCGAGGAGGCTCGCGACGGCGTGCCGCTGCGCCTCCGGGACGCGGCCGGTTCCCGGCGCGAGCTCGAGCCCCTCGGCGAGCCGGACGCCGAGGAGGACGCGCTCGATCTCGCGTGTGCCGTCGTCGAGCACCTCGCGCGCGGCCGCCGGGCTCAGCCCCTGCTCGAGGCGGTGGGCGTAGGCGCGCGGGTGCTTGACGTTCCACCAGCGCACGCCACCGACGTGGCTGTGGGCGCCGGGGCCGATGCCCCACCAGTCCTGCCCGCGCCAGTAGGAGCGGTTGTGCTGCGAGGCGTGCTCCGGGCCGCGCGCGAAGTTGCTCACCTCGTACCAGCCGAGGCCCGCGGCGGAGAGCACCTCCTCGGCGAGCTCGTACTTCGCGGCCTCATCATCTCCGTCGAGCATCGTCAGCTCGCCGCGCCGCACCTGGGCGGCCATCTTCGTCCCCGGTTCGACGACGAGCGCGTAGGCGGAGACGTGGTCCGGCTCGAGCGCGACGGCGGCGTCGAGGCTCGCCCGCCAGTCCGCCATCGACTCCCCCGGCGTGCCGTAGATGAGGTCGACCGAGACGCCGAGGCCCGCGGCCCGCGCCCAGGCGACGACGTCGGGCAGGCGGGCTGGGTCGTGCGTGCGGTCGAGCGTGGCGAGCACGTGGGGCACGGCGGACTGCATGCCGAAGGAGACCCGCGTGAACCCGGCAGCGGCGAGCGTCGCGAGCGACTCGGGCGTGACGGAGTCCGGGTTCGCCTCGGTCGTGACCTCCGCGCCCGGCCCGAGACCCCACGCGTCGCGGACGGCCCCGAGCATCCGGGCGAGGTCGCCCGCGGGCAGGATCGTCGGGGTGCCGCCGCCGACGAACACGGTCGCGACCTCCCGCGCGGGCATCCCGGCCGCGCCGAGCGCCGGGTCCGCGAGCACCCGGGCGGCGAGGTCGATCTCCCGCAGCGCTGTCTCGGCGTAGGACGCCTGGCTCGCGCCCGCCCCGAGCTCGGTCGCCGTGTACGTGTTGAAGTCGCAGTACCCGCAGCGCACGGTGCAGAACGGCACGTGGAGGTAGACGCCGAAGTCCCGCGCGTCGGCCCCGTGAGCCGCGGAGACGGGGAGCGCGCCGTCGTCGGGCGCCGCCTCGCCGTCAGGCAGGGCGGGACTCACGAGAGTCGCCCCGCACCCGGCCGGGAAGAGCGGTGCAGGGTCGTGGCGGGCCTGGCGGGAGCCGCGAGGAACGAGCGGCGGATGGAAGACCCGGCGCCGCTCTCCTCGGCCGGACCCACCTGCGCGGCGAGGTCCGTCCGGCTCACTTCTTGGCCTTGGCGTCCTTGCCGCCGGGGCCCTCGCTGCCCAGCGCCGCGATGAAGGCCTCCTGCGGCACCTCGACCCGTCCGATGTTCTTCATGCGCTTCTTGCCCTCCTTCTGCTTCTCGAGGAGCTTGCGCTTACGGGTGATGTCACCGCCGTAGCACTTGGCGAGCATGTCCTTGCGCAGGGCCTTGACGGTCTCACGGGCGATGACGCGCGCGCCGACGGCGGCCTGGATCGGCACCTCGAACTGCTGGCGGGGGATGATCTCGCGCAGCTTGCCGGCCATCATGACGCCGTACGCGTAGGCCTTGTCCTTGTGGACGATGGCGCTGAACGCGTCGACGGCCTCGTGGTTGAGGAGGATGTCGACCTTGACGAGGTCCGCCGCCTCGTCGCCGGCGGGCTCGTAGTCGAGGGAGGCGTACCCGCGCGTGCGGGACTTGAGCTGGTCGAAGAAGTCGAAGACGATCTCGGCGAGCGGGAGCGTGTAGCGCAGCTCGACGCGGTCCGCGGAGAGGTAGTCCATGCCGAGCTGGACCCCGCGCCGGTTCTGGCACAGCTCCATGACGGCGCCGATGAACTCCGCCGGGCACAGGATCGTCGCCTTGACGACCGGCTCGAGGACCTCCATGACCTTGCCCTCGGGGAACCCGCTCGGGTTCGTCACCCGCACGCGGGAGCGGTCCTCCATGACGACGTCGTAGACGACGTTCGGCGCGGTCGAGATGAGGTCGAGGTTGAACTCACGCTCGAGCCGCTCGCGCACGATCTCGAGGTGGAGCAGCCCGAGGAACCCGCAACGGAAGCCGAAGCCGAGCGCCACGGACGTCTCCGGCTCGAACGCGAGGGCCGCGTCGTTGAGCTTGAGCTTGTCGAGGGCGTCGCGCAGGACGGGGTAGTCCGAGCCGTCGATGGGGAAGAGCCCGGAGAACACCATCGGGCGCGGCTCGCGGTACTCGCCCACCGGCTCGGTCGCGGGCTTGTGGGCCGAGGTGACCGTGTCGCCCACGCGGGACTGGCGCACGTCCTTGACGCCGGTGATGAGGTAGCCGACCTCACCCACGCCGAGGCCCGCCGTCGGCGTCGGCTCAGGCGAGCTGACGCCGATCTCGAGGAGGTCGTGCGTGGCGCGCGTCGAGAGCATCGTGATGCGCTCGCGCGGGGAGAGGTTGCCGTCGACGACGCGCACGTACGTGACGACGCCCCGGTAGGTGTCGTAGACCGAGTCGAAGATGACGGCGCGTGCGGGACCGTCCGGGTCCCCGACCGGGCTCGGGATGTCCCTGACGATCCGGTCGAGCAGCTCGGTGACGCCCGCGCCGGTCTTGCCCGAGACGCGCAGGCAGTCCTCAGGCTGCCCGCCGATGAGGTTGGCGAGCTCCTCCGCGTACTTCTCCGGCTGGGCGGCCGGCAGGTCGATCTTGTTGAGGACGGGGATGACCGTGAGGTCGTTCTCCATGGCGAGGTAGAGGTTCGCCAGCGTCTGCGCCTCGATGCCCTGCGCGGCGTCGACGAGGAGCACGGCGCCCTCGCACGCGGCGAGGGAGCGCGAGACCTCGTAGGTGAAGTCGACGTGCCCGGGGGTGTCGATCATGTTGAGCGCGTACGCGCGCTCGCCCTGCTGCCACGGCATCCGCACGGCCTGCGACTTGATCGTGATGCCGCGCTCGCGCTCGATGTCCATCCGGTCGAGGTACTGCGCGCGCATGGCGCGGTCGTCGACGACGCCGGTGAGCTGGAGCATCCGGTCGGCGAGCGTCGACTTGCCGTGGTCGATGTGGGCGATGATGCAGAAGTTGCGCAGGAGCTCCGGGGCGGTGGCCGACGGGGCGATCTGCGCGTTGAGCGCGGGGCTCGGGATGGGGGGCACTGATTGCTTCCTCGGGACGACGTCGCGCGGGCCGCTCGGGTGCGGCGTGCGCCGGGACAGGCTCAGACCATGGTCGCATGAGCGCGCCGCTGCGCGGCACCGGTGCGACCGGCTCGCCCGAAGGAGCCCGATCGCCGCGCGCCCGTGCAGGCCGACCGGGACGCGCGCCGCGCGGCCGAGACCGGGTGCGTCGTCCTCGGCCCGCACGTCGGCCGGCACCTCGGCCGGCACCTCGGCCCGCACCTCGGCCCGCGCGGCGCGACGCGGCCGCGCGGCGTGGCAACCTGGTGGCATGACTGCGATGGGCGACGCCCTCAACCGGGTGGTGCCGAACCTCGTGCGGCTCTCGCGCAAGCCGGGACGGATCCTCCTCGTCGCGGCCGGCGTGCCGGTCGCCGCGTTCGCGCTGCTCGGGTTCCTCCTCGGGCGCGGCGCCGAGTCCTGGGCCGCGTGGCTGCCGTTCGTCGGCGCCCTCGTCCTGGCCGTGCCGGTCCTCCTCCTCGCGTGGCGCCGGGAGCGGCTCCAGCGCACGACGGCGTCACTCGTCGAGCACCCGACGGTCGCCCCCGGCTCGCAGGAGATCGTCGTCGGGACCACCGGCGGCGGCGCCCAGGACGCCCAGCGCGCGCAGCTCGAGTCCGAGCTCGGCCTCCTGTCCGAGGCGTACGCCGAGCACCAGGTGCGCACCGCCCGGTGGCTCCCGGGCGTCGAGGCGACGCAGCGCTCGCTCCTGCGGGCCGCCGGCGGCCCTGTCAACGCCCCCTACCTCCGGGACGACCTGCGCGTGACGCTCCTCGCCTTCGTCGGGACCGTCGCCGCGATCCCGCTCGGCGTCCTCGGCACGTTCGGCGCGGCGATCGCCCTCCTCGTCGGCTGAGCCCGGCCCCCGGGCACCGCACCGACGAGGTCGCTGGCCGGGAGTCTCGGCGGCGGCTGCACGACCGGTACCCGCCAGCGGTCGGCCGGCGGCAGGCACGCGGGCCCGACCCAGCCGTGCGGCAGGGCCCCTACGCCTCGAGGGTGATGGCGACCTCGACGTGCTGGGTCGAGGCGCCACCGCCGGCGTAGACCCCGCGCAGCGGGGTGACGTCGCGGTACTCGCGCCCCCGCGCCACGAGCACGTGGTGCTCGCCGACGCCGATCCGGTTCGTCGGGTCGTAGGCGTACCAGTCGCCGCACCACAGCTCGATCCACGCGTGGCTCTCCCCGAGGGCCACCTCGCCGACCGTGCTCGCGGCGAGCGGGTGGAGGTAGCCGGAGACGTACCGGGCGGGGATCCCGACGGCGCGCAGCGCGCCGGCGGCGAGGTGGACGATGTCCTGGCACACGCCGGTGCGCGCCTGCCACGCCTCGGCGGCGCGGGTGTGCACGCTCGTGGCACCCGGCGCGTACTCGACGGCGGCGCGCAGCGCGTCGCAGATCGCCACGCCCGCCTCGTGCGGCTCACGCCCGGACGCGGAGTCCTGGGCGAGCTCGACGAGGTCGGCGTCGGGCGCCGTCGTCGGGGTCAGCATGAGGAACTCGCTCATCCGGTCCTGGAGCGCGCCGGCGCGCAGCGCGTCCCACCCGCACGTGACGACGTCCCCGCGGGGCGCGTCCCGCTCCACCCGGGACTCGGCGACGACGGTGAGGGTCTCGTGCGGGGTGAGCGCCTCGAAGGCGTCGACCTGGGTGCCCCAGTAGTCCCGGTACTCCTGGGACCACGTGCTCGGCGTCGCCTCGAGCCGCGAGGACAGGACCCGCTGGCCGGGGAAGGTCACCGGACGCATCCGCGCCTCGTTGTAGGAGGCCGTCACGGGCCGCTCGTAGGTGAAGCTCGTCCGGTGGACGATGTGGAGCCGGCTCACAGCGTCCCTCCCGACCAGTCCGGCGGCTCCCCGAGGAAGTACCGCTGCCGAATGGCGTCCGAGGCGCGCGAGCACGCCAGCTGGATCGTCTCCATCTCCGCGGGCAGGTTGCCGAGGAGCTCGGCGAGCGGGCGGTACTCGAGCCCGGTGCGCGCACGCCCCAGCATGCGGGTGGCGTCCTCCCGGACGGACCCGTCCGAGGGCCGCGGGCTGAGGTCGGCGAGGCACTGCTCGGCGCGCTCCATCGCGTGGACGACGGAGCGCGGGAAGAGCCGGTCGAGGAGGAGGAACTGCGCTGCCTGGGAGTCCGCGACGCGCCCGCGGTAGGTGCGCAGGAACGCCTCGTACGCGCCGCACGAGCGCAGGAGCGTGGCCCAGCTCGGCCCGCCCGCCCCCGCCACGGCGCGGCTCGCGACGAGCCGGGCGGTCATGTCGGCGCGCTCGATGCTGCGGCCGAGGACGAGGAACGTCCACGTGAGGTCGCGGCTCGTCGCCGAGTCGGTGATGCCGGCGACGATGGCGGCCCGCTCGCGGACCCACCCGAAGTAGTCGTGCGCCGGCACGCCGTGCATCATCGACGGCAGCGTGTTCCACGTCGTGTTGAGGCACTCCCACATCTCGGTCGAGATCGTCTCCCGGGCGCGCCGCGCGTTCTCGCGGGCCGCGACGAGCGCGCCGGCGATCGATCCCGGCGAGCGCCGGTCGTAGGCGAGGGCGGAGAGGACGCTCTGGCGGGTGACGGGCCCGCCGTCGGAGGGGGCCGGCATCCCCATGATGGCGAGCAGCGAGCGGCAGGCGGTGTCCTCCTCCACCCACGGGTCCTCGAGGAGGAGCTGGAGGTGGACGTCGAGGATGCGCGCGGTGACGTCGGCGCGCTCGACGTAGCGACCGATCCAGAAGAGCGACTCGGCGATGCGGCTCAGCACGGCACGCCTCCGCCCGCGCTCGGGAACCGGCGCGCGCCGTCGTCGGCGGCCCCGCCCGGGTGGGGTGCGGGGTGCGCCTCGGCCCTACCCGGGTGACGCGCGGCGGCCCCGCCGGACTGCTGCTGCTGCTCCTGCTGCTCACGGACGCCGTCGGCGGGGCTCGCGTCCATCGGTACCCCCGCCACGTCCGACCCGTGACCGGTCTCGGGCAGGACGCTCGGGGCGGCGGCGCCGGCCGGGCGGCGCTGACCGAGCACCCACGTGTCCTTGGAGCCCCCGCCCTGGGAGGAGTTGACGACGAGCTGGCCCTCGGCGAGCGCGACGCGGGTGAGGCCGCCGGGCAGGACCCAGACGTCCTCGCCGTCGTTGACGGCGAAGGGGCGCAGGTCGACGTGGCGCGGCCCGACGCTCTCCCCCGTCAGGGTCGGGACGGTCGAGAGCTGGACGACGGGCTGGGCGATCCACCCGCGCGGGGCGGCGCGCAGCCGCTTCCTCGCGGCGTCGAGCTCGGCGCGGGAGGCGGCGGGTCCGATGACGATGCCCTTGCCACCGGAAC
The DNA here is from genome assembly GCF_036421975.1 of Georgenia wangjunii. Classification (NCBI taxonomy): domain Bacteria; kingdom Bacillati; phylum Actinomycetota; class Actinomycetes; order Allobogoriellales; family Allobogoriellaceae; genus Georgenia; species Georgenia wangjunii. The sequence continues at coordinate 29,954 of NZ_JAZGON010000002.1, read as the reverse complement.
CGTCGACGGGCTTGACGACGAGCTCGGCGAGGCGGTCGCAGACCTCCTCGAGCGCCTGCGGGTCCTCGAGGCGCCACGTGTCGACGTTGGCGATGAGGGGTTCCTCGCCGAGGTAGTACCGGATGAGGTCCGGGACGTAGGTGTACATGAGCTTGTCGTCCGCCACCCCGTTGCCGACGGCGTTGGCGATCGTCACGTTCCCGGCGCGCGCCGCACCGAGCAGACCGGGGCAGCCGAGGAGCGAGTCGGACCGGAAGGCGACCGGGTCGATGTACTCGTCGTCGACACGCCGGTAGATGACGTCGACGCGCCGGCGCCCCTCGGTGGTGCGCATGTACACCCGCCCGCCGGAGCAGAAGAGGTCGCGCCCCTCGACGAGCTCGACCCCCATGAGCCGGGCGAGCAGGGAGTGCTCGTAGTAGGCGCTGTTGTAGACGCCGGGGGTGAGGACGACGACGACCGCGTCCTCGACCCCCTCGGGTGCGGCCGCCGTCAGCGCGGCGAGGAGGCGGCGCGGGTAGTCGGCGACCGGTCGGACCCGCAGCCGCGCGAAGAGCTCGGGGAAGCCCTGGGCCATCGCGCGCCGGTTGGACAGGACGTAGCTGACGCCGGACGGGACGCGGACGTTGTCCTCGAGGACGCGCCAGCGGTCCTCCGCGTCCCGGATGACGTCGATCCCCGCGACGTGGACCCGGACCCCGTTGGCGGGGCGGATGCCCCGGGCGGCGCGGGCGAAGTGGGCGGAGGAGACGACGAGCGAGCGGGGCAGGACGCCGTCGGCGATGACACGCTGGGGGCCGTAGACGTCGGCGAGGAGCGCCTCGAGCGCCCGCACCCGCTGCGCGATCCCCGGCGCGAGGACGTCCCATTCGTCGGCGGCGATGACGCGGGGGACGGTGTCGAGCGGGAAGGGGCGCTCCTCACCGCCGACGTCGAAGGTGATGCCCTGGGCGAGGTACGTCCGCGCGAGGGCGTCGGCCCGGGCCTGGAGCTCCCCCGCCGGGAGGTGGTTCATCGTGGTGTGGACGCCGGTGTAGGCGTCGCGGACCGCGCCGCCGTCCCCGAACATCTCGTCCCAGGCTGCGCCCGCCGGGTAGGTGTCGAACAGGCCGGTCACGTTGATCAGCGTAGCGGCGCGCCCGCCCTGCTGCGCGTCGCTAGCCTGGCGGGATGAATCCACTTCTCCAGCGCGTCCTGCGTCTCGCCCGCAGCACCGTGACGTCCGCGGCGCGGCGCTCCTCCGCCGGTGCGGGGACTCGGGACGGACGGGCGCCGTCGCCCGCGCCCCGCGACCGCCCGACGCCCACGCCGTCGCGCCCGCGGGCGTCGGGACCGGAGACGGTCGTGCCGTCCTCGCGGGGGCGCGACGCCGCTGACGGCGCGACGACGCACGACCGGGTCCTCACCCGCGGCGCGAGCGAGTACGACGTCGCGGCGCTCGGCCTGCCTGCCCTCGAGTACAGCCCGGAGCCGGACGACCAGCCGGACCCGGGCGAGGTCGTGTGGGCGTGGGTGCCGTACGAGGACGACCCGTCCGAGGGCAAGGACCGCCCGGTCCTCGTCCTGGCGCGCGAGGGCGCGGGGCTCGTCGCCGCCCAGATGACGTCGAAGGACCACGACGCCGACCGGGCCGACGAGGCCCGCCACGGCCGCCACTGGCTCGACGTCGGCACCGGGGCGTGGGACTCCCAAGGCCGCGAGAGCGAGGTCCGCCTCGACCGGCTGCTCTGGCTCGACCCGGGCGCGGTCCGCCGCGAGGGCGCCTCCCTCCCCCGGGCGCGGTTCGACGAGGTCGCGCGGGCGCTGCGCAGCCTCCACGGATGAGCGTCCGGACAGCGCCGACGGCGTCGCGGCGCTCGCGAACGTGACGGGCACGACACGGCAGGCGCCGCCCCGCTGCTGGTAGACTGCCGGGCTGAGCCTCCGCCAGGTCGTGCGGGGGCTGGCCCATGACCACACCACGGGTGTCCCCACGCCCCAGTCCCGGTCATGGCACTGCCCTCACAGACCCATACTCATATCGCTCCGGCGAACGCACGAGAGAGCTAACACGTGGCGAACATCAAGTCCCAGATCAAGCGCATCCGCACCAACGAGAAGGCGCGCCTGCGCAACAAGGCCGTGAAGTCGGAGCTCAAGACGCACGTCCGTCGCGTCCGCGAGGCCGTCGCCGCCGGTGACAAGGAGACCGCCGCGACGGCGCTCCAGGTCGCCGGGCGCAAGCTCGACAAGGCCGTGAGCAAGGGCGTCATCCACGCCAACCAGGCCGCGAACCGCAAGTCGAAGCTGGCCAAGCAGGTCACGGCTCTCTGAGCCGCCCTCCCGCTCGAGGTGACGGCGTCGCTCCCCACCGGGAGTGGCGCCGTCGTTCGTCGTGGACGCACCGGCGCCCACGACCGCGTCGCGCCGCCGAGGTGCGTGCCCGTCGCCGCCCGCTCGTGCACGCCCGTCGCCGCCCCGCCGCGGTGCGCGCCAATCGCCGCGCTCTTCCGCACGCCCGTTGCGGCGCACTCCCCCGCCGCCGCAGCGCAACTCCCCGCTGACCGCCCAGATCGGTAGGACCTCCGTGCCCGGCTCCCCCGAGCTCGCCCAGAGCATGCGCGCGCCCCTCCCGGCGTGGCTCGGTGTCATGTGCGCCACCGCCATGGGCGTGGCCATCCCGGTCCAGTCCCGCATCAACGGCCAGCTGGGCGACGAGCTCGACGACGGCATCACCGCCGCGCTGCTCAGCTTCGCCGGAGGTCTCCTGCTCCTCGCGCTCGCGGCCCTCGTGCTCCCGGACCTGCGGCGCGGGCTCCGCCGCCTGCGCCCGGCGATCGCCGGCGGCAGCGTGCCGCGCGTGTACGTCCTCGCCGGTCTCATCGGCGCGTTCCTCGTCTTCACCCAGTCCACGATGGTCGCGCTCATCGGCGTCGCGGTCTTCACCGTCTCCGTCGTCGCCGGCCAGACGCTCGGCGGCCTGCTCGTCGACGGCGTCGGCTTCGCCCAGGCGGCGCGGCGCCGCCCCACCGCGGCGCGGCTCGTCGGTGCGGTGCTCGTCCTTGTCGCCGTCGCCATCGCGGCGTCGGGGTCCTTCCAGCCGGGGCGGCCGGTCCTCGCCCTCCTCGGCCCGGCGGCCGCTGCCGTCGTCGCCGGCCTCCTCACCGGGTTCCAGCACGCGATGAACGGGCGGATCGGGTCGGTCACCGGCTCCCCGCTCACGGCGACCGTGACGAACTTCCTCGGAGGGACCGTCGCGCTCGGGATCGCGTTCGCCGTCAAGACCGTCGTCGCGGGCGGCCCCGGCCCGCTGCCGGGCGAGTGGTGGCTCTACACCGGCGGCCCGCTCGGCATCATCTTCATCGCCGGGTCCGCCGCCCTCGTCCCGCACACCGGCGTGCTCCTCGTCGGGCTCGGGACCGTCACCGGGCAGCTCCTCGGCTCCCTGGCCCTCGACGCGTTCGTCCCCGCGCCCGGCGCCGGCGTCACGGCGGCGACGGTGGCCGGCACGGTCCTCGCGCTCCTGGCGGTGACGGTCGCGACCGTGCCGTGGGGGCGGACCAGACGCCGGGCTGGCGAGGCCTGAACCGTGCGGGCCGGCGAGGCCTGAACACGTGCGGGCCGGCGAGGCCCTGCCCGTGCGGGTCGGCGAGCGCTGAGCGCGCCTCCAGTCCCGGCAGCGCCGAGCGTCCGCTAGCCGGCGGGGTCGGAACCGACTGGGTCGAAGCCGACGGTGACGACGGGGGGCAGGTCGCCCCGGAGCAGGCCGTCGAGGACGACGCGCTCGTGCGGGACGACCGGCGCGCCGAGCTCGTCGAGGCGGTCGAGGGCGATCCAGCGCAGGTCGGCCGTCTTCGCGTCCTCGGCGGCGCGCGGCTCGCCCTCCCAGTGCCGGCAGGAGAAGAAGAAGTCGACCCGCTCGTCGATGGCACGCCCGTTCCCGGCCGTGCGGTGCATGGCCGTGAGCGGGAGGAGGTCCGCGGCGGCGATCCGGACCCCGAGCTCCTCGCGGGCCTCGCGCGCCGCGGCGGCGTGGACGCTCTCGCCCGCCTCGACGTGGCCGGCGGCGCCGCAGGCCCAGTACCCGTCCATGTAGCCGGTGCCGCGGCGGAGCTGGAGGAGCACCTCGGGCCCGTCGGCGCCGGCGCGCGTGAGGACGACGTACGCCGCCGGGACGACCTGGAAACGGCCGTGGTGGTCGCCGGGCGCAACCGGGTCAGCCTGCGCCGCGGGCAGGTCTGCGGGATCGCCCGGGGCATGCGCCGCGCCGGCCGGGCCGGTCTGCTCGCCCGCCGCCGCGCCGGGCGTCCCGCTCACGAGCCGCCCCGGCTCGCGGCGATCCGCAGGACGGCGCGCTCGACCGCGAACTCCGGGTCCCGGCCCATCCCCTTGACCTCGGCGTCGGCGGCGGCGACGGCGGTGATGGCGGCCGCGAGCCCCTCCGGCGTCCACCCGGCGAGGGACCGGCGCGCCTGGTCCACCTGCCACGGCGCCATGCCGAGGTCCGCGACGCTGTAGCCGCTGCGCCCGCGCGTGGCATCGACCTTCGCCATCGTGCGGAGCTTGAGGGCGAGCACGGCGACGAGCGGGACGGGGTCCGCACCCGTGCCGAGGGCGTGCCGGAGGAGGGTGACGGCCTCCGCCGCGTGGCCGGCGATCGCGGCGTCGGCGACGCGGAAGCCGGACGCCTCCACCCGACCGCCGTGGTAGCGCTCGACGACGTCGGACGTGACCGTCCCGGTCGTGTCCGCGACGAGCTGGAGGCAGGCCGCGCCGAGCTCGCGCAGGTCAGACCCGACGGCCTGGACGAGGGCCTGGACGGCGGCGGGCTCGACCTGCCGCCTGGCGCGCCGGAACTCGGCGGAGACGAACGCGGCCTTGTCGCCGTCCTTCTTGATCTGCTCGCACGCGACGACGGGGTGCCCACCGGCGACGACGGCGTCGAGGAGCTTCTTTCCCCGCTGCCCGCCGTTGTGGCGAAGGACGAGCCACACGTCGTCGGGCGTGTTGCGCAGGTAGACCAGCACGTCGTCGATGAGGGCGTCGGTGCAGGCCTCGACCCCGGCCACGACGACGCAGCGCTTCTCCCCGAACAGCGAGGGGCTCGCGATCATCTCGAGCTGGCCCGACTCGTAGCCGGCGGCCTCGAGGTGCGTGACCTCGACGTGCTCGTCGTCGGCGCGGGCCTGGTCGAGGAGCCGCGCGACGGCACGGTCCGCGAGGAGACCCTCAGGGCCCCGGACGAGCACGACGGGCGCGAGCGTGACGGCGTCCCAGCTCACCCCTGCGGGCGCTGGGCTCGGTCTGCGGGTCCTCGGTGGCACGGGTCCAGCCTGCCACGACCTACCGACAGCCTCAGGCGACCGGTGCGCGGGCGGCAGCCCGACACCGCCCCGAGGCCGCCGCGCGTGCGGACGACGGCGACCGCCCCGCACTCGTCCGTGCGCAGGACGAGCGCGCCGCCCGCGCGGTACATCGCGAGCGTCGTCGGCGCGGGGTGGCCGTAGTCGTTGCCGGTGCCCACGCTGACGAGGGCGAGCCGACCCGCCAGGTGCTCGGCCAGGGCCGCGTCCTGCCGGGGCGAGCCGTGGTGCGGGACGAGGACGACGTCGTCGGGCGGGCCCGGCCCGCCCGCAGCATCCGCGAGGCGCAGCTCCCGCAGGAGGCCGCGCTGCCCGCCCGGCTCGATGTCCCCGAGGGCGACGACCGAGAGGCCCGGCGTCTCGAGCCGGACGACGAGCGAGAGGTCGTTGACCGCGTCACCGTCACCCGCCGGTGCCGCGGACACGGCACGCGCCGTCGGCCAGAGCACCTTCCACCGGACGGGCTCGGCCCCGTCGGTCCCCGCGTCGCCCGCCGCGGGCCGGAGCACCTCGACGCCGGCGTCCGCGAGATCGTCGAGCACGGCCGCTGCTGCGGCTCGCGGCTCGCCGTGCGGGCTGAGGAGCGCGCGCTCGACGGTCCGGCCCTCCATGACCGCCGCGAGGTCACCGACGTGGTCCGCGTGCAGATGGGTGAGGACGAGCAGGTCGAGGTGCGTGACACCCAGCCCCCGCAGGCAAGCGTCGGCTCCGCCGTCGAGCGGGCCGACGTCGACCATGACCGCGGCGCCCGGCCCGCTGCGGACGACGAACGCGCTGCCCTGCCCGACGTCGCACTGCACGGCGAGCCAGCCCTGCGGCGGCCACGCCCCCGGCCACCAGGCGGTCACCGCGCGGCGCGGGCCCGGCACGACGACGAGCAGGGCGACGACGACGAGCACGACCATCTGCGCGGGCCGCCAGGTGAGACGCCGCGCGAGGATGATGGCCACGATCGTGACGACGACGAGCGCCACGGCGCCGGGCGCGCCCCCGAGCCAAGGCACCTGCGCGCCGGGCAGGCCCGCCCAGAACGTCGCCATGAGTGCGATCCAGGCCGTGAACCACCCCGCTGCGCCCGCGAGCGCGCCCGCCGCGTCCGGCCACCACGGCGCGCAGAGGGTCGCGAGGACGCCGAGGACGGTGGCCGGTGGGACGGCGGGGGCCGCCAGCACGTTGGCCGGCACCGCGTAGGTGGCGATGCCGGGGCTGAGGAGGATGATCACCGGCGCGCAGCAGACCTGGGCTGCCGCCGGCACGGCGATCGTGTGCGCGAGCCAGCCGGGCAACCGGGTGGACAGCGCCTGCGCCCACGGGCCGGCGAGCAGGACGAGCCCGCCGGTGGCGAGCACGGAGAGGACGAACCCGTAGGAGCGTGCCATCCACGGGTCGACCAGGAGCAGGACGACGACCGCCGCGCACAGGCCCGGCAGCGCCCGGGCCGGGCGGCCGAGGAGGAGCGCGACGAGGGCGACGGCGCCCATCGTGGCGGCACGCAGCACGCTCGGTTCGGGCCGGACGAGGACGACGAACCCCACGAGCACGAGCCCGCCGAGCACCGCCCGTGTCCAGCGGGGCACCCACACGAGCAGGGCGAGGACGGTGCCGAGGATGATGGCGACGTGCGCGCCCGAGACGGCCGTGACGTGGGTGAGCGAGACCGCCGTCATCGCGGCGTCGAGCTCCGGCGGCAGCGCACTGTCGTCACCGACGGCGATCCCGGGGACGAGCCCGCGCGCCTGCGGCGAGGCAGCCGCGACGGCGTCGACGAGCCCGGCCCGCATGGCCCCCGCCGCCCGCTGGTAACCAGGGGGCGGGCGGACCACCTCCGGCCCACCGGCGACGAGGAGCGCGACGACGTCGTCGCCCGGGTCGGTGGCGACGAGCCGCCCCCGTGCCTGGACCGTCGCGCCGAGCGTGACCGACGCCCACTCCTGCGGTCCGAGGACGAGGACCGGCGCCCGGGCGGCACCGACGACGCCGCGACGCTCGACCGCGCCGACGTCGAGGCGCACCCGGTAGCGCGGCTCCGTGTCCCACGCGTGGGCCGGCGCGAGCGGTGCCGGGTCCGCGGCGACCCGCCCCGTCAACGCGACGCTCGCCGACCGCTCGGTGAGCACCGCCAGGGTGCCGCTCGTGCGGACGTGGACGTGCCCGGCCACCGCGAGGAGCGTGGCAGCGGCCACGGCACCGGCGACGAGGACGGCCGCCGCCACCGGCGCGTGCACAGCGGCGCGGTGGCGCCCGGAGGGAACGTTCCCCTCGTCCGTGCCGCCCTGCTGTGACGTCCCGCGGAGCCGGCCGCTGCGCCCGGGCAGGTCTCCGCCGCCGCGCCGCCACATTCCGCTGAGCCGACCGGTGCGCCCGCGCGGGTGTGCGGAGACGCGGGGGCCGGTCGGGTCCCGCGCCCGGGGGCTCGCGCGCCGAAGCTCGCGGACCGTCCGGACGGCAGGCCAGACGCACGCGACCGCCACGAGCGTGCCGCAGACGGCTACGGTCGCCGCGGGCACGAGGACGCCCCCGAACGCGAGGAGCCAGGCCACGAGCGCCGCCGGCACGAGGCGGGCGTCGACGGGCGGGACGGGCTTCACGGACGCACCCGCTCTCGCAGCCGCTCGAGCGTCGTCGGCCCGATGCCCGAGACCTCGAGCAGCTCGTCCGCGGCGAGGAAGGGACCGTTGTCCGTCCGCCAGTCGAGGATCCGCTGCGCGATCGCCGGCCCGACCCCGGGCAGGGTGTCGAGCTCGGCCAGCCCCGCCGTGTTGAGGTCGACGACACCATCCGCCCCGAGCGCGCTGCCCGTCGCCGACCCGCCACCTCCCGGTGCACCCGCGCCGGCACCCTCACCGCCCGCGGCGCTGCCAGCGCCGCCGGAGCCACCCACCGGCCCGGGCGCCACGCCGGGGACCGCCTCCCCGACGGCCGGGACGTACACCTGCTCGCCGTCGACGAGCACGCGGGCGAGGTTGATCGCGGCGAGCTCGGCCGTCGCGAGCGCCCCGTCCGCCGCGTCGAGCGCGTCAGCCACCCGCGACCCCGCGGCGAGCCGGACGACGCCGGGCCGGGTGACGGCACCCGCGACGTGGACGACGACGGCGCCGGCATCGCTCCCCCGGTCGGTGCCGGGCGGGCCAGTGCCCGCAGGCGAGCCGGCGGCGTCGTCCGCGCCGCCACCTCCGCCGCCCCCACCGCTCACGTCGTCACCGCCGCTACCGTCACCACTGCCGCCGCGGTCACCACCTCCACCGGCGCCGTTGCCGCCACCTCCCTGCTCGCCGACTCCCTCAGCTGCGCCGCCTTCCGACGCCCCGTCCGCCCCCTCCTGCTCGGCGCCGCCGTGCGGGGCGCCGGCCACCGGCGGCAGCAGCACCGGATCGGTCGGGCCGACCACGAGCGCGCGCGCACCGAGCATCCCGGCGAGGAGCAGGACGACCGTGCCCGCCACGAGCGCCGCCCGGGAGGGGACCGCCCACCGCCGGGACCGTCCGCGCGGTCGCCGCGGCCCCGCGCCGTCGCGCACCCCCGCAGCGCTCCGCGCAGCGTGGCCGCCCCGTGCCGGTTCCTCGGTCAGCGGCGCACCGATCTCGCCGTCAAGGTCGAGGTGGCCGGCCGTGGCGTTGTACGCGCTCCGGGTCAGGCTCCGCAGCCGCTGGCTCTGCGGGCCGGCCGCCCTCCGTGCCCCGTGACCGTCCACGCGCCGAACGTAGGTGCGCGCACCCGTACGTCGGCCGGCCCCACGGCCACGCTGGGGACGGTCAGACCTCGGACCGCGATGTGGAGGAAGCCCGGGCGGCGGGCCCGGCCGGTGCGACGACGAGCCCGAGGCACCCCGGCCCGGTGTGCGCGCCGATGACGGCCGTGACCTCGCTGAAGATCAGCTCGGCCACGTCGGCGCCCGTCTCCTCGAGCCGCTCCCGCACCTGCGTCGCGAGCGCGTGCGCGTCGTCGGCCGCGTCGAAGTGGTGGACGGCGACCCGCACCCGGGCCGCCGTTCCCCGCGGGGTCGCGGCGCCGGGCCCGCCCGCCGCCCGGACGGCGTGCTCGACGAGGCGGCGGCGGGCGCGCGCCGCCCCCCGGACGGTCTCGAGGACGGCGATCCGCCCCGCCTCGATGCCGAGGATGGGCCGGATCCCGAGCGCGGACCCGACGAAGGCACGGGCCTGGCCGATCCGCCCGCCCCGGGCGAGGTGGTGCAGGTCCGCCACGACGAAGAACACCCTGCTCCGGGCGGCCACCTCGCGCGCCGCGGCGAGGACGCGCTCGACGTCCCCGCCGGCGGCCGCGACCTCGGCCGCCGCGATGGCCGCGAGGCCGGTCCCGGCCGCCGCGGTCCGGGTGTCCACCGCGTGGATGCGCGCGCCGGGACGGGCATCGGCGGCCGCAGCCGCCGCGACCCGCGCCGTCTCGCCCGTCCCCGACAGCTCGGCGGAGATGTGGAGGCTGACGACGGCGTCCGCCCCCGCGTCGAGGGCGGCGACCATCGCGTCGGTGAAGGTGGCGGCGCTCGGTTGGGACGTCGTCACGGTCGCGCCGGCGCGCATGGCACTCGCGAGGTCGGTCCGCGTGAGCGTGACGCCGTCGTCGGGGAGGTCCTGCCCGTCGAGGATGACGCGCAGGGGGACGACGGTGATGCCGAGCTCCGCCGCGCGCTCCGGCGGCAACGATGCCGTGGAGTCGGTGAGGACCGCGACGCCTGCCATGGCCTGACCCTACGGCGCGCGGGGAGCGGACGTGACCCGTTGGTGCCGGGCGCCTAGCATCGAAGCCCAGGCCCCCAGCCCTCACGAGGTGCGCATGTCCGACTTCAGCGTCGAGCTCGCCGACGCCGCAGGCCCGCTCGTCCTCGCCCTCGACGTCGGGTCGACCGGCAGCCGGGGCGGGGTCTACGACACGGCCGGCCTGCCGGTGCGCGGGCTCCGGCACAAGGTGCGGCACCAGTTCACGACCGGCGCAGACGGCACCTCCGTCATCGACCCGGACACCGTCGTCAGCGAGGTCGAGGACATCCTCACGGCGCTGGCGCAGCCGCACCTCGCCGGCCGTGTCGCGGGCGTCGCGCTCGACACCTTCGCCTCCTCCCTCGTCGGCGTGGACGCGGGTGGGCGCGCGCTCACGCCGTGCTTCACGTACGCCGACGCCCGGTGCGCCGACCAGGTCACCGCCCTGCGGGCCGAGGTGGACGAGGAGTCGCTCCGGGAGCGGACCGGCACGCGCCTGCACTCCAGCTACCTGCCCGCTCGCCTGCGTTGGCTGCGCGAGACCGATGCCGTCACGTTCGCCGCGGTGCACCGGTGGCTCTCCGTCGGTGAGTACGTCTACGACCGGCTGCTCGGGACGACCGCCGTCGGCACCTCGACGGCGGCGTGGACGGGCCTGCTCGACCGGCGGACCGGGGCGTGGGACGACGGGCTCCTCGCGCTCGCCGGCATCACCCCCGGGCACCTCTCGGAGGTCCGGGACCCGGGCCGGCCGCTCACCGGTGTCGAGTCACGCTGGCCCGCACTCCGGGGCGCGGCGTGGTTCCCCGTCATCGCGGACGGGTTCGCCGCCAACGTCGGCGTGGGCGGCGAGGACCCGTCGGTCGCCGTCGTCTCCGCCGCCACGAGCGGCGCCATGCGGATGCTCGTCCCTGGCGTGCCGGCGCACGTGCCGGGTGGGCTGTGGTGCTACCGGGTCGACGCAGACCGGTCCCTCGTCGGCGGCGCGCTCAACGACGTCGGGCGTGCGGTGAGCTGGCTCGAGGGCACCGTCCGCCTCGACGGCGCCGACCTCGGTGCGGTCCTGTCCGCCGCGCCGGACCCGACCACGCCGGCGGTGCTGCCCTACTTCAGCGGGGAGCGCAGCACCGGCTGGGCCGCCGGTGCGCGGGCCGTCCTCGCGGACGTCACCGCAGCGACGGCGGGCCCGGCGCTCTTCCGGGCGACGATGGAGGGTGTCGCGCTGTCCTACGCCCGGGTCGCTGCCGAGCTCGCCGCCGTCGCCGGGGCGCCTGAGCGGATCCTGGCGGGCGGTCGCGTCACCCAGGACTTCCCCACCTGGCTCCAGGTGCTGGCCGACGCTCTCGGCGCGCCGGTCTCCCCTGTGACGATCAAGCGTTCGACGCTCCACGGCACGGCGCTCATCGCCCTCGCGTCCCTCGCGCCGGGAACGCCGCGCGCGAGAGTGACGACGGGGACGACGTCGGCGCCCGTGCCCGACCGGGCGGAGTACTACGCCGGGCGCGGACGCCGGTACGCGGAGCTCTACGCCGCGCTCGTCGCGCCCTGAGGGCGCACCCGGTCGCTCACGTGACGGGCGGCCCCTGCCGGATGCGGTCGAGGAGCGTCTGCGGGGTCTCGTGCTCGAGGTCCCAGTACGAGTCGACCCACCACGTCGCACCTGCCGCGGCGAGCGCGCGGACGTGCTCCCGAGCCGCCGCACGACCCTCCGGCAGCTCGCCCTCGACGACGACGTCGAAGGATCCGGCGTCACCGCCACGGCGCTGCCCGACCCACGCCACCATCGCCGCGAGGTCGGCCGGCGTGAGCTGCTCCATCGCCTGCCCCCGCGGCTGAGGGATCACGCCGTCCCAGGCGGCGGCCCGGCTCATCGAGCGCTCGGACGGCCAGGCCGCGACGACCCAGACGGGGATGCGCGGGCGCTGGACGGGCAGCGGGCGGAACATCATGTCCTCGGCCCGGTAGTGCGCACCGCCGTGGCTGAAGGTCTCCCCAGTCCACGCCTGCGCGAGGAACGCGAGGGTCTCGTCGAGCCGCTCGGCGCGGGCGCGGCGGTCGGTCACCTCCCCGGAGACGCGGCTGTAGCCGCCGTCGTCCACCGCACCGAGGCCGACCGGCAGGACGAGCCGCCCACCCGAGAGGTGGTCGACCGTCAGGGCCTGGCGGGCCACCTCCCACGGCTTGCGCCGGGGCAGGGAGAAGACCATGGCCCCGATGCGGATCGTGCGCGTCCGGACGGCGACGGCACCGAGGACCGCCCAGGGATCGAAGGTCTCGTGGGCGCCGATCGTGATCCCGTCCCACGTGAAGAAGCCGTCCCAGCCGCAGCGCTCGGCCTCGACGGCCATCTCGAGGATGTCGTCGGTGCCGCCGCAGCTCGCCACGAAGCCGAACTTCATGCGTCCGAGGCTAGTCCCGGGGACGCGTGCGAACCAGGCCCCCGGGTGCCCCTCCCGCCCGCGGTCCGTTCAGGCCGGGCGCGCCGCGAGGGTGCGGGCCGCCTGGCTCGGCGGCCGGACGACGCGGACGGGCGCACGGCGGGCCTGCGGCTTCCGGGCACCGTCAACCGCGGGACGCGCGGGCGCCGCGGCGGGCGCCGCGGCCTCGGCGAGGAGGCCACGGGCGCGCAGGCCCGGCACCACCTCGCGCAGGAGGGCGGCGACGTCCGCGGGCACCGAGCCCGGCAGGATGACGAACCCGTCGGCCGCACCCGCCGTGATCCACCGCTCCATCGTCTCGACGACGTCCTCGGCCGTCCCGACCGCCTCGAGCGCGCCCGCCCACGACGGGTGCTCGCCGGCGATGTCCGCGACGAGCCCGGCCCGTGCCTCCGCGGCGCCGCGGTCGGCCGAGATGACGGTGTGGAGGTCGACGAGCACGCTGACGTCACCGCGCCCGGCGGCGCGGGACGTCGCGCGGACGGCGTAGCGCAGCTCCCGCGCCCAGCTGAGGTCGCGCTCGCGCACCCGCACGACGTCGGCGACGGAGCCCGCCAGCTCGATGTCCGCCTCGGAGCGCAGCGGCACGACGACCCTCGGGCGGGCGACGGGGCGGGACCCCGGCCGCGTCCGGCCGAGCGAGCGGCTCACGTGGTCGAGGACGTCGGCGACGGCGTCCGCCCGCGCGGTACCGGCGCTCACTTGTAGCCCCGCCCACGTCCCGGCAGGTCCCGCCATCTGCGCGAGCTCACCGGCGAGGGCGCCCGGGTCGGCCTGCCGGAGCGGGACGCTCGAGACGAGGCCCGCCGAACGGGCGTGCGGGCTGATGCGCCTGGCCGCCACGACCGGGTCGAGCCATGCGTCCCGGCGCACGGCTCGGTCGGAGCGCAGGCGGAACTGCTCGTCGAGCGCGACGAACGCGACGCCGCCCTCGTGCGCGGCGCGAGTGTAGGAGGCGAGGCGGGCGAGGTTCGCCTTCTCGACGGGCAGGTCGACACCGAGGGAGCTGCTCCCCGGGTCGGCGCCGAGGCCGGTGAGGTCGAGGCCGAGGGTCGTGCGGGCGGAGTCGGTGGGCCGGGCAGGGAGGTAGGCAACAGTCATGGGGGCACGTGTCCATCTGGTGTCGTCGCGCAGCGCGCGCAAGAAGGAGTGCTGCCGCAGGTCGTCCCGGGGCGCGCGTGCCACTCGCCCGCGCCGGGGCCTCGTCAGCGGTGATGCGTCAGCGCGGGGTGCGCCGGGGCATCGCTGGGTACGTCGTCAGACCGACATACAGGGACGACAACACATGCGCATGGAGCAGCGAGGCGAGATGGGGCTCAACCTGGGGCTCGGGTGCGTGCTCATGGTCGTCCTGCTTCCTTCGTGCTCGTGCACCAGAGGTGCGCAGCGTTGCCTCACGCCATTCGTGAGGCCAGGTCATCACCCGGGGCACCCCGCGCACGTGCGGGGTTGTCGACCAGCAAGCCGGGGCTTTGCGCGAGTAGCGCACTGGTGCTCTGAACCTGGGGCAGACGCTAGAGGAGACATGCTTCACATGTCAACAATCGGTCGGGCGCGTCTCAGGTTCCGCCGCGCGAGACGTGGCAGAGGTCCGCGCGACCAGCCGCGCCCAGCCCGATCTCCTCTCACATGTCGAGATGAGTGGACGCAGCGGTGGTCTGCGTCTCCCCTGGCGAGACGGCCGACCCCGCGTCGCGACAGCGGCGAGCCGCCGCGTACGGTCCGGCTCAAGGGACATCGATGGGTCACGAACCCGCTCGACCGACGACCCGTTCGGCGCGCGCGACCGCCCGCCGGGAATGGCGGCGCACCCCCAGCGTTGTCATAGACAGATGTAGTCGAGACCGATCGGAGCGTGGCATGAGCGCCGAGCACGCCGTGGGGCTGCACACCGTGCAGCCGGACTACCGCGAGATCAGCGCCGCGGACTTCAAGGGGGTCTTCCGCCACCACCCGGCTGGGGTCGGCGTCGTCACCCTGCGCGGCCCGGACGGTCCGGTCGGGTTCACCGCGACCTCCGTCATCTCCGTCTCCGCCGCGCCCCCGGTCCTCGCGTTCTCGCTCGCGGCGACGTCGTCCTCGCGACCGGCGCTCGAGCAGGCGGACAGCGTCGTCGTCAACTTCCTCGCCGAGGACCAGCGGGACGTCGCCGCCCGCTTCGCGGCGCGCGGCGTCGACCGCTTCGACGGGGTCCGGTGGGCGCCGCTGCCGACCGGGGAGCCCATCCTGCGGGGGACGACGGCGTGGGTGCGCGGCGTCATCGAGGAGCGCATTCCCGTGGGCGACAGCCTGCTCATCACGGTCCGCGCCGTCCTGGCGCAGCAGTCCGAGGTGCGCAACCCGCTCGTCTACACGAACCGCACGTACTACCGGCTCGACGACGCGACGACGCTCTCGTAGGGACGACGCTCAGCGGCGACGCCGCCACCACCGCGCGAGGAGCAGCGCCCCGCAGACGAGCCCGACGAGCTCGGCCACGAGCGCCGTCGTCTGGGACACGCCCCAGAACGGCTCCCGCACGCCGAAGAGCCCCACGGTCGTCGAGACGAGGAACGCGAGCGCCGTTGCCGCGGAGAAGCCCACAGCGGCCACGAGCCACACCGGGTGGCGCCAGACGAGCAGGGCGAGGCCGATGACGATCCCCGCCACCCCGTTGAGGAGGAAGAGCGGCCCGATGATCTCGATGGCGTCGAACCCGTCGAGGTAGAGGTAGAGGTGGACGACGGCGGAGACGAGCACGCCGGCGGCCGTGAGCCAGCGCAGGACGGTCGAGGAGCGCGGCTCGGGCACGGCGGCGCCGGGTGGGCGGGCCTCGGCAGCTGAGCTCGGCATGGCGATCCCTCTCTCCTCGGCTGTGTACGGCACGCGCCGCACGTTGTACGTTCCCACCATGGACGCGACGTTGTCCGCACAATCGCCGATGTGTCCCAGCCGCCGGGCCGTGCTCCTCGGCGCGGGGTCCGCCGCCGGGCTCGTCACGCTTGCCGCCTGCGGCGCCGACGGCGGGACGCCCGGTCCGACGGGCGGCAGCGCGCCACCGTCCGAGGGGGGCGGCTCGTCCGCGCCGTCCGGAGGCAGCGGCTCCCCCGCACCGTCGGGCGCCGAGCCGCTCGTCGCGCTCGCCGACGTCCCCGTCGGCGGGGCCGTGGCGGTGACGACGCCGGACGGCGCCGAGATCCTCGTCGCGCAGCCGTCGCAGGGCGAGGTCGTGGCCTTCAGCGCGATCTGCACGCACCAAGGGTGCGTCGTCACCCCCGAGGACGGGACGCTGCGGTGCCCGTGCCACGGCTCGGAGTTCGACCTCGCCACCGGTGACGCCCTGCGCGGGCCGGCCGAGGACCCCCTGCCCGCGGTGTCCGTCGAGGTCCGCGACGGAGGCGTCGTCGCGAGCTGACGCGCGACCACCGAGGCCGCCGGCCGGACCACCGGAGCGACGGGACGTCGCGGCGCCGGGACGCCGAGCGCTCGACCCGACCACGGCGGGCGCGCACCTAGGATCGCTGCATGGCCGACGACGCACCATCCGCGCCCGCCAGCGCGCCGCCCACAGGCGCTCCACCGGCCTCCCCCGCTGAGATCGCGCGCCTGCGGGCCGAGGCCGCCCAGGCGGTCGCCGAGGCGGCTGCAGCGCGAGCGGAGGCCGCGCAGGCCGCGCTCGACGCCGCCCTCGCTGCTGGCGTCCCGCACCCCGAGCCGGCGACGGTGGCGGAGGTGGCTGACGAACGGCCGCCAGCGCATGACCGTGGGCGGACGGACGCGCAGCGCACGGTAGACGCACCGGCGACAGATGCGCCCGGTGCGGCTGAGCCGGCGGACGTGCTCACCGCCGGGACGCCCGTCGTCGCCGCGGCCCTCTCGGAGCACGCCCGTGCGGTAGCGGCCGGCTACCCCCCAGGTGACGGCGTGCTCCCGATCGGCGCCCTCGTCGAGGACGGTGCCCCCGTGCCCGGCGCCCAGGTGGGCATCCCGCTCGGCACGCTCAACCGTCACGGCCTCGTCGCGGGCGCGACCGGCACGGGCAAGACCCGCACCCTCCAGGTCCTCGCCGAGGGCCTCTCGGAGCAGGGCGTGCCAGTCTTCCTCACGGACGTCAAGGGCGACCTCACCGGACTCGCCGAGCCGGGGCCGGGCGGGGACGCCCTCCTCGCCCGCACTGTGGGCATCGGGCAGGAGTGGTCGCCGACGGCGTTCCCCACCGAGCTCCTCAGCCTCGGCGGCGTCGGCGACGGGGTGCCGATCCGCACGACGGTCACCGACTTCGGGCCCCTGCTCCTGGCGAAGGTCCTCGGGCTCAACGACACCCAGGAGTCGAGCCTCGCGCTCATCTTCCACTGGGCGGACGAGCAGGGGCTGGCGCTCCTCGACCTCAAGGACCTGCGCGCGACGATCTCCTACCTCACCTCCGACGACGGCAAGCCCGAGCTCAAGGACATCGGCGGGATCTCCACGGCCACCGCAGGCGTCATCCTCCGCGAGATAGCGGCGCTCCAGGCGCAGGGCGCGGACGTGTTCTTCGGTGAGCCCGCCTTCTCCACGCACGACCTCATCCGCACCGCCGCCGATGGTCGCGGCGTCATCTCGGCGCTCCAGCTCCCGGCCCTCCAGGACCGGCCGGGCCTGTTCTCTACGTTCGTCATGTGGCTGCTGGCGGACCTCTATGCCTCCCTGCCCGAGGTGGGCGACCTCGACAAGCCCAAGCTCGTCTTCTTCTTCGACGAGGCGCACCTGCTCTTCTCCGGGGCCTCGAAGGACTTCCTCGACCAGGTGACCCAGACGGTGCGGCTCATCCGGTCCAAGGGCGTGGGCATCGTCTTCGTCACCCAGGTGCCCAAGGACGTACCGGCCGACGTCCTGGCCCAGCTCGGCGCCCGCATCCAGCACGCGCTGCGGGCGTTCACCCCCAAGGACGCCGCGGCCCTGCGTGAGGCCGCGCGGACCTTCCCCACCTCCCCGTACGACCTCGAGGAGACGCTCACGTCGGTCGGGACGGGCGAGGCCGTCGTCACGGTCCTGTCCGAGACGGGCGTCCCGACACCGGTCGCCTGGACCCGGGTGCGCGCACCACGCTCGTCGATGGCGCCCGCCGCCCGCGCCACCGTCGACGGCGTCATCGCGGCCTCGGACCTCGCGGCACGGTACGGCACCGCGGTGGACAACGAGTCAGCGTACGAGCTCCTGGCCGCGCGCGTCGCCCGCCAGGAGGCCGAGGTCGCCGCGGAGGCCGCCGAGGCGCGCGCCGAGGCCGAGCGCGCCGCGCGGGACAAGGAGCTGCGCGACCTGCAGGAGAAGCTCGCGCGGGAGGACCGCGCGTCCACCCGGCGGACGTCGCGGGACGGGTCCGCGCGGCGGCCCACCGGGCGCACGGCCCTGGACAGCTTACTCTCCTCCGCGGGGACCCAGCTCGGGCGGGAGATCACGCGGACGATCTTCGGTACCCGCCGGCGCCGCTGACGTCCTGCACCGGGCCGAGCGGGTGCGGCACGCGGCTGCACGCGCCCGGCGCCTCAGGCCCAGGCCCAGGCCCGTCCCACGCCGTCCGGGCCGGGCATCGCGCCGGCCGGTCTCGGTCCGCGAAGACACCGCCTGAGGGCGACCGCGGTGCACCCGGGTCGGGAACGGGCTGGTCGTCCCGTGCCTCCCGACCGGCGAACCTGCGCCACCGCCCTGGTGGGTGTGGGCTGCCGTTCGGCTACGAGCAGCCAGTCGTGAGGACGCGCCCGGCCAGGACGCCGACGATGAAGTCGCGCTGGGTGTCGGTGACCTCGGCCGGCTCGAGGTGGTAGGTCGAGACGAGGCCCGCGCAGGTCGCGTCGAGACTCAGCGCGCGCACGTCGACGTCGTCGGGGCCGGCGTGGACGCGAGCGTCGAAGCCGTCAAGGCTCATCGGCTCGTAGGGCTCGAGGTCGATGCCGTCGGCGAGGACGAGGCCGGTACCGGGCGTGACCTTGAACGTGATGCCGATGGCCGACCCGTCCTCGAACAACCCACCGACCTGACCGTTGCCGTCGGTCCGGGCCTCGACGAGCTCGAAGTCGCTGCCCGCGGCGAGCGCCGCCCACCGCTGGGTGTCCTCGTCGCTGAGGAGATCCCAACCCTCCGCCCCCGGGCGCCCCGGAGCCTCGAGCATCGCCGTGATCGTCTCGGGGATCGCGACGGCGTCGACCATCTCGTGGGTGTGGGCGTCGAGGACGACGAGGGACTCCTCCGGCCACTGCGGGTCGATGCGGACGGGCTCGGTCGGGCGTCGCGAGTGGGCGGTGCCGGTGCTGTCGCGCTCGACGACATCGACCACGACGTTGCGCCACGTGTTGATGAGGACGACGTGCGTGTGCTCGCGGGCGAGCTGGGAGTACTGCGGCTCCGGGGGCGAGTCTCCCCACCACCCGACCGGCATGACGAGGTCGGCGGTCTCCTCGGTCGGCCAGGCGTACGCGGGGTCCCCCGCCCGGATCGGGGTCGGGGAGGCCGCCGGCGAGGCCGTCCCGGTGGGCGCAGCGGCCTCGGGCGGAGCGTCGGCGGCGGCCTGCCCGCACCCGGCGAGCCCGACCGCGACCAGCGAGACCACCGCGATCACGTGGGCCCCGCGCGCTCGGCTCCGCGCCCGCTGCTCAACCCTCATCGGCGTCACCCCTCAGGTCCGGGGTGAGGGGTACCGCACCCGCGCAGCAGCGAACTGGTCGGGAACACCGTAGCGAACAGCACTGGGCGTCTCGGTGACAACGGGGCGGCTCCGTCACCGGAGGCGACGCCTGGCGTGGGCGCTCAGCGCTGATCGGGCGCTGCGCGGTCGAGGAGCTCGGCCACGACGCCGGTCTTCGCCTGCGTGTAGGCGTCCCAGCCACGCGTCGATCGCGCCGCCTCCCGCTTGACGTCGAGGTAGGCCGCGCGCGCGGCCGCGTCCCCGCGCAGGAGGTCACGGAAGGCCACCCGCCTCGTCCACGGACGGCCGCCGTGCTCGACGACGTGGACGACGTAGGCCCGGTCCGACCGGTCGGGCGCGCTCAGCCAGCAGTGGTGGTCGCGCTCTCCCTCGAGGTCGAGCCCTGCCGCCGCGAGCCGCCTGGCCGTCGACCGGACGGCTCGGGCGTCGACCCCGACCATGACGTCGACGACGTCCTTGGCAGGGAGGCCGGGCACGGCGGTCGAGCCGATGTGCTCCACCACGGCACCGGGGACGAGGGTGGTGACGTGCGAGGCCATGTCGCCGTAGCGTCGCACCCACTCCTCGTACCGGCTCGGCACGAGGACGACCGCCTGCTCAGCATCCATGGTCGCGATCATCACATGCGGCCCACGACGGGCGGTCGCGGCCCTCGTGCCGCACGCCCGCCTCCGGGCGCGCAGTGCCATGACGCGGCCCGATCGCGCAGACCTTCCGGGGAGCCCTGGACAGCCCGCCGGACCTGTCGGGACACTGGCGGCGCGGAGCACCCCGGGCAGCACCCGCCGGGCCGCCCCGCGAGGCGCGAGCGAGGAGGCTCCGATGGCGTACCCGGGCAACGGCCGGCTGCCGGTCATCTACGTGCGCGGCTTCGCGGGCAGCGGGTCGGGCATCAGCTCCGCGGTCGAGGACCCGTTCTACGGCTTCAACGAGGGATCCGTCCAGGTGCGGGTGGACAAGGCGGACCGCCCGGTCTTCCACCAGTTCGAGAGCCCGCTCCTGCGCCTCATGATCGACGAGGGCTACCAGCTCCTCGTCCGCGGCGACCAGCGGGCCTACCTCCAGGCCCAGGAGAACGGCACGGTGCCGGCGGAGACGCTGTGGGTCCACCGCTTCTACGACGAGTTCGCCCCCACCCTCACGCGCGAGCCGAACGCGTTCTCCCTCGAGCGCGCGGCCGGCAGCCTCCTCGACCTCATCCAGTCGGTGCGGGTCAAGACCGGCGCCCCGCGGGTCTTCCTCGTCGCGCACTCGATGGGTGGCCTCGTCGTGCGCTGCCTCGTCCAGAAGGTCATCCCCGAGCACCCGGAGCTCGGGGGCCGTCCCGACGCCGGCGCGGACGTCGTCGACCGGGTGTTCACCTACGCGACGCCGCACGGCGGGATCGAGTTCGCCGTCGGTATGGGCCTGCTCGAGCGGCTGCGGGACATGACCGGCCTCTTCGGTGCGGACATCTTCGGCCCCCGGCGCATGCGCGAGTACCTCACGCCGTCGGGGTCGCCGGCCATCGGCGCGGACGGCGCGTTCGACGCCACGCGCATGCCCGCCGACGGCTACCCGCTCGACCGGTTCTTCTGCCTCGTCGGCACGAACTCGACCGACTACACGACGGCGATGGGGCTGTCCTCCGGGGCGGTGGGCGCCGCGAGCGACGGGCTCGTCCAGATCGACAACGCCTACGTCCGCGGGGCCCCGCGCTCGCTCGTCCACCGCAGCCACAGCGGGCGCTTCGGCATCGTCAACTCCGAGGAGGGCTACCAGAACCTGCGGCGCTTCCTCTTCGGGGACCTCGCGGTGCGCGCCAACCTCGTCGACCTCGACCTGCCCGGGGACCCGGACGACGACACCGTGTGGCAGCTCGAGACGTCCCTGTCGATCCGCGGGCTGCCCGCGATCCTCCACGAGCAGAGCACGGCGCACCTGTGCCCGATCCAGATCGAGCGCCCGCGCAGCCAGGACGCGCCGCGCACGCCCGTCCCGCTCGTGACGACGTTCCTCTCCGCAACGGCGAAGCGCCCGGAGGATCCCAGCACCGGCGACCGGGTGCGGACGATGCGCCACGTGCTGCGGCTCCGCCTCATCTCGCTGCGCGAGCGCGGGGGGATCCTCTTCTTCACCGACCACCTCGAGCAGACCGAGGACTGGGCCGACGTGCTCGTCGTCGACATCGCCCTCAGCGGGCCCGACAGCGGGTGCACGTGGGCGACGTGGAACTCCGAGATCGGCGGGGCCATCCGGGACTGGGACCCGGCCGGCACCCCGCCGTTGCGCGACGTCGACGACCGGCCCGGGCACTGGCGGGTGCGCGTGCCCGTCCCGCGGGGCGCCGCCCAGATCCTCGGTGACAGCGCCACCGTCGAGATCACGGTGGACGGACGAGCCACCCTCGACCGCTCTCGCTGAGTCGCGCCCACGCGTTCTGGCGCCCGCACCGCCCGCACGCCCACCGTCCGCGACGGCGCGCTGCGTGCGGCGTCGTCGTGGCGCAAGCACCGCGGACCGGCGGGCGCTGGCCTGCGGGCGCGGAGGTAGGGGGCGCAGGTCTCCATCGGTCGCCCCGGCGCGGTCCGGTGTCTAGTGTTGCGCCGTCATCCACCATGTAGGGAGAACCCGTGCAGCAGCGAACTCTGGGCAACCGCACCGTGTCGGCGATCGGCCTCGGTGGCATGCCCATGTCGATCGAGGGGCGCCCCGAGGAGAGCCGCTCGATCGCGACGATCCACGCCGCGCTCGACGCCGGTGTCACGCTCATCGACACGGCGGACTCGTACCACCGGGACGCCGGCGAGGTCGGCCACAACGAGTCGCTCATCGCCAAGGCCCTGCGCAGATACGGCGGCGACGCGTCCGACGTGCTCGTCGCGACGAAGGGCGGCCACCTGCGGCCCGGAGACGGCTCCTGGACCAAGGACGGTCGTCCGGAGTACCTCAAGTCCGCGGCCAAGGCCTCGGCGCAGAGGCTCGGCGTCGAGGCGATCGGCCTCTACCAGTTCCACCGGCCCGACCCGAACGTGCCCTACGCCGACTCGGTCGGAGCGCTCGCCGAGCTCCTCGACGAGGGCGTCATCCAGATGGCCGGGATCTCCAACGCCGACGTCGGCCAGATCGACGAGGCCCAGCGCGTCCTCGGCGGCCGGCTCGTCTCCGTGCAGAACCAGTTCTCGCCCGCCTTCCGCTCGAGCCTGGGCGAGCTCCGGCACTGCGCCGAGCTCGGGATCGCGTTCCTGCCCTGGTCCCCGCTGGGCGGCATCTCAAACGCGGGTGAGCTCGCCACGCGGCACGAGGCGTTCCAGCGGGTCGCCGACGCGCACGGCGTGAGCGTCTACCAGGTGACCCTCGCGTGGGAGCTCGCGCTCGCCCCGGTCGTCCTTCCCATCCCCGGTGCCTCCCGGCCGACGAGCATCGAGGACTCCGCGGCCGCCGCGGACCTCGAGCTCGACGCCGCCGAGGTCGCGACCCTGTCGGAGGCCTGAGATGCGACACATCAACCTGACGGAGGCGATGGCGGCGTCGAACGTCGTCCTCGGCCTCATGCGCATCGACGGCAAGTCCGACGACGACGTCCGCACCCTCGTGCGCACGGCGCGCGACGCCGGGATCGACATGGTCGACCACGCCGACATCTACGGGAACAGCCTGCACGGCTGCGAACGCCGGTGGGCCGAGGCGATGCGGCTCTCGCCGTCCGAGCGGGACACGTGGACCATCCAGACCAAGTGCGGGATCGTGCGCGACGGGCCGTACTTCGACTTCTCCGCCGAGCACATCCTCGAGTCGGTCGACGCCTCGCTCGAGGCCCTCGCCACGGACCGCATCGACGTCCTGCTGCTGCACCGCCCCGACGCCCTCGTCGAGCCGGACGAGGTGGCCCGCGCCTTCGACGAGCTCGAGTCGGCGGGGAAGGTCAGAGCGTTCGGCGTCTCCAACCACACCCCGGGGCAGATCGAGCTCCTCCGGCGGTCCGTCCGCCAGCCGCTCGTCGCCAACCAGCTCCAGCTGTCGATGACGCACGCCCCCCTCGTCGCACAGGGGGTCACGGCCAACATGGCCGGGCTCGACCAGTCCGTCGTCCTCGACGGCGGCGGTCTGCTCGACTACTGCCGCCTCAACGGCATCACCGTCCAGGCCTGGTCCCCGTTCCAGGCCGGCTCCCGGGCCGGGACGTTCCTCGGCAACCCCGAGTACGCCGAGCTCAACGCCGTCATCGACCGGATCGCCGCGGAGTACGACATCCCAGCCATCGCCGTCGCGACCGCGTGGATCACCCGCCACCCGGCCGACATCCAGGTCGTCGTGGGCACGACGACGCCCGAGCGCGTCACCGGGGCGGCCCTCGGCTCGGACCTGCCGCTGACCCGGCCGCAGTGGTACGAGCTCTTCCGGGCGGCGGGGTACCGCGTGCCCTGAGTCGGCTCACGTGAAGACGGCCGGCCGGCGCGGAGGCCTCGCTGCGAAAATGAACAGGAACGGACGGAGCCCGACCGATCTCTCTGGCGCGAGCGTTACCGCTCGTGCCGATGATCGTTAGACGGGTGGAGGCCGCCGCCAGTTCCCGGATGGTGGTGAAGACGTGGCCTGCGGCGCCCTCGGTGGGTGACTTCGCCGAAAGGCTTAGGGCCGGAACACGGGGGTGCATCCCGCAGTGCTGGCAGGTCGGCGAGCGGCGCCTCGGTTTCCGATGTGAGACCGGCGGCAAGGCCGGATAGCAGCGGCTCGTCGGGTCTCGTCCGGCTTGTCGGCCTGGATCATGTCGGCTCCGGAGCGCTGAGTAGTGGTAGGACCGGCTCGTCGTCGGCGTCGCTCGGCGTGGTCCGGTGGCCGCCGCGTTGCGCGCCGGCTCCGGCCAGGACGACCAGGGCGATGCCGGCGACCTGGATGGCCGTGGGCTGCTGCGACAGCACCAGCAGCCCGAGCAGCAGGCCCATCGCGGGTTCCAGCGCCATGAGTGTGCCGAACGCGGTCGGGGTCATTCGGCGTAGTGCGAGCATCTCCAGCGCGTAGGGCAGGACGGGCAGGAGCAGGGCCAGGCCAACGGCGGCGAGCAGTACGCCGGGGGTGAGGTGTCCGGCGGCCTGCGGGACGCCGACGACGGCGGCGGTGAGCGCGGCGATCGGGACGGTCATCGACAGCGCGCTGATGCCGGTGAAGCGGTCGCCGACATGCTGGGTGAGGACGATGTAGCCGGCCCAGCCGACGGCGGCCATGGCGGCGAAGCCCAGCCCAGGGCCGTTGATGTCGCCCTTCCATGGCTCGGTCAGCCCGACGACGCCGAGCAGGGCCAGTCCCGGCCAGACTAGGGCGCTGCGGCTGTGACTGCGCACGGCTGCGACGGTCAGCGGTCCCAGGAACTCCACGGCGACGGCCGTGCCGAGCGGGATGCGGTCGAGAGCGGCCAGGAAGCAGATGGTGACGATCCCGCTGGTGACGCCGAGGCCGAGCAGCGCCGGGAGGTCCGCGCGCCGGACCGAGCGCAGCGGTGGCCGGGCGATCACCAGGAACACCAGGGCGCCCGCGGTCAGGCGCAACCAGGCCGTGCCCGCGGCGCCGACCTCGTCGATGAGGTCGACCGACAGCGCCGACCCGAGCTGCACCGACAGCATCGCGGCTGTCGCCAGCGTCCACGGCGGCAGCCGCCCATGGGAGCCTCTGACCGTCACGACTGACCCAGGAGGCGCCTCGCGACGCGGACATCGCGACCGAGCCGGCGGAGGTGGCCGATGAGCTCGTCGCCGGCAGCACCTAGTTCGTCGTCGCTGAGCGGCTCGAGGGCGTCGAGGATGAACAGGGCGGCCGTGGTGTGGTCGGTGAGCTGGGTTCGCTTGGCCTGTCGCCAGTTCCACCGTCGGCACGTGACGCCTGCCTGGTCGGTCCACACCACCTCCCCGGGGTCCGGGTGCTCCACGACGGTCTCGCCGCTGGTCATGGTGTCGAACGGCTCCTGCCCGGTCGCACGGATCAGTCGCGGCGGTCCGGCGTAGCGGTCCAGGTCCTCACCGCCGATCGGCACGTGGTGCAGCAGGCTCACAGCGTTGTAGACGTCCGTCAGCGTGTTCACCCGCGGCAGTCCTGCCTCGGCGCGGCGCAGCAGCGCCTCTGCGCTGTTGCGTGTGCGGCTGGGCTTGGAGCCCATGGCCTTGTAGGCCTCGCGCCAGGCCGCGATGTGCGGGAGCTGGTCGACCGGCACGGTGGCCAGCTGCTCGCGGGCGGATTCCTCCGCCCGCAGGAGCAGCTCCTCGCTGGCGACGTCGCTCGGGCGTGGCTCGATCCCGTCGACGGCGAGCAGGAGGGCTCGGTAGTCCGGGCGGAGCGCGAGCACGGCGTCGTCGACGTGGGCGCCGTCCAGGTAGGTCTGCAGCCCGTTCAGGTCACGCATGGGCGGTCCTTCCTCGGGGTGTGGTGCCGACGGCGGGCTCGAACACCGACAGGGAGAACCGGACCGGCGTGGCGCCCGGATTGGCGTAGGCGTGGGGCACGTCGCCGGGGAAGGACAGTGCGTCCCCGGCCTGCAGGACCAGGACCTGTTCGGCGACCTCGACTGTGGCCTCGCCCTCGAGGACGTGCAGCAGCTCGCGGGTCCCGTCGACGTGCGCTTCGCTGGCGGAGCGGTCGCCCGGGCCCAGGGCCCAGTCCCACAGCTCGACGACGTCCGGCGGGACGGTGTTCGCGACGAGGACCGCGCGGCCGCCGGCCTCGCTCGACCAGAGCACAGGCCCGCTGCCGCGGCGGGTCACCTTCACACTCGTTGGACGGGGCTGCTCGACCAGCGCGGGCAGGCCGACCCCGAGCGCGTCGCTGAGCTTGAGCAAGATGCCGATGCTGGGATTGGCAGCACCCTGCTCGATGTTGACCAGCATGCGGCGGCTGACGTCGGAGAAGTTGGCGAGCTGATCCAGCGTCCATTGCCGGGCCTGCCGCTCGTTCCTCACCCGCTCCCCGATGAGACGAGCCAGCGGCGCTTCATGTTCCATGCGGTGCACCATATTGCATCGTAGAGTGCAGGCGTGAGGTCTGAGTGGGACGTCGTCCTGGAGCGAACGCGATGACGAGACGGACCGCGTTCGCGCTCGTGGACGCCTTCACGACCGCGCGAGCGTTCTCCGGGAACCCCGCCGGCGTCGTGCTGCTGGACGAACTCTCCGACGACGCGTGGATGCAGGGCATCGCCAACGAGCTCGCGCAGGCCGAGACGGCGTTCCTCACCCCCGGCGACCGGGCGACGTTCCACCTGCGCTGGTTCACACCCGTCGCCGAGGTCGCACTCTGCGGGCACGCTACGCTCGCCGCCGCCCACCGGCTCTGGGAGACCGGCGTCCTGCCGGCCCACGCAACCGCCGTCTTCGAGACCCTGAGCGGGCGCCTCACTGCACGGCGCGAGGGCGACCGGATCGTGCTCGACTTCCCCGCCCTCCCGGCCAGTCCTGTCCCGCCAGACCACGGCCTGCTGGCCGCGCTTGCCGGCCCGATCCCCGTCTGGACGGGTGTCACCGACGCCGCCGACCCGGGCGAGCGGAACATCCTCGCGGTCCTCGCATCGGAGGACACCGTGCGGGAGCTCACGCCGGACCTGCGGGCCGTCGCCGCCCTGCCCGCAGGCGGCCTCATCGTCACCGCCAAGCGGAACGACGCCGGCGTGGTGTCGCGCTACTTCGCGCCGGCGTACGGCATCCCCGAGGACCCCGTCACCGGCTCGGCCCACTGCACAGTCGGCCCGTACTGGCGCGACCAGCTCGGCGCGACCCTGGCCGCGGAGCAGGCATCGCCCCGAGGCGGCGAACTGACCGTCGTCACCACCGACACCGGTCGAGTCCTACTGGGCGGTCGCGCCCGCACAGCCGGTTCCGGACTCCTCCTGTGAGGAAGGCTCGCACGGGCCCGGGTTGGCTGGAAGAACTCGTTAGAGACGCGACTCGTCTGTCCAGCTTCGCTAGGTGTGCCTGTCAGGAGGTCCAGGACGACATGAACACCGGGCGGAGGGCCGTCAGCAGACCCTGGACGTGACCGTGAATGAGGGCAGGGTCGCCGTCCGCTTCGAGCTCGGCGAGCTCGAGGCCGACGATCTCAGACTCTGCGAGCACAGCCGCGCAGGCGTGCAGATCCTCGAGCGTCATGCCGTCCGGGACCTGGTAGTCGGTCGCGACGATGCCCGGCTCCAAGACGTCGCAGTCGAGGTGCAGGTACACCGGGCGGCCCGCGACCGCGGCCCGGAGCTCGTCGGCCATCCCGGGTCCGACCCGGACGAGCTTGATGACGCCCTGGTCGAGCAGATCCTGCTCGGCGGGGTCGATGTCGCGAGCCCCGACGAGCACCGCGTTCTCGGCAGCGAGGCCGCTGCCGAGCCCGGAGTCCCACATCCCCATCGGCCCGCTGTAGGCCAGCCCCCCGAGGTAGCCGGTGGTGGTGCTGTCGGGGGTGTTGATGTCGGCGTGCGAGTCGAACCAGACGACGACCGCGTCCGGCCGGGCAGCGGCGACCACCGGCAGGGTGGCCAGTGCGACTGCGCACCGGCTGGAAGCCGTGACCGGCACCTGGCCCGCGTCGAAGACGGCCGTGAGGCGCTGCTGCATCGCCTGCAGCGTCGGCATGGCGGCGGACAGCCCCTCGGCCCACCCTGTCGACAGTGCGGGCTCGGGCGTCCCGATCACGGCCGGCGACGTCGCCAGGAGCTCCCCGAGTGCTGCCACGAGGTGCGCCGAGGCGACCATGGCACGGTCGTTGTGGTCGCCGGCGCGACCGGCGAAGTGCGTGAGGCCGACACCGGCGAGCGGCTGGCGCGGCTCCCTCCCGGGGACGGTCGAGTCGGCTGCTGTTGCTCCTGCGCTGGTCATGCCCTAGACGCTAGGAACCGGCGAAGTGGTCATGCAATCGGCACCCGTTGCAACTTCCGCCTGACTCCGCAGCGGTTTGCAGACCCGCAGTAGGCTGTTTGGGTGCTGGACGACCTCGATCATGGCCTTATCGCGGCCCTCCGCGCCGACAGTCGAACGTCGGTAGCGGTGCTGGCGCGAGCGCTGGGCGTGAACCGCTCGACCGTTACCTCACGCATCGCCCGGCTCGTCAGCTCCGGGGTCATCGAGGGCTTCACCGTCCGGTTGAGCAACGATGTCGACCGCGACGCCATCCGCGGCGTCACGATGGTCCGCTCCGCGCCGAACCAAGGTGCGGCCGTTGTTCGGGAGATCCGCGGCTACCCCGAGGTCGAGGCGTTGCACGCCACGACCGGGGTCTGGGACCTGGTCGTGCAGCTAAGGTGCCGGAGCCTCTCGGACTTCGACCTTGTCCTGGAGCGCATCCGCGCCGTCGCCGGCGTCCGCGAGACGCAGACCAGCCTGCTCTTCAACTCGCTGACCGCGGTCTAGGCCGCCAGGCGCGGGCGCGCCCAGCCGAGACGTTGCGAGCGGTGCGCGCTCGCGTGGGCACGACTCGTCGGCTGGGTGTCTTGCCGAGGGGTCCGCTGCGCGTTGTTGACCCGTGAGACGGCCCGCCGTCTCACCTTCGTGTCCAGATCCTCAGTAGCCGGCACGCAGCCGCTCCGGTGTGTCCGGATCTGCCATCGGATGCCCCTGCCTCGGCCGGGTCCCCGGAACCGCAGACCAGCGAGGAACCAACGGCGGAGCCGACCGCCACACCGGAGCCTGAACCGACTCCTACGGCCGTGATTCCGGTAGACGACGCCGCCGCCAGTGAAGCCCTGCGCGCAGCCAACGCGAACATCACCGACGTCGCGGTGTACGACGACACCAACGACCCGAACGAGCTGATCGGTCGGCCCGGCCAGTACATCTCCGCGGCGCGGATCACCGACGCCCGTGCTGAGGGCGGGGACGGCATCGACGCCGGTGCCGTCATCGAGGTCTTCGCCACTCCGGAAGACGCACAGGCCCGGTCTGACTACATCCAGGAGACCCTCGCCGATCTGGGCCCCGGCGTTCGGAACGGAGTGGCACCACCTGAAGGGCACGCACCTGCTGCGGGTGAGCGGCACCGTCGTCCCGTCAGTGAACGAGGAGTACGCCGCCGCCTGGACCGCCTTGTTCCCCAGCGACTGACCTCAGCCGATCGACCCTGGCGCGTGCTGCGCCCCGCCCGTCCGCCTTCTTGCCGGCTCGACTGAGTACCGGGACGCCGTCTCGACCGACGTCCGGTCATGCCGCATAGTGTGCCCACCTGGCCGTGCGTCCTCACTGCACTCGGGCTGAAATCCCCGCCGCACTGCGACACAACTACCGAGTCACGCGCCGTCGCCTCAACTGAGCTTCTCGAAGACCATAGTGGCCTGGATCCGGTCACCACCACCGAGTCCGCCGCTCTTCGCGGACGCGGTTGTGATCGTGTGCAGGCGGTACCCCTTCGCCGCCTGCTTGTTAAGCACGCTCTCGAGTTCGGATAGGTTTCCCGATCCTGTTCCGAGGAACTTCGCCTTGAGCGTCACCTGAATCACCACGTATTCCATTCCTGGGCCTCCTCGCCTCCGCGGGGCGCCGCTTCGTGGTGCCCCCTCCACCCTGTCTATCGGGTCCAAGCGCCGAATGTGCAGGTTCGACACGCTGCAACACTGCCACCGTCGTCCATGGCACTCTCAAAGGTGGCGTCTCTCGACGCCGACGGCGTCCGCTCACTGCGCAGACTCTTCCTGGCTGGCGGTCCTGTCAGGCATCTTGTTGGTGCCGGCGACACAGGGTCGTCGGTGCATCTGGTTCCACCGGACTACCGCCTAGCGTCCGCTGACCTTCGAGGTCCGGCATGAGTTCTGCGGGGTCCGATGGTCCCAGGACACGAGCGACTGGCGACAGGGCTATGC